>JBAYWC010000132.1:0-6966 GCA_041674265.1 Terrimicrobiaceae bacterium
ATATAAAACAATACAATCAACAGTTATTTTGATTATTGTGGATATATTACTTGCTACATTTTCGTGTAGTTTCACTGATTTGCAGTCACTTAGAAAAAAATCAGGGGGAAGTTAGGCTAACCCGAATTCAGCGATTCCTCACGCAGAGGCGCAGGGAGCGCAGGGAAAAGCAGTTTTCGGGCTAAAAACTGTTCCCCGGTTAATCGATCGTCATTTTGACAATGCGGGCCGGGTCGAGGATTTGGCTGGCCCCCCCTCATTTTCACCAACAGCACCCCGCCATATGCCGCCATTTCGCGAATCCCCCGAATCTCCACGTCCTGCGTCGCATCCGTGTAGGAAATGGAAACCGAGAACTTTCCCGTGGCTTGAAAGGCTTGGGCATATCCGGATGCCAACGCCACGGATTCGGGAACTTCGGCCGCCGCAAAGGAAAGCGTTGCCAGGAACAGACAAAAACCGCAAAGACAAGATCGTTTCACGTCTATGAAACGTCTGGTTGATCAGGATATTCAATGCGCGTCCTTCACCTGGCAGGCAGCGCACATGGGCGCCTCTCCGAAAGTTGCAAACGCACTGGTCTGACCAGGGGCATGGGCGTCCCGCCCGTGTGCGGCGCAACCCTCCGATTCGAATTCCCGTCTCCAAACGGGCGGGACGCCCGTTCCCCTTGGGCTCTGCACCTTTCGGAGAGGCACCCCATGAAACGCCGCTGCTATCTCGAAATAATTTCCAGACGGGATCAACGGAAAAGAACTTGCAGCGAAGTAATCGTTTCCTCCAGTCGGGGACTCACGCGATGGTCTTGTGTGCGCCGTCGCAGAAGGGTTGGTTGGCCGAGCGTTTGCACTGGCAGAGCCATGCGGGGCCGGAATTTTCAGCGGTGAATTTCATGGGAGCGAAGCCGCTCCCCTTGTGGGCTCCATTGCAGAAGGGCTGGGTCGCGGAAAGTCCGCAGGCGCAAAACCAATAGTCTTTCCCGGATTCCAATTCCACCTTGACCGGGAACCTGGCAGCGATGTGTGCGCTCATAGCGTGAGTATCACCCGCCGCCCGGAAATCGAAAGGAAAAACTCTCAGTCGAGCAACTCCCGCAACTCCCCCACCCTCCGGGCAAAAAGATCCAAGGCGGCCTGCACCGGGGCCGGACTGCTCATGTCCACGCCCGCCTCCGCCAGCGCCTCGATCGGATACCGGCTTCCCCCGCTCCTCAGAAATGTCAGAAATCTCGAGGGATCTCCGGATTCCAAAACCTGGACGGCCAGTGCCGCGGCCGCGGAAATGCCGGTCGCGTATTTGTAAACGTAAAACGCGTTGTAAAAATGCGGGATGCGGAGGCATTCGAGTCCGAGTTCCTCGTCGAGCGCGAACCGTGGCCCGAAGTAGCCCGCAAGCAATCCGCGGTAAATCCGCTGGAAGGCCTCGAGCGTCAGCGCCTCGCCGGCCTCCTCGGCGGCGTGGATGTCCCGCTCGAACTCCGCAAACATCGTCTGGCGGTAGAGCGTGCCCCTCAGGTCGTCGATCTGCCGGTTCAGGATGGAGGCGCGGGTCCGCTCGTCGTCGGTGGTTTTGAGCAGGTGCTCGGTGAGAAGGATCTCGTTGAACGTCGAGGCCACCTCGGCCAGGAAGATCGGATAGTGGTAGTTCTGATAAAGCTGCTCCCGCTGGGAATACCAAGTGTGCATCGAATGCCCGGCCTCGTGCGCGAGGGTGTACACGTCGGAAAAGACATCCGGCTTGTAGTTCATCATGATGTAGGGCGGACTGGTAAAAGTGCCGTAGGAGAACGCCCCGCTGCGCTTGCCCTTGTTTTCATACCGGTCACACCACCGGCCTTCGCGCAGTCCCCTCCCGAGCGTTCCCACATATTCCCCGCCCAGCGGGGCGACCGCCGACAGAACCCGGTCCACGGCCTGATCCCACGGCACATCGGCCTGGACGTTTTCCACCATCGGAACATAGGTGTCGTAGTGGTGAATTTCTCCGAGTCCGAGAACCTTGCGGCGAAGCTCGAAATACTCGAACAATGCGCCCAGGTTCTTCCGGACGGTGGAAATCAAGCCGTCATAAACCCCCGCCGGCACGTCATCCCCGAACAACGCGGCATCGCGGGCGGAGGGATAATTCCTCGCCCTGGCCTGGAAGACATCCCCCCGGACCGAACTCGTAAGACTCGCGGCCAAAGTGAATTTGTGGTCGGAAAATTCCGCGTAAAACTGGTGGAAGGCCGCGCGCCGCACGCCCGGATCCCGCTGCTGGAGAAACGATGAGAACGAGCTTTGCGTCAGCTCGCGCTCGCTGCCGTCGCCATCGCGCAATTTCCCGAACTTCATATCCACGTTGGTGAGTTGGGAAAAGGTTTCGCTGTGCCCGCGGAGAGCGGACGCCCCCAGGGCCAGGAGCCGTTCCTCGGCCGCGCTGAGAGTATGGGCGCGCAGACGCCGCAGCTTGCGGAGCGGGATCGTCCAGTCGCCCAGGACTTCCGACGAGAGAAATGAGTCGAACTTTTCATCCGGCAACGCCTGGATCTCCGGGGAAAGAAACGAAAACGCCTCGGCCACGCGCACGAGCAGGCTTTCCAGGCGGGCCTCACGGTCGAGGGCTGTCGGATTCGAGCTGTCCTCCGTCACCCGCAACGAGGCGAATTGATTCAGGCGCTCGATCCTCAGCTCCACCGACTTCTCAAATTCCAGGCACTCGGCGAGAACATCAACCGACTCGCCCAACCGCCCACGGAAACGCCCGGCGGCGGGAAATTCTTTCTGGAGAACCTCGAAATCCCCCTCCCACCCTTCATCGGATGCGTAGAGAGGCGAAAGATCCCAGGTGTCGGAAACGGCAACTTCGGAACGGAGCGGAATGGCAGGCATGGCCACGGACGATAGACGCTTCCCCACCCGACTGCAAACCCCCTGCTTCGCCCCAAATCCGCGCGTAAGGAGCCCATATACCACGGCTCGGGCGGAGCCTCGCGTTATCGTGTGCGCCGATATGTTCCCCTTCCATTTCTTTCCAGCGACTTACGCGCGGATTTGGGTTTCACAGGAAAGCGGAAATTTCCCGCTCGGCGGAAGAATTTTACCCCGCAGTTTTTTGGAACTCCTCCGGAAATTTTGCGATAAAGCTTTGCGTCGGCCACGAGCAGGCCTCGCCAAATGCGCAAATCGTGCGTCCCGCGATGTTGTCGGCGATGTTTTTCAAATTTTTGGAATCGTCGGTCCGCCCGCCGCCATCGAGCATGCGGGTGGTGACCTTCGACATCCAAAGGCTTCCTTCCCGGCAGGGGGTGCATTGGCCGCAGCTTTCGTGGGCGTAGAACCGGTTCAAATTGTTCAGCGCCCAGACCATGTCGCGGGAATCGTCCATCACGATCACCCCCGCGCTGCCGATCATTGTTCCCACCGACTGGAGCGTGGAGGCGTCCATGACGACATCGAGCATCGGGAGATCTTTTTCTACCATCGCGCCATCGGGTCCCTTGGCCTTGATCTTGTAGACCTCGTCCGCCCGCATGACCTTTGCGGAGCTGCCGCCCGGAATGACCGCCTTGAGGGTGCGCCCGGGTTTGAGTCCGCCGCAGACATCGAAGATCAGCTCGCGGAGAGTGACCGCGCCGCAGGGAATTTCGTAGAAGCCGGGGCGCACCACGTCGCCGCTGACGCACATCGTGCGGGTGCCGCCGTCTCCCGGGGCGCCCATCTTCGCGTATTCGGCCGCCCCCAAGCGGATGATATGCTTCACATGGCAGAGGGTCTCGACGTTGTTGACGATCGTCGGCTTCATATAGAGACCGAGGACCGCCGGGAAATAGGGCGGCTTGATGCGCGGGTAGGGACGCTTGCCTTCGAGGGATTCGAGCAGGCTGGTTTCCTCGCCGCAGATATAGGCTCCGGCTCCCTGGTGGACGTAAACATCCAGATCGAATCCGGTTCCCAGCAGGTTTTTCCCGAGGAACCCCTTGGCGCGGGCTTCCTGGATCGCGTTCCAAACAATGCGGGCGGCGTGCGGGAACTCGCAACGGATGTAGATGTAAGCGAGGCGGGTGTTCGTCGCGAAGGCGGAGATAGCCAACCCCTCGATGAGCTGGTGAGGATCCTGGTGCAGAATATAGCGATCCTTGAAAGTGCCGGGTTCGGACTCGTCGCCATTGACGACGATGTAGTGCGGTTTGCCGTCGTCGTACTTGACGAAGCTCCATTTCGTGCCGCAGGGGAATCCGGCCCCCCCGCGTCCCCGGAGATTCGCGGCCTTCACGGCATCGACAATCTCGCCGGGTTTCATGGTGACGGCCTTCTTCAAAGATTCGTATCCGCCATGCGCGAGATACGTTCCGATATCCGGGGCGTAGCCCGGCTGGCCGATGTTTTCGAAAATGATGCGACGCTCTTTCGGGTGCGGGGTCGGGAGCAGGGAAGGCATGGTCTATTTCAGATTTTTGACGAGGGTGGCGACATCGGAAGGTTTGATGTTTTCGACAAGCTCGTCGCCGATGAGGGCGACCGGCGCGCTTCCGCAACTCGCCAGGCATTCCACGAATTCCACGCTGAATTTTCCATCGGGAGTCGTGGGCGGGGCACTGCCGAACCCATGATGCTCCCCGTGCGGATCGAGCCCGACCGCCTCGCAGAATTTCTCCTTCACATCGTAACTCCCCGCCATCGCGCAGGAGAGCGTCCGGCAGACGCGGATGACGACCTTCCCCGCGGCTTCGCGACGGAACCAAGGATAAAAGGTGACCAGCTCGAGAATGTTGACCGGCGTGAGGTCCAGCTTGGCCGCGATCCACTCGATCCCGCTGTCGTCCACAGACCCGAAGTGATTCTGCCAGAGGTGCAGGAGCGGCAGCGACGCGCTGCGTTTGGAAACCGGATAGTGGCCGGTCAACTCGTCCGCTTCCGCCTCGAATGCGGGCGTAATTCGATCCGCCTGTCTCGTCGTCATCTCGATCATCCCGTGATTTCTCTGTTTTTCTTCCGTCCGCATCAAGCAAAACGATTCCGGAACCGCTGTTCCCGCAGTCGGGCATCCGTCATCGGCAGCCCGAAAAGCTTCCCGTTCCCCGGAGGTCACACCCGGTGACGTAGCGGAGGGTTTGGTTCCCGCGGAGGTGCGATGGAAACAGGGTATCCCGCCTGACGACGAAACCAGTCCGGGCGGCGAAGTCCTGCGTGTCGCCGCCGGAGCCTGCCGGGTTGCTAAATTTTTGAAGCCAGGCGCAGGATCTGGTGGGAGAAATCCGCCGCATTTTCAAAAAAATCGCGCAGGAATCCGAAGCCGGTCACTCCCGGCGAGGCGAGGATCAGGAGAACGGCCAGGAGGCTCAGATTCAGGGTGTAAATGAGGACGAGGGAAAAAAACGTCCCGCCATACGTGAGGTCCGGCTGGCCTTTGGGAACCATCCAGCAGGTGAAGGAAAGATGGAATGCCCACGTGGCCCCGACAGCTCCAAAGAGCAGTTGCCGGTAAGGGGAGACATCCGTGAACAGGGCGGCCAACCCGTAGAGGACGATCACAAGCAGGCTGTAGATCGGGAAAAAATACGGGGCGAGCGCAATCCATGTGTTCGTCTTGTCGGTGAGGATGTGCCCGCCGGTTTTGCTGACATGAAACTTGTGGACCCGTCCGCCCATGATCCAAACCCAGACCGCGTGCGTGAGCTCGTGCCCGAAGACATAGATCCACAGCGGGCGTGGCAGCCCGAAAAACGTGACCAGCCAAAGAAGGGCTCCGAGGGAAAAAAACCAGAACTCCTCGGTGAGCCAGAACGCGTCGTGGATGGTCGTGCGGGCAAAAGCCGTGAAGAATGTCTGGGTCAACACCCAGGCCGGAGGGAGCAGGAAAAGTCCGACAACGAATTTCACCCAGCGCGTGGGAATGGAATCCGGAACCGCGCCTGCGAAGGAGGCGTTGAATCTGGCCGGCGCACGCTTTTGACGTCGTTTCCCGGCCATGCGAGCAAGGTTATGCCCGGCCCAGATAGGACCCGTCGGCAGTGCTGACTTTGATCAATTCGCCTTCCTTGATGAAAAGCGGAACGTTGATGATCTTGCCCGTCTCCAATTTGGCGGGCTTTTGGACATTGTTCGCGGAGTCGCCGCGGATCCCCTCGGCGGATTCCGTGACTTTCAAGCTCACGGAAGAGGGGAGCACGATCTGGGCGGGCCTGCCCTCGATGCTGAGGACCTCCACCTTGAGGTTTTCGACGAGATAGTCCTTGCCATCCGCCACGAGATTCTCGTGCAGGGTGATGGTTTCGTAGGTTTCGGGATCCATGAAGTGGTACCCCTGGTGATCGGCGTAGCTGAATTCCAACTGCTGGCGGTTGACCTCCACGAGGTCCACCTTTTCCGTCGATGAGAACCGGATGTCGGCGGACTTCCCGGTGCCGATGTAACGGATGATGCATTGCACGAAGGCCCGGAGGTTGCCGGGGGTGCGGTGCTGGATGTCGAGAACGATGGCCGGGTTTCCGTTGTAACGGATTGCCATGCCTTTGCGGAGATCATTTGCGGCTGCCATGAGAGAGGGCATTGTTCATAACCCTCATCATTCCCATTAGCAAGGGCGGTCTTTCGGCATCAGCGGTTCCGAAAGATTGGACATTGGAGTTGGTTTTTCCACTTATTGACAAGGATTTGGGAGCAAGGAGGGGCTGAGAGCAGGAGTCAACAGATTCGCGAGGGGCTTGAGATCGGGATTTTTTCGCCTTCGCACCGTCAAAAGCGACGGCTCTGGAATGGCGGCCGCCGCGGTTGCGCATCATGAGCCGGGAGTGAAGAAGGCGGGGGGGGGCGGCTCTCCTCGCGGGGCAACGGCAGGAGCTGGTGGGCGGCGCTCACCCGCGAGAACACCAGTCCCGCGAGAGCGGGACAGTCGTATGGTAGGGCAAGTCGAATGTGTGGCCGGGAGGCAACCGAAGTGAAGCGGAGAACACCAGTCCCGCGAGAGCGGGACAGTCGTATGGTA
>JBAYWC010000133.1:0-6894 GCA_041674265.1 Terrimicrobiaceae bacterium
ACAAGCTCCAGCAGAAACGCGTCGCCAGGCAATGCGCCGATTGGATTGAGCGCAAGGTGGACATCAAGACCATCAAGCAATCCAACCTGCTCCACGGTAAAATGTATCATGTCGCCACCGGGGGCGTGGAGGACGCCATTCTCGGAAGCTCCAACTTCACCGTACGCGGCCTCGGCCTTGGCTCCGCTGGCAACAACATCGAGTTAAACCTCATTGTGGACGGCAACCGCGACCGTCAGGAACTCAAGCAATGGTTCGCTGAGCTGTGGGGTAACGAAACGCTCGTGAAGGACGTTAAGCAGGACGTCCTGAACTACCTCAAGCAACTCTACGAGAACAACACGCCGGAGTTCATCTACTACAAGACGCTTTTCCACATTTTCGAGAAGTTCCTTGGAGATGCCGGCAAGACGGAAGCGGACCTGGGCAAGACCAGCCTCTTTGAGACCGGAGTCTGGAAAGCGCTGTTCGAGTTCCAGAAGGACGGGGCCAAAGGTGCCATCAACAAAATCCTCCGCCACAACGGCTGCATCATCGCGGACAGCGTCGGCCTGGGGAAAACCTACGAAGCACTCGCCGTCATGAAATACTTTGAGCTGAAGAACGAGCGCGTGCTCGTTCTCTGCCCGAAAAAGCTTCGCGACAACTGGACGGTTTACAAAGCGAACAGCCTGCTCAACCCCTTCATCTCAGACCGCTTCCGCTACGACGTCATTTCCCACACCGACCTCAGCCGGGAGACTGGCTACTCCGGCGACATCAACCTCGCAACCCTGAACTGGGGCAACTACGACCTCATCGTCATCGACGAATCGCACAACTTCCGGAACAACACGCCCGGCAGACGCGACGAGGATGGGAACATCATCCGCAGAAGCCGCTACCAGCGACTCATGGAGGACATCATCAAATCCGGTGTCCGCACCAAGGTCCTCCTCATCTCCGCCACACCGGTCAACAACGACCTCAAAGACCTCCGCAACCAGCTCTACTTCCTTACCGAGAACAAAGACGACGCCTTCGCGGAATCCATCGGCGTCGGAAGCCTCAAGGAAACGCTGGCCACCGCGCAAAAGGTCTTCTCGACCTGGTCAAAAAAGCAAACCCACGAGCGCAAGACGGGCGAACTCTTGGAGAAGCTCAACTCCGCGTTCTTCAAACTCCTCGACGAACTCACCATCGCCAGGTCCCGCAAGCACATCCAGAAATACTACAAGGCCACCATCGCGGAACTCGGCGGCTTCCCCAAGCGCGAGAAACCCATCTCCATTTATCCCGAGATCGATTTGCGCGGGCGTTTCCTCTCCTACGACAAGCTCAACGACGAAATCGCCGCCTACAAACTGGCGTTGTTTAATCCGTCCCGCTTCGTCATGGACGAGCACAAGGCCGAGTATGAGAAGAAGGGCGCGTTCCCCTTCACTCAGGGCCAGCGTGAAACCTTCCTCATCGGCATGATGAAGGTAAACTTCCTCAAGCGCCTGGAAAGCTCGGTAAAATCCTTCGAGATCACGATGGAGCGCACGATTGCCAAGATCGAGGGACTCGAGAAAAAGATCAAAAACTTCCAGTCATTGCCGGATCAGAACCCCGAATCGGACGAGCTGGAATTGGATCTCGATGATCCCGGACACGACGAGGAGCTTGAGGAGGCCATGCAGGTCGGCGGCAAACTGAAATTCCGACTGGACCACCTTCGGCTTGACGGTGATGACGGCTGGCTCAAAGCGCTCAAGCGCGACAAAGACCAGCTCCGGATCCTCTACAACGCCGCGCAGGACGTCACTCCCGAAACGGACGCCAAGCTTGCCGAACTCAAGAAGCTCATAGCTGCGAAAGAGGCCGGCCCCACGACGAACAAACATGGCGAACCGAACCGGAAGGCTCTTGTGTTCACCGCCTTCGCCGACACCGCCGCCTACCTTTACGAATCGCTGGCCGAATGGGCGCTCAATGATCTGGGCATTCATGTGGCCCTCGTCTGCGGTGGCGGGGATACCCGCACCACGTTTGGAGAAGGGGCCTACGACCAGATTCTCACCAACTTTTCCCCGCGAGCCAAATACCGCGCCAAGATTCCTTCCATGCCACAGCAGGGGGAGATTGATCTCCTCATCGCCACCGACTGTATCAGCGAAGGGCAAAATCTTCAGGACTGCGATTATCTCATCAACTACGACATCCATTGGAACCCGGTCCGCATCATCCAGCGCTTCGGGCGTATCGACCGGATCGGCAGTGCCAATCACGCGGTCCATCTTGTGAACTTCTGGCCCACCGAGGACCTTAATAAATACATCAACCTGAAAAACCGTGTCGAAGCCCGCATGGCCCTTGTGGACCTTTCGGCCACCTTCGAGGACAACGTCCTCAAGAACGAGGAAATCGAAGACCTCATTTCCGACGACCTCCGGTATCGTGACAAGCAACTCCTCCGGCTCAAAGATGAGGTGCTGGACATTGAAGACCTCGGCGACAGTGTTTCCCTCACCGAATTTACGCTCGACGACTTTCGTCTCGAACTCCTGAAATACATAGAGGCCAACAAGGAGGCGCTCGAAGCCGCCCCCTTCGGCCTTTACACCTGCGTTCCGCCGCACCCGGATTACAAGGTCATCGGTCCCGGCGTTATCTTCTGCTTCCGGCAGGAATGCGACGTCCCTCCCGACTCCAAGTCGGCAGCGAGTGAATCGGTCAACCCGCTGCATCCCTACTTCCTCGTTTACGTTTTGGAAGACGGCAACCCCCGCTTCGGGTTCGCACACCCAAAGCAGATTCTCGACATCTACCGCATACTCTGTTCCGGCAAAGCGGAAGCATACGGCCAGCTTTGCAATCTGTTCGACCACGAGACCAACCACGGGAGCGACATGAAGGTCTATGACCACCTTCTCAAGAAGGCGGTTGATTCCCTCGCGACCACCTTCCGCAAACGTGCCGCCTCCGGCCTCCAATCCGGTCGTGGATTTGTCCTCCCCAACGCGCAGGAGCAGATCCACGAGAAAACCGATCTGGAACTCGTCACATGGCTTGTTATCAAGGAGGCAAAATGAAGGCAAAGAAGCTGACCAAGCCAAACCTTGAAGTTCCAGCGAAGGAACTTTCAGGAATTTACCAGCGCATCCGGGAGATTCTGGAATCGGCCCGAGCCGGCATGGCCCGAACTGTGAATACGACACAGGTCGTGGCCAACTGGCTGATTGGGAGGGAGATTGTTGAAGGCGAACAGCATGGGAGGAAACGTGCGGGGTATGGAGACGCCCTGCTTTTGGAAATATCCCGGAAACTATCCAAGGACTTCAGCAAAGGCTGGTCCGTGCGGCAGCTTGAGTATTGCCGAGCATTTTACCTCGCCTATCCGGTTTTGCTCGGTGACGTGGAGAAATCGAACACACTGCGTTCGATTTGGTTGTCAGCGCCAATTCCGCACGCACTGCGTTCGAAATCTTCCGAATCTGCAATTATTGACGCAGCAGGTCAAATTTCCGATTCACTGCCTAGAAAATCGGGTTCACCCGGAATTCTCCACACACTGCGTGGAGAATTACCTGAGCCCGAGATGGCTCAAACGTGGGAACCCGGCCGGCTGAGCGGGAATCTATCCTGGACACACTATCGCACCCTTCTGCGGGTCGATTCCCCGGACGCCCGCGCCTTCTACGAGATCGAGGCGATCAAAAATAACTGGTCCGCCCGCGAACTGGAACGCCAGATCAACAGCCTGCTTTTTGAACGGCTCGCAAAGAGCAAAGACAAGGCCGGCCTCATGAAGCTGGCCACGAAGGGACAGGAAATCACAGCCCCTGCCGATGTTTTCAAAGACCCGGTAGTCATCGAGTTTCTCGGTCTGCCGGAATCGCCCCGCCTCGTGGAATCCGACCTTGAGCAAGCCCTCATCAACAACCTCCAAGATTTCCTGCTGGAACTCGGCAAAGGCTTTGCCTTCGTCTCTCGGCAGGAACGGATCACGCTCGATGGTGACCATTTCTACATCGACCTTGTTTTCTACCACACCGTTCTGAAGTGCTACGTCCTGATTGATCTCAAAGTTGGCAAGCTCACGCATGGTGATCTTGGCCAGATGCAGCTTTACGCCAATTTCTATGATCAGGAACGCCGGACCGAGGGAGACAACCCGACGATTGGCCTCATCCTCTGCACAGATAAAAACGACGCCGTCGTGCGATACCTCCTCGGCCCGGACCAATCGAAGAAGATTTTCACCAGCCGCTACAAACTCCACCTGCCTACCGAGGCGGAATTGACCACGGAGCTGAAGCGCGAACTAAAAGAACTCCGTTAATGGCCACTTCTGATCTCCGCTCCACAATCCCTGAAGCACTTTCACAGTTTCAAACCGGCCCGCTCAAGGACGCCGCCCGCCGGCTACTCGCCGAGCTCGGCTACAAGAGCGACAAGTTTCTCGCTGGCGCAGGCTCCAAGCCGCAGGACTTCCTCGACGACTTTGTCTCCGGCCACGCATTCGACCAAACCAAGGCGCTCGTCTCCGAATGGAAATCCGCCGACCTCCTCTTTCAGCTCACCGATCAAGAACTCAGCCGCGAGACCAGTTTATTCACCGATACCTCGGTTCAAGCTGGACTCCTCAAATCTTACGTTTTCATCGCCATCGAGTTGAAGGACGGCGACTACGCACGGGGAAAATTCTCCGCCATCGCTCGACAAATCAACCGCCTCTTTCCCATGCCGGTCATGGTGATTTTCAAGCATGCGGACCGGCTCACCATCGCCGTCATCAACCGTCGGCGGAACAAGATCGAGCCCGATAAGGGCGTCCTCGAAAAGGCTACTCTCATCCGGGATATCTCGATCACGAATCCTCATCGCGGCCACCTTGACATCCTCGCATCGCTCGCGATGCCGAATCTTGTCCATCCGAAGAAACTTCCCATCGCCGACTTCGACACCCTCCACGCCGCATGGGAGCAGATCTTCAACGTCGAGCTGCTCAACGAACGCTTCTACCGCGAGCTGGCCAACTGGTATTTCTGGGCGCTCCCGCAGGTCGAGTTCCCCGCCGACCTGGAGCCGGACGACGAGAAACGCCGCGCTACCGGCCTCATCCGCCTCCTCACCCGTCTCATCTTCTGCTGGTTCCTCAAGGAAAAGGGCCTCATCCCGGAGCAACTCTTCCATCCCAGTGATCTCGCCAAAATCCTCAACGACTTCGATCCCGAGAGTGAGACCAACTCCACCTACTACCAGGCAATCCTGCAAAACCTCTTCTTTGCCACGCTCAACCAGCGCATGGGAAAGGATGCCAAAGGCCAGCCCTATCGTGTCTTTGCCAAGGACGAAGGCTTTCAAAAAAACCGCGCAACCTACGACATTAACAACCTCTACCGCTACGAAGCCCTCTTTCAGGAATCACCGGAAACCGCCTTGGCTCACTTCGCCGACATTCCCTTCCTCAATGGCGGTCTCTTCGAGTGCCTGGACCGCACCGAGGATGGCACCGATAAAAAGCGCTATCTCGACGGATTCTCCCGGAACGCCAAAAAGCGACCCCATGTCCCCGACCGCCTGTTCTTCGACAGCGGGGAAATCGCCGACCTCTCCACCGCCTACGGCGACACCAAGCGCAAAGCCGAAAAAGTCACCGGCCTCATCACTATCCTGAACCGCTACAAGTTCACCATCGTCGAGAACACCCCCATCGATCAGGAAATCGCTCTCGATCCAGAACTGCTCGGCAAGGTCTTCGAGAACCTCCTCGCCTCCTACAACGAGGAAACCAAGACCACCGCCCGCAAGCAGACCGGCTCCTTCTACACCCCGCGCCCCATCGTGGACTACATGGTGGACGAATCCCTCAAAGCCCATTTGGAGAGAGTAGTTCAAGCTTCCAGCTTGAATCCTTCCAACGAAAACAAGCAGGATGCTTGTGCTACTCTCCCATTCTTAAACCCCCACGCGGAAATCGAAACGACAGAACGCAACCTCCCTCATTGGAAACAGCGGGGCGTCATGTATTTCGTCACCTTTCGCCTCGCAGACTCTCTACCAAAGGCAAAGTTGGATCAACTCCAGCAAGAGCGGGCAACGTGGCTGGCGCATCATGCAGAACCATACTCCGATAGCGAGAGCGCGGAATATCAGCGGCTATTTTCCGACCGCGTCCAAGACTGGCTGGATGCCGGAGCCGGATCATGCTGCCTCGCTGATGCAAGCTTGGCTGAAATCGTGGGCAATGCCCTGCGGCACTTCGATGGAAAACGCTATCTCCTCGACGAATGGGTTGTGATGCCCAATCACGTCCACGTTCTCCTTACACCTATGGGAGAGCACACCCTTGAAACCATCCTGCATAGCTGGAAATCGTTTACTGCCACCGCCATCAATAAGGCGCAAAAACAGACAGGCCAACTCTGGCAGCATGAATCCTATGACCACATCGTGCGTAGCGAGGCGCAACTCGCCCATTTTCGCGAATACATCCAACAAAATCCCGCGAAAGCGAACGTCAGAGTAGCTCAAGCTTCCAGCTTGAACCCTCCCAAACCAAGCAAGCAGGATGCTTGCACTACTCTCGCGCCTCTCCGCTCCCGCCTCGACCTCCTCTTCTCCTACACCGAGCAACCCCACCAATTCTCCGAACCCGAAGTCGCCGCCCTCATCTCCGCCATCGACGCCCTGAAAATCCTCGATCCCGCCTGCGGCTCCGGCGCCTTCCCCATGGGCGTCCTCCACAAGCTCGTCTATATCCTCGGCAAGCTCGACCCCGACAACGACCGCTGGAAGGCGACCCAGCTCGCCAAGCTCGACTCCGCCCCCATGCGCGAGGAACTCGAACGCGCCTTCGCCGACAACAACGATGACTACGGCCGCAAGCTCTACCTCATCGAAAACTGCCTTTACGGCGTGGACATCCAG
>JBAYWC010000134.1:0-6695 GCA_041674265.1 Terrimicrobiaceae bacterium
CCGGGGTGAAAGGGGGCAGCGCGCAGGGAAGAAATCCGCACGTCCGGTTTGACGAGGGGGAAGGAAGTCGGCGGTCATTGGACTCGTCCTGTCATTCCGTGACTTCCCTCCCTACTCTACTGGTTCTTTCTTCTGCCAGGTTTGGCTTCATGCGAGGCAGGCCCGGAATCCGGCATCGAGGGCGGCTCGGTCGAGGTTGCGTCCGATGAAGACAAGCGTGTTCCGGCGCGGACGGTTTCCCCAGGGCCCGCCGTTCGCCGCATCGATGATCATATGCACGCCCTGGAAGATGATCCGATCCGGGCCGCCATTGATCGCGAAGACCCCCTTCATGCGGAAAATATCGATCCCCTGCTCGCGCACGGTCCGGCTCAGCCATTCGTCGAGTTTTTTCCCGTCGCAGTCCCCGTCGGCTTCGATCCCCACGCTGGCCACATGGTCGTCATGGTGGTGGTGGTTTTCTTCGAGAAAATGGGGGTCCACCTCCATCGCATGGTCGAGGTTGAACCCGCCGACATCCATCACCTTGCCGATCCCGATGTTGGCATTCGTTGTCCGGTGGATCTTCGCGAGGGCATTCATCGGGCGGATACGCTTCTCGAGACTGCCCAAATCCTCCGGCGCAACGAGGTCGCACTTGTTGAGCAACACCACGTCCGCAAAAGCGATCTGCTCGCGCGCTTCGTCGCTGTCGTCGAGGTGGAGAAGGATGTGTTTCGCATCCACGAGCGTGACCACGGCGTTGACGAAAAGTTTCTCCTTCATCTCGTCGTCGGCAAAAAATGTCTGCACCACCGGCCCGGGATCGGCGAGGCCGGTCGTCTCGATGAGGATATGGTCGAACTTGTCGCGGCGCTTCATGAGGTTGCCAAGAATCCGGATCAAATCCCCGCGCACGGTGCAGCAGATGCACCCGTTGTTCATTTCGAAGATTTCCTCGTCCGCGTTGATCACCAGCTCGTGATCGACCCCGACCTCGCCGAATTCGTTTTCAATGACGGCAATCCGCAGCCCGTGCTCCTCCGTGAGGATGCGGTTGAGAAGCGTGGTCTTCCCGGCTCCCAGGAAGCCGGTGAGAATCGTGACGGGCGTGAGGTCCATTGAACTAAACAATCCGCCCGTGGATGGGATGCAAGATTCTTGTGGAATAAATCGAAAAAAACCGCTTGCGGCGGCACCTACTTTCGCCAGATTGCAGAGAACCTCCGCTAAAACTTCAAACAAACCCGTCATCATGAGCGAAAACGAATCTTCCGCATGCACCAAACCCGGCCGTTTCAGTTGGAATGAACTCGTCACCACAGACGTCGAGGGGGCCACGGCCTTTTATACCCGCCTCCTCGGCTGGACGGTCTCGGCATTCAGCCCGGAATACTCCCTGTTCAACAAAGAGGGCCAGGATGTGGGCGGCCTGATGAAAGCGCCCCAGCCGGGAATGCCCGCGCAGTGGGTCTCTTACATCACCGTCGAGGACGTGGATGCAACCGCCACGAAAGCGGTGGAACTGGGGGGCAAAATCATCCTCTCGCCCATGGACATCCCGGATATCGGTCGCATCGCGGTCCTGCAGGATCCGCAGAACGCGCCCATCGGAATTTTCAAGCCCCTGGCCAGGGAATAATCTGGGCGAAAACCTGCGAACCGCCCGAATGGGCAAGGTCGTCGACATGCAGAAATTCCCGCCGCGGGTTTCCGCTGCCCCAGACCGGAACTTCCGGGAAAGAGAAGCTTCCGCACGCCAGACCCGGCCGCCGCGGAAATCACGTTGTTCTGGATCGTGAGATTCTCGACAAGGAACTCCACCGGTCTGTTGAATGCCTCCTATAAGAGCGTGGCGCTGGCCCGGATCCACACCGGGATCTCCGAGCACCGGGCCGCGCGGCCGGAAAGCAATTTTTTCATCGGCCGGGAGAGTTGCCCGACATCACCACCCTCAAAATAGGACAGCGCCCGCAGAGCCATGGAAACGGGAAACCCCGGATACAACGCGCTCGCCGCCCCCAGACCATCCTCCAAGCGCACCCCGCCCTGTAACAGGACGCACAAATCCTCGTAGTCCTTCCGCTCGCTCCGCACTTGGATCACTTTGAGTTTTTGCACCATCAGATCCACGTCGGAGGCCAGTTTCAGACCATGATCCGGGATCACCGATGGCGCGGCGGCGCGGCCAAACCGGAGGCCTCCGAAAAAGGAAAACTTCACCGGCCCGAGCGGGGTGGATTTGCTGCATGTGAGCGTGCTGGAAGCCGTCTGGAGAATATCGCTGCCCTGGAGCAGGGAGTCTTCCGCATAAAAGGCAAAGGGATCGAACGGTTGATCGGAGAAAAAATCGAAATCCACGGACTGCCGGTGGCCATGTCGCAGGGCGATAGCCGTGCCCCCGTAGAGCACGAAACGATCCGCCCATCGTGCTGTTTCAGGCCAGAGAGCGAGCTGGGCCGGGGGAAGGATTTCCAGTCTGGGGGCAAGCATGGCTTCAGAGAGACAGGTTCTTGCGCGGCAGGGCGGGCACGTCCGTCCAACCCAGCCGATAGTGCCAGTAATGCCACGAAGCAGGATCAAAGATTCCGGCCTCCGCCTCCCGCAAAACCGCCCGCAAACGCACTGCGGGAAAATACCTCTCCAGCAAGCCCTGGTCCTCCCATGTCGCACGGTTCATCACGTGCCCAAGAAAAAATTCCGGCTGCCGAAGAACCTCATCCGGCGGCTTCCACCAAACGTATTTTTCCGCCAGCCCACGGCATTCTCCCGGCACCGGCTCGTCGCGTGTTGGCATGGTCATATCCTACCATCCGGGTGATGAGAAAACCAAGGAAATGTTCAGGCGGGATCTCCGGTTCAAAGGCAGGAATAGAAACGGCTTTGTTTCCATGTGGAGAGCAGAGGTTGAATGAAAAAGAGAACTGCCCAAGGGGCATCCTGCTCAGGGGACCTCCCGCGCAGTCACGATCCCAGAAACCATTCGTAGGCATCCCGGATGCCGTCGCGCAGGGAGATTTTCGGTTTCCATCCGAGGGAGAAAAGTTTCCGCATGTCGAGCAGCTTGCGCGGCGTGCCGTCGGGTTTTGAGGGGTCGAACACCAGCTTCCCCTGGTATTCCAGCACCTCGCAGACCGTCTCCGCCAATTCCCGGATCGTCACGTCTTCCCCGCAACCGATGTTGACGATCTCGGGCGAGTCGTAGTTTTCGAGCAGAAAAAAACACGCATCCGCCAGGTCATCGACGTGCAGGAATTCCCGCCGCGGATTCCCGGTCCCCCAGATCGGAACCTCCGGGGCACCGGAAACCTTCGCCTCGTGGACCTTCCGGATCAACGCCGGCAGCACGTGCGAGGTGCGCAGGTCGAAATTGTCGTTCGGACCGTAGAGGTTCGTCGGCATCGCGGAGATGAAGTTCTTCCCGTATTCTTTGGCGTGGGCCTGGCAGAGCTTGATGCCGGCAATCTTGGCGAGCGCATAGGCATCGTTCGTGGGCTCGAGCGGTCCCGTGAGAAGCGCGCTCTCCGGGATCGGCTGCGGCGCCAGTTTCGGGTAGATACAGGAACTTCCGAGAAAGAGGAGCTTCCGCACGCCAGACCCGGCCGCCGCGGAAATCACGTTGTTCTGGATCGTGAGATTCTCGACAAGGAACTCCACCGGCTTCTCGGAGTTCGCCACAATCCCGCCCACGCGCGCCGCCGCATCGACGACGACTTCCGGGTGCTCGGCATCGAAAAACGCCCTCACCTTCTGCTCATCAAGCAGGTTCAGCTCGTTCCGGTTCCGCAATGCCAGATTGTTGAAGCCCTTCGCCTTCAGGCAACGGACGACCGCGCTCCCCACCATCCCCCGGTGGCCTGCCACATAGATTTTTGAATCCTTGTTCATGTTCGATACCCCGTGTAGCCGACATGGTCCGAAAATGAAAGACCACCGCGCTCTTTATTCCGGGGAGCGTCCCCCGCCTGGCTTCCGGCGTCCCCGGCGGAAACATGGTCGGACCGGTCGGCGGGCCGCCGACCTCCACACGCGGGTCGCGTGTGCTCCCCGGCAAAACCCGAACCCGGGATCAAGATGCTCAATACTGAGATACTATCAAGACGCTGGAAAACCCTTTCCCCGATTTTTGATCCGTGTGACGGCAGTGGTCAGGGCGGATTCCAGTTTGCCCCGGTTGATGGGCTTGGACACATGAGCGTCCATTCCGGCAACAAGACAATCCTCCAGATCGCTCTGCATCGCGCTTGCCGTGAGGGCGATGATCTTGCGGCTGATCACCGAGTTCGCTGATTTCGCAGAGAAGGGCGGAGATAAGGCGCAGCAGAGAGGCTTCGTTTGGAAAGAGGGAGGCGGCGCGGGTTCTGCGTTTGAAGTGCCCTGTTTCGAACTCCATGCGGGAAAGCGCGCCTGCCTCGGGAACATCCAAGGATCCGGCCACGTGGCGGCGCGGGTTGCCGAATATTTTCAGCTCGGCAGCGGCTGGAGGGCTTCCGCCAGCGTGGAAAACCGATAAGGATATCCGAGCTTCCGGGCCGCGCCGGGCGCGACGCGCGAACTGTCGAGCAACACATGGGAAAGCTCTCCCAGAACCATTTTCAGGACGATCGCGGGAACGGGAAAAATCGCCGGCCTGCGAACGCTCGACGCCACGGCTTTTGTGAACTCCGCATTCGTCACGGGCCCGGGCATCACCGCGTTGACCGGCCCCGTGACGGCCTCTTCATGGGCCGCCCAAAGCATCATGCCGGCCACATCCGCGACATGGATGCAGCTCATCCATTGCCTGCCGGTTCCCAGCCGGCCCCCAAGCCCCATGCGGAAAACCGGTCGAATCAGGCTCATGGCCCCGCCGGTTCCAATCACGAATCCGATCCGGATCAGAACGACCCGTGCGCCTGCCGAAACCGCCTCGGAGGCGGCAGCCTCCCAAGCCCGGCAAGTCTCCGCCAAAAATCCGGAGCCGGGCGGGGAGGCTTCGTCCACAACGCGGTCTCCTGTATCCCCGTAGAACCCGATCGCGGACGCATTGACAAGCGTGCGGACGGTCGATTTCCCGGACGCGACGGCCTCGACAATCCGACGGGTCCCCCGCGCCCGGCTCCCGAGAATTCTTCGCTTTCGCGCGGCTGTCCAGATCCCGAGAATCGGCTCGCCGGCGAGGTTGACGACCGCATCCAGGCCATCCAGATCCGACGCCCCGCGAAAAACGCGGAACCCCGGGCGCTCCCGCCTCGAAAAGCAAACCACCTCGTCACCACGACGGATGGCCAGATCGCGCAGCGTGCCTCCGATAAACCCGGAGGCTCCGAAAATTCCCAACCGAAGAGAGGGCATGCTGGAAACTGTAGCTTGAAATCCCCGTTTGTCAGCGAATGGGACAAGATGGGACGGAACCGGAGCGGCGGATTTCAGCCCGGAAACCCGCAGGCCAACTCCCTGAGTTCCTCCGGGGTCTCGATCAAATGGTCCGGGTCCAGGGAACAGATCGCTTTCCGGCTGTTGTATCCCCATGTGACGGCAGCCATGTGAATTCCGGTCTCCTGGGCCGCCTCGATGTCGCGAACCTCGTCCCCGACCAGAAGCACCTGTTTGGGCTTCAATTTGTGCTCTTTGAGGATCCTCCGGATCACCCGTCCCTTTCCCGTGAGCTTGGACGAGGTGCAAACGAAATCAAAAAGATCGAGGTCGAATTTCTTCAGAAACGCAGCGACATTCGCCGCCGAGTTCGATGTCAGGATTCCCAGTTGGAATCCGCCGGCATGGAGGTCGCGCACGATCTCGACCATTCCCTCGAACGGTTGGATTTTGTCCATTTGCAAATGGAGTTTTTCTTTGCCGCGCCGGGCAATCCTCGCCATGCGGGTGGCGGGGATGCCCAGAAACTTCATCAGCTCGCGGGTCCGCATATCGCGGGCACGGGGCAGGTCGCCCTCCCCGAGCGGACGGTATCCAAACTCCGCCGCCATTGAGTTGAGAATCTCAAGGCCGCACTGGAAGGTGTCCGCCACGGTGCCGTCAAAATCGAAAAGCAACAGCTTGGGACGCGACACCAGCCGTCCGGCGGCCCCGGCTCGCCGGCGTCCCCCGCGCATCACAAAGCGCGCAAATCGCTTTACGCCGGAACCTCGTCCGCCAACACTGTGCTTCCTTTGAATTTTTCCTCCTTGGGTTCACGTCCGATCATACGGGCGAACCTACATGCCATTTCATGGATCGGCCAGCATTTCATGGGACTCGAAACACCGCTCTGCCGGCGGCTCCGCCTCACTTTCCTTTCAAATAAACCGTTCCCTGGCCGGGCGGGAACAACAATGCGACTTCGCGCAGGTCGTGAGGCTCGTTGCAATTTGTTGGCTCGTTGGCGATATGGTTGCCGTTTTCACATGTCTTCATGCCACCTTCATCCCCATTGAAGGAGGCCGTCCTTTTCTCGATTCCGCGGAAAAGCCGAGTTCCGTCCATCGGCGCTGCTGCTCTGAAGAAAGATTCCTCCGGTGCCGCCGCTGACTGGTCGTCCATATGGCAAGCGCCTGATGTCCCCTCTTCGGAATCCGGAAATGCCCGTGCGCACCAGCAGCAAGGGAGAGGGCCTGGAAGCCGCCGCCATCGCCGGGCGCTACAAGAGCCTGAGCCTCGCGGAGAACGCGTTCCGCAGCCTCAAAACCGTCGATCTCAAAGTGCGCCCCATCCACCACCGCAACGCCGACCGCGCGCGC
>JBAYWC010000135.1:0-6327 GCA_041674265.1 Terrimicrobiaceae bacterium
GCAATCTTCTGACCGTGCCCCCGTATTATGCGCGGTCCGCGGAAGAGCTGCTCCTGCCGAAGGAAGTCGTCGAACGCGACGCGAAGGGCGAAACAAAATGAGAGGGTTTAAACTGATGAAATTCGATTTTTCGTTCGCTTGTGTTTTGCGGGTTTGTCGCGGTGGCGGCAAGTATGCGAGCTCGTCTATCCCGGCGCGCCGGACGTCAAACACCCGAAAATCGAGGATTACATCATCGAAACGCTGAAGGCGCCGCCCGCCGGCGCGAAAAAAACCAACTGAACGCGAAAGATTCCATGAAACCGACAAAAAACAAAAACAATTATATGCAAGGCAAAAATATCGAAAAGAAGCCCGCGAGGGCGATGGTCCTGGGGTTGGTTTGCTTGGGTGCGCTCGCCGCCCTGGGGGGTGCGGAGGCCCGGGCCGACGTGACCCTCGTGAAAAACGGTCAGGCGCAGGCCGTGATTGCGGTCCCGGCTTCGGTCATGGCCCCCAACATCGTCCCGCCGCCCACGTCAACCGTCGCGCAGAAAGCGGCCGAAACGCAGCGTCAGGCCTTGCGCGAGGCGGTCAATGACCTGGCATCTTATCTCGGGAAAATGTCCGGCGCCAAGATCGAGGTCCTTCCCGTCGATGCGGAAGGCGCAACAGACCCCAAGGACGGCCGCCTGCCCATTTACATCGGGGCGCTTGCGGAAAAGAAATTCGGCCCGGTCAAGAAAACCGCCGCCTCCAAGCAGGGTTTTCGCGTGGTGGTGACGAAGGGGGGCATCGGGCTGTTCGGGGAGAGCGACGAAAGCACCTCCTACGCCATTTACGAGGTGCTGCACCGGCTGGGCTGCCGCTGGTTCATCCCTTCCGAGCTGGGGGAAGTCGTCCCGGCCCGCCCGACCGTCGCGCTGCCGGAGATGGATTTCGCCGGCGCGCCGGGCACCTGGTGCCGGGCCATCGCGTATGCCGACCCCGATTTCAAGCGGCGCAACCGCATGGGCGGCCAGCCCATCGCCGCCACCCATGCGCTCGAGCAGTATGTCACCAAGGCGCAGCGGGACGAGCACCCCGAGTGGCGCGCCATCATCGGCGGCCAGCCGCACGCGTCGCGCCTCAAGTGGAGCAACCCCGGCG
Organism: Terrimicrobiaceae bacterium; assembly: GCA_041674265.1. Classification (GTDB taxonomy): domain Bacteria; phylum Verrucomicrobiota; class Verrucomicrobiia; order Chthoniobacterales; family Terrimicrobiaceae; genus QYQL01. Next base: position 1,129 of record JBAYWC010000135.1, read on the forward strand.
TGCAGCAGGCGGTCGCCGACGCCATCATCGCCCGCCTGGACAAAATTTATACGCCGTCCATTTCGATCTCGCCCGATGACGGCGGCAGTTTCGATGAAAGCGACGACAAAGCCTGGGATGCCGGCGATTACGATCCCGTGATGGGCGGGCCTTCGATCACCGACCGCTACGTCAAGTTCTGCAACATCGTCGCCGAAAAGGTCGCCAAAAAATACCCCGACGTGAAGCTGGGGTTCCTCGCCTACGTCCAATACACCCAGCCGCCGGTCCGCGAAAAACTGCACCCGAACCTCGTGCCGATGATCGCCCCGATCAACTACTGCCGCGCCCACGCCATGACTGACGCCTCCTGCCCCTCGCGGCAGCGCATCAAGGCCATCCTCGAGGGCTGGGCGAAAGTTTCCAACGCCATCTCCTACTACAACTACATGTTCAACCTCGGGGAATACTCGGCGCCCTACCCGATGATCCACCAGATGAAGGAAGAGCTGCCGGTCATCTACGGCAACCACGTGAAATACTGGCAGCCCGAAAGCATGACCAACCAGGACCAGATCCTGCCCGGCCACTACCTCACCCTCCGCAAGGCCTGGAACCCCGGCGAAGATTCGCAGGCCATCCTCGACGAGTTCTTCACGATGTTCTACGGCAACGCCGCGGCCCCGATGCGGAAATACTGGACCATGTTTGACGACCAGTGGACCAACGTGGACGAACACGCCGGCGGCGGCTGGGACTATGCCCGCCGGTTCCCCCCGGAATTCATGAAAGAGGCGCGCTCCGTGATGGACGGGGCGCTGGCGAGCTGCAAGAGCATCACCGAATACCGCCGCGTCAAGATGCAGGACGACGCCCTGCGCCAGTTCGAGCGCTGGATGGCGATGCTCGGCGACCTGAACGCGGGAAAACTGGCGGGCCTGGGGCCGGAAAGCCAGAAGTGGATGGGAAGCCAGATCCACCTCGGCGAGGAATACGCGAAGCAGAGCGCGTTCTCGAAGGTGGGCTGGGATCCCGTGGGCAACGCCGCCGGGCTTTGGATGAAGGGCTGGTTCCAGCCGGCATACCTCGACGCCACCCGCATCATGAAGAGCTTCCGGCTGATTTCGCCGCCCCTGGCCGACTGGAAGTATTTCGCGGACAAACAGAAGACGGGCGAGCAGCAGGGGCTGTTCGCCGCCGACTTCGGCGACGCCGGCTGGAAGACCACGAAGCTGGGCGTGGACATGTGGAGCACGCTCGGGATCCCCGACTATTTCGGGCCGATGTGGTATCGCGCCACGGTGAAAGTCCCGCGCGTCCCCGAAGGCAAAAAAATCTTCCTCTGGGTCAGCCGCGAGGATGGCGCCGTCAAAGTCTGGGTCAACGGCCAGCCCGTCCCCTACGTCGACGATAAGGGCGAAGTCCAGGAGGAATTCAAAAACGGCTACGGCAAGCCGGTCTCGTTCGACATCACCGCCGCCATCAAGCCGGGCGCGGAGAACCAGATCACCGTCCGCGCCACCCGCATCTTCATCAACGAACTGGGCACCGGCGGCTTGCTCGGCCCCCTCTTCCTCTACAGCGAAAAATAATAACCCCGGTTCGCGGCGCAGGCCGGATTTCTGAAATCCGGCCTCCGTCGGGCGTGTGGTTGCGCGAAAAATGAAAAATAGCTCCCGGGTTCTTGCCGTCTTCAAGACCCATCTCGATATCGGATTCACCGATTTCGCGTCCGGGGTCGTCCGGCGCTATGTCGGGGAGTTCATCCCGGTCTCGCTGCGTCTTGCGAAGGAAACCCGGCACAGCCCCCACCGCTTCACGTGGACCACGGGCTCGTGGCTGGCCTACCGGTTTCTGGAGGATGCCGCCAGGCCGCAGAGAAAGCTCATGGAAGAGGCGATCGAGAACGGCGATTTCCACTGGCACGCCCTGCCGTTCACGATGCACTCCGAGTTGATGGACCCCCGCCTGTTCCGTCTCGGGCTGCGCTTCTCGAAGATTCTCGACGAGCGCTTCGGGCGGAAAACGATCTCGGCGAAGACGACCGATGTGCCGGGCCACACGAAGGGGATTGTCCCTCTGCTTGCCGCGGAAGGCATCCGGCTGCTGCACATGGGGACGAACCCCGCATGCCCCAGGCTCGCGCTGCCGAGAATCTTCAACTGGAAGGTGGAAGGCTCGGAGCTGGTCGTGGTCTACGACCACCATTACGGCGGCATGTCCACCTTGCCCGGAGGGATGGTCCTTTCCATGCATCTCACGAGCGACAATCTCGGGCCTCTGACTCCGCAGCAGGTTGCCGAGACCTATGCCTATCTTCAGGAGCTCTTCCCCTCGGCGCAGATCGTGACCGGCAGCATGGACGAAGCGGCCGCCTGGGCGTGGGCACGCAGGAAATCCCTGCCGGAATTTACCGGCGAAATCGGCGACACCTGGATTCACGGCGCCGGCTCCGACCCCTCGAAAATCAGCCGGTTTCTCGAACTCGGACGGCTCCGCGGGAAATGGCTCGATTCCGGCATGCTGAAGGAGGGCGGCCCCCAGGACCTCGCCTTCGGGGAAAACCTGCTGCTCGTGGCGGAACACACGTGGGGGCTGGACATCGCCTCCCATCTCAAGGACGAGCGCAATTACTCCCCGGCCGACCTCCGCCGGGCGCTGCGGAAACCGAATTTTCGGAAAGTGGAGAAGTCCTGGCTCGAGCAGCGCGCCTATATTCCCGCCGCCATTCGCGCCCTGCCGCCGGCGCTCCGCCCGGAGGCGGAGAACGCGCTCGCCGCCATGAAGCCGGCGTTTCCGAAAACGGTTGGAACACGGAAACTTCGCCCGGGGGATATCTTCCAGTTGGGCCGGTGGGAAATCGGCCTTGATGCGCGCGACGGCTCCATCCGGCATCTCAAAAAGAGCGGGACAAGCCATCTCCTGGCGGATTCGGCCCACCGGCTGGCGGGCTTTCTCTACCAGACATTCTCGGCGAAGGATGTGGGCCGCTACTACCGCCGCTATTGCACCATCGACGCCCCGTGGGTGCGGGATAGTTTCACGAAACCCGGGCTCCCCGCCGCCGCCGGGGCGGGCTGGCACCACCCGAGGGTGGCCGCTCTCCGGCTCAATCCGAAAACGGAGGAGCTGGTTGCCGAGCTGCGGTTCGGCGCCCGGGCGCAAAAGTTCGGCGCCCCCGCAAAATCCGCGATGATCGTCTCCCCGCAGGACGACGGGCTGGATATCCGGCTGCAGTGGTTTCAAAAGCCCGCCAACCGGATGCCGGAGGCATTCTGGTTCCGGTTCCAGCCGCGCCTCGCGAAAGACGCGACGGTCACCCTCTCCAAGCTTGGCCTGCAGGTCGATCCCCGCGAAGTGGCGCCGAAGGGCGGCCGCCATTTGCACGCCGCGAATGGGCCCGTGCGGCTCGGCGGCCTCTCCATCCACTCGCTGGATGCCCCGGTCGTGGCCCCCGGGAAGCCGGAACTCCTCGACTTCACACAGCGCCAGCCCGGAAAAAACGCCGGCGTGTTCTTCAACCTGTTCAACAACACGTGGGGCACGAACTTTGTCATGTGGTATTCGGATGACGCGGGCTTCCGGTTCACATTGCGATGGGACAAATAACCTTGCGGACAAGCCGGCCTGGGCGCGTGGCGCGGCTGTTCGCGCCGGATGAGAAGGGTCGCCCGGCACACCCCTTTCTCCGCCTCGAAAAAAACCCAAAAAAATATTTGACTCTCCGCCGGTTTTCTGAAATTCTTCCATCGTGCACTCGGTTTCGTAACGTTGTTGTCCATAACACACCCCTCTGAAAAAATTATGAAAATGTCATCTGCCCGCATCCTGGCCGCCTTCGCGGCTCTCCTCGGCCTCTGCCCTCTCTCCACCGCGCGCGCCGCCAGCGCCACGTGGAACGGCACCACGGATTCGCTTTGGTCCACCGGCACGAACTGGTCCGCAACCCCCGTTCCCGGTGCCGGCGATATCGCCACGTTCAACAACGCGGGTAACGGAAATACGAATATCACGGTGGGCACCATTTCCCTGAGTAAGTTGTTTTTTACGGGCGCTCCAACGGCGGCATATACCTTGGGCAGCGGCGGCATCACTTTTGCCGACGGCACGACAACGGCTCTTGAGATTGCGAGCACGGTGACTACCAACCAAACCATCAGTGCCGGCATCACTCTTGGCACCGCCAGCGCGAGCAACACCACTTTCAATAACGGCAGCCTTACCGGCCTGCTGACATTGAGCGGCAACATCACCGGCGGCACCGGCGGTACTGCCGGTGTCAAATATTTGACTATAGCGGGAGCGGGCAACACGACGATTAGCGGCGATATCTCCAAAGGGGGAGCTTCTTATCTCACTCTTATGAAGGGCGGCGCCGGAACGCTCGAGCTCACTGGCAATACGACTTTGGGTGCTGCAGGCACCATAGGAGGCACCGTGACTATCAGTGGGGGGACGCTGGTTACGTCTGGAACGATGACTGTGAATAATGCGTTGAACACCCTCCTTTTGAATCCGAATACCACTTTGGCGCTCAACAACACCACCAACGGCGGGATCGGTGTAGGCACTATCCAGACTAATAACAATTCCACGATCCGGGCTAATATGGCTTCGATACAACTTTCGAACCAAATCCAGATTTCCGGTGACAATACCAATCTGAATTTTTCAGGTTCGAATAGCCTTACGGTGAACGGCGCGGTATACGCGACGACAAATAACGTCTCTAAATCCATTACGAACAACATTTCAAGCGGTGGCGTATTGACCCTCGCGGGAAGAGTTGGCATTACCTACCTATCTACCAGTACCAGCGGCACTCTGACCCTTGCGGGAACGGGCGACACGACAATTAGTAGTCAGATTTACGATTATGCCAACGCCAACTTCTCCGTGCCCGGGAATTCTGGGAGCACGAACACGAATTTCATCATAACAAACACAGGCACGACGACACTCTCCGCAAGCAGCAGCTATACCGCCAAGACGACGCTGGGAGCCGGCTCCACCGTGGCTGTCTCCACTCTCGCCAACGGCGGGGCGGCCAGCAGCGTGGGCGCGTCCTCGAACGCGGCCGCCAACCTGACCATCACCAGCGGCACCCTGAAATATACCGGCGGCGCGACCAGCACGGACCGCGGCTTTACGATCGGCGCGGGCGCGGGAGCGACCGCGACCCTCGATGCCTCGGGCACCGGGGCGGTCGACTTCACCAAC
>JBAYWC010000136.1:0-6292 GCA_041674265.1 Terrimicrobiaceae bacterium
CAAACGCGACGCCTCCGCCTGGCAAGAAGACCGGCACCGAAGACCACGGGCCGCTCTCGATCTGGCGCTCACACGCAACGCCCTGCTCGCCATCATTCCCTCCCAGCAGGGCGAACCCCTCGCACACTTCTTCGAGCTTTACCACCGCTACCCAGCCAAAGCCCTCAACCTTATCCTTCAAGCCCGACCCGTCCTATAACACTTCCAGCCAAACGCCCTGGGTGTTTCCAGCACGATTTACATTGACAATTTCAAAGAACGGGAGATCCTGCTCGTTCGCGCAAAATTCATTTGCCGTTGGTCCTGGTGGCACCCGTTTTCAATGGGTTGCCGAACGCGAGCAGGGAAACCCGGCAGAAAAAGAAAGATCATATAATGCCAGTTCGTCTTGGTCGGTTTGAAATGCCGAAAACGCTCGTCAAGGACGAGTCCACCGCAACCGATGTCTATGCCAGGTTTGTCGCCGAGCCGTTTGAAGCGGGCTACGGCCACACCTTGGGAAATTCCCTGCGCCGCGTGCTCCTCAGCTCGCTGGAGGGGGCGGCCATCACGTCCGTAAAAATCGAGGGTGCCCCGCATGAATTTACCAGCCTCCCCGGAGTCGTGGAAGACGTGGTGGACATCGTTCTCAACCTCAAGAAGGTCAAGTTCAAAGCCCACGACCATGAGGTCCGGAACCTCAAGCTCTCCGTCCACAAGGAAGGCCCGGTCACCGCGGGAGACATCGAGGGAACCCAGCAGTGCGAAATCCTCAACCCGGAACAGATCATCTGCACACTGGACAAAAAGACCAAATTCGAGGCGGAATTCGAGATCAAGGTCGGACGCGGGTTCGCGACCGGCGATGAAAACAAGAACGCCGAGCAGCCGATCGGCGTGATCGCCATCGACTCGATCTTCTCGCCGGTAACCCGCGTGAAGTATTCCGTCGAGGCCACCCGCGTCGGACAGCGCACCGATTACGACAAGCTCCTCCTCGAAATCTGGACCGACGGCCGCATCACCCCCGATGACGCGCTCCTCCAGTCCTCGGCGATCCTGCGCCACCACCTCGATGTGTTCGTCGGATTCAACGACGACCAGGTCGAATTTGACGAGACCCCGCAGGAAGTGAGCCAGGAAAACACGCGCATGAAGAAGCTCCTGAACATGAGCGTGAACGAAATCGAACTCTCGGTCCGCGCCGCGAATTGCCTGAACAACGCCAATATCACCAGCGTCGGACAACTCGCCATGAAGACGGAATCCGAGATGCTCAAATACCGCAACTTCGGCAAGAAGTCGCTCAACGAAATCAAGGACAAGCTCCAGCAACTCGGCCTCGGACTCGGAATGAAATTCGAGCCCGCCATGGTCGATCTGCCACCCGAGCCGGACGCCAAATAAGGATCACCCATGCGCCACCGCAAAAAAACAGTCAAACTCGGACGCACCAGCGCGCACCGAAACTCCCTGCTCGCGAATCAGGTGTGCAGCCTGATCGAGCATCAACGCATCAAAACCACCCTCGCCAAAGCCAAGGCCGTCCGGCCGCTCGCCGAAAAAATGGTCACCCTCGGAAAACGGGGTGACCTTCATGCCCGGCGCCTCGCCGCCGGCGAACTCGGCCAGAAGGAGGCCGTGAAAAAGCTCTTCGCGGAAATCGCGCCCCGCGCCGCCGACCGCAAGGGCGGTTACACCCGCATCATCAAGCTCGGGCCGAGGCAAAGCGATTCGGCTTCCATGGCCTACATCGAATGGGTGGACAATATCGTCGTCGAAGCCGCCCCGGAGCCTGAAGCGAAAAAACCTGCCAAAAAGCCCAGAAAGCCCGCAGCGGAAAAGGCGGAGAAACCCGCCGACTCCACGAAACAAGAAAACTGACCATTATCCCGGCCGTTCTCCAGAAATGGACTGCGGCCCAATACTCCAGCCGATTCCAGTCGGCTGTTGTCCGGTAGATTTCTCCCGAGAAATCCCCTGACGGAACCGGGCGGGACTCTCAAGTCCCGCCCGTTTTGTTCGCTTTTCTCATATCCGAGCCCCAAGGCAAGAAGTGATGAAGCACAGTCATATCGCCTTCATCACGGTTGAAGGTGGCCGTCATTTTCTCGATTCCGGGGAAATTCCGAGATCCTTCAACCGGTACCGCTGTTCTGCGGAGAGGCGAGAAAAGTTCTTCCGCTGACACCTGTCCACACGCCAAAAAATGGGGGGGCGACCATTTCGAGGGCACCCGGCAGTGACCGAACCGCCGATGAAAAGCGAGCAGTTCCTGAAAGCGTTGCTCCCATCGGGCGGCTTCGACATTCCACACAAACCCTGAGGCGTTGAGCCTTTCCACCATTTCGGGAGGCAACTTGCTCCGTTGCGCCCGCAGCCGTTCCATCCACCGGCCAAGCTTTGGAAATTCGCCGTTTACCCCTCTCAAAGGAACAAAACAATGGCCGTGCTTCTGCTTGAAGGCTTCCAATTGCTGAAACCGTTCTTCCAGTTCGTCGGCTTGAGGGTTCCACGGAAAACCAATCGCATCCAGCAAGCGGCGCTGTTCTGAAGAGAGATCCTTCCGGCATTGCCGCTGGCTGGTCGTCCACAGGGAAAGAGCAAAGCTCCCCGTCGTCGAAATTCGGAAATGCCCGTGAACCCGATAATATTCCACCAGCTTTTCATACTGACGCATCCAGGCCGCTTCACGGGGATTCCATTCCACGCCCATTTCTTCCAGCAAGCGGATCTGTCCGGCCCGGAGTTTGTTCCGGATATTCGCTGGTAGCCAACCCAGGCCCAAAGGCCGTGGTTGGCCTGGCAAAGATCGGCGACGGACTGGCCTCCCCGCGCATCCAGTTCGCTGAAACGCCTGATCCACACCGCATCGGCCGATTTGAAAAGAAAACCCAGGCGAATCAAGGCCAGAAGCTCGTCAGCGGAAAGCCCGCTCCAATGTTCCCGCTGATAGACAACCCAACGGGCCAGGCCGAGATTGGGCTGGTAGGTCAGCGGCACCCTGCAATGGCCGTGACGGGAATGAAATTCCCTCAATTCGCCCAGCCGTCGCTCCCAGGGAGCATGATCCTTTTCCATCACGGCCGGCGTGCGGTCTTTGACATTCCAGACAAAGTCGATTTCATCCAATCGCCTCACCTGTTTGCGGGGCAACTGATGCCTGTTGAAGCGCTGCCGAAACTCCCAGCCAGCAAGGACTTCATCGCGGGTATTCGGCACCCGGCAGTGGCCGAATTCATTATCTGGCTGGCTGCTTGACGCAAGCCGCACCCACCGGTTGTGGTTTTTCGCCGCATTTTTCAAAATGAGCGCACTATGGCTTGCGGTCACTTGAGTCAATCAGCCGGCCAGATAGTAAAAAGAGGGGCCGGGCAGTGCCCGGTCCCTCCAACACCAGAGGGAAAGCTCCTGTCGCCTCAGGCCGCGCCGTTGGCAGCCGCCGCATCGGCAGCGGCTGCATCGGCATCACGCTTTTCGTTGAAGTCGATGTGGGCCTGCGGGCTCAGAGCGGAGATGCGCATCCCGTAGAATGAGCGGATCACAAAGGCGAGGCCGATGAGAAGGAAGCCCGCGCCGATCCCGGCAGCCAGCCCGCGCGGGGAATTCACCGCGATTTCCACGGCGAGGATTCCGAACAGGGTCGTGAATTTGATGATCGGATTCAGGGCGACCGACGAAGTGTCCTTGAACGGATCGCCGACGATGTCGCCGATCACCGTCGCCGCATGGAGTTCGCTGCCTTTTTGCTTCAGCTCGACTTCCACAATTTTCTTCGCGTTGTCCCAGCATCCGCCGGCATTCGCCATGTTGATCGCCATGTAGAGGCCGAACATCGCGATCGAGATCAGGTAACCGACGAAGAAGATCGGATCGAAGCAGGCGAATGCAAGCGTGAGCGAGAAGACGACCGCAAAGATGTTGACCATGCCGTGCTGGGCGTACTTCGTGCAGATCTTGACGACCGCATTGCTGTCCTCGGCCGACGCGCGGTCCGAATTGCTGAGCTTGATGTTGCGCTTGATGTAATCGACCGCGCGATAGGCGCCGGTGGTGACCGCCTGGCGCGAAGCTCCGGCGAACCAATAGACAACCGCCCCGCCCATCATCAGACCGAGAATGATCCGGGGATCAACGATGCTGAGGTTCGAGAGATCGGTCCAGCCGAAATGGTTTTTGAGCATCAGGATCAGCGAGAAGATCATCGTGGTGGCTCCGACGACCGCGGTTCCGATCAGCACCGGCTTCGCGGTGGCTTTGAACGTATTGCCCGCTCCATCGTTGTCCTCGAGCAGGAGTTTTCCCTTTTCAAAATCCGGGGTGAACCCGAAATCGCGCTTGACCTCGGCTTCAATGCCGGGGATCTGCTCGATGGTGGAAAGCTCGAAGACCGACTGCGCGTTGTCCGCCACCGGGCCGTAGCTGTCCACGGCAATCGTCACCGGGCCCATGCCGAGCATTCCAAAGGCCACGAGGCCGAAGGCGAAGACCGCGGGGAATGCCATGAAATCACCGAGCGTGGAGAGGCTCGTGAGGTAGGCGATCAACATGAGCAGGGCCAGGGTGAGGCCCTTCCAGAAGCAGGAGAAATTGCCCGCCACAAGCCCGGAGAGAATCGTCAGACCCGCGCCGCCTTCGGTCGTCGCATTGACGACCTCGTGGCAATGCGCGCTCCGCGTGCTCGTGAAGACCCGGGTCAGTTCCGGGATGATCGCCGCCGCCAGCGTGCCGCAACTGATGATCGTCGCCAGCTTCCACCACAGGGTCGGGAATTCCGCGGCCAGCATGAAGTAGCTCACGATGTAACTCACCGCGACACACATCAACGATGTCAGCCAGACGAGGATGGTCAGCGGATGTTCAAAATCGAAATGGCTGTGCTTTCCGAAGACGCCCTTCGTGATCCAGGTGTTGATTTTCCACGAGAGGATCGAGGTCGGGATCATCACGACCCGCATCGCGAAGATCCACACGATGAACGTCCACATGAACTGGGGCGCCACAGCGAGGAGGATGAACGTGATCAGCGCCACGCCCGTGACCCCGTAGGTCTCGAAGCCGTCGGCCGTCGGGCCCACGCTGTCGCCCGCATTGTCCCCCGCGCAATCGGCGATCACGCCCGGGTTCCGCGCGTCGTCTTCCTTGATTTTGAAGACGATTTTCATGAGATCGGCACCGATGTCGGCAATCTTCGTGAAGATGCCGCCGCAGATCCGCAGCACGCTCGCGCCGAGGGATTCGCCAATCGCGAAGCCGATGAAGCAGGATCCGGCGAGGGCGGGGGGGACGAAGAGGAGGATCGCGATCATCAGCAGCAATTCGGTGCTGATCAAAAGAACGCCGATGCTCATGCCCGAGCGGGTCGGGATTTCCGAGACCGGCAGGGCCCGTCCGCGCAACGCGGAGAATGCCATCCGGCTGTTCGCGATGTTGTTGATCAGCATGCCGAACCAGGCGACCGCAAACGATCCGCCAATGCCGACCAGCGACCAGCCGATGATGAGCGCCACAGTCGAAGCCGGGTTATGCTTCAGGAATCCGAAGTAATAGACCATCGTGGCCCCGATGAACAGTTCGAGCAAGAGAAGCAGCCGGCCCTGCTGGAGCAGGTAGGTCTTGCAGGTTCCGTAGATGAGGGATGAAATATCCAGCATGCTCTTGTGCGCCGGCAGTTTCCGGAGCTTCCCGCATTCCAGCCAGCCGAAAAGCATGCCCAGAAGAGCCACGCCGAGACCGATCCACAAAATCATCTCGCTCGGGAGCGAAAATCCCGGGAACTGGAAAACCGCCGAACGATCGGTCGGCAGGGCAAGGTCGGATTCTCCCGCCCGGAGAATCGCGGGACAAAGAAGCATCGTCAGTGGAATAAGGCGCGTTAATTTCATGATAGGTGGATTGTTGGATGGATTGAGATGGGAAATGGAAGGCCTTCCGCAGTTGGGAAGCCAGGATACGGAAATGAAGGGCCGCCCGAGAGATTCGATGGCGGCAGGTTCTTCATAAGATAAATTTATATTAGCTGCCAAAAACGAGTCAAGGGGAATTCCCTTTTATGCGGGAGGAGTGTGATTTCGATCAAAAATGGCCCGGCAAGGATTCCAAGCCGCAGCCAGATGGCGCAGACAGGGTTAACCCCAATGCTGTTCACTTAAGAAAGGAGCGCGGGCATCCTGCCCGCCACCGTTACCAACGCGGGCGGGACGCCCGCGCTCGTGCGCTGCGAAGCTGCGCACTCCTCCGGGGTGGAAGACCCCGGCCACCGGCCACCGTTGGGCTGGTGAGAACTTGAAGTAACTGCGTCGCCGCGAGGCGG
>JBAYWC010000137.1:0-6265 GCA_041674265.1 Terrimicrobiaceae bacterium
CCTGCAGCTTCCTTCAGACTCCGCCTCGCGGCGGACGCCCTTGCCGTCCGGCTAGCACTTCCCCTTGTCGGGCGTGCAGGGGATTTGAACCCCCAAGTGAGTGCGCCCTGCCGGGCGCACCAAAAAAAAGGCCGGGGTGCGAACAAGCACCCCGGCCCCAACCTCACTGACAAACATCCTCAGACGTAAGCGTCGGCTTTCGGCTTTTCCTTTTTGTTGAGCGCCTTGCGCAGCTTGCCGAGCGCGATGTTCTGCAACTGGCGGATCCGCTCGCGGGTCACGCCGAATTTGACTCCAACTTCCTCCAGGGTCTTCGGCTTTTTCCCGTCAAGACCGAACCGGCAATTGATGATCCGGCGCTCGCGATCGTCGAGCACATCCAGCAGGTCGCCGACCTCGTCACGAAGATCCTTGTCCCGCAACATCTCGAAGGGGTCCTGGGCCTCGGCGTCGCCCACCAGATCACCGAACTGCGCGGAATCGTCGTCCCCGATCGGCTGGTCGAGAGAGGTCGGGCGGATGGCAGCGCTCTTGAGCGCCGTGACCTTGGAGGCGGACAGCCCGACTTCCTCGGCCAGTTCGTCGTCGGATGGCTCACGCCCCAACTCCTCGGTCATCTGCATCGAAACCCGGCGCATTTTGGCGATTTTGTCCACCAGATGAACCGGAAGACGGATCGTTTTGCTCTGGTTGGCCAAAGCCCGCTTGATCGACTGCTTGATCCACCAAGCCGCATATGTGCTCAATTTGCCCCCTTTTTTCGGGTCAAAGCGCTCCACGGCCTTCATCAAACCGATGTTCCCCTCGGAAATCAGGTCGAGCAACGGCAGGCCGTAGTTGCTGTAGTCGCGCGCGATTTTCACAACAAGCCGCAAATTGCAACGAACCATCCGGGAACGGGCCTCCTGGTCGCCACGCTTGATCTTGCGCGCAAGCTGCACCTCTTCCTTCACCGTCAAGAGCGGAAACTGGGCGATTTCTCTCAGGTAAAGTTGAAATCCTGTGTCTGAATCTTCAATGGCCATAATTTTTTTGTGGGGTAGCTTCCTTGATATCGTTTCGGTTTCCAGTCAGGTTTCTGGCGGAAAAAAGACCGGAAATTTCATTAATGAGGTTAAGCATGAGACCCTCGAAAAGGGGGATTCGTTCAAAAAAATGCAAAAATAATTTGAAATGCTTGATTTCGATCACACTTGCCGGGGGGAGCTTGGATACATTTTTTACAAAAGTCACACAGAATCACTTATTTGCAAAACACCGACCCAGTGGATGACTTTCCGATGGATCGCGCTTTACACGGAATTCCTCCGGCGGCGATAGTGAGCGGCTCGCGATGAAAACAGAAATTGGGATCGGACTGGCTGGATTTGGCACGGTGGGCTCCGGGGTTTACAAAAACCTTGCGCGCAACGGCGCGTTGCTGGAGGAACGCACGGGGGTGGCGTTCACTGTGCGCCGCATTGCCGTGAAGGATTTGGATGAGCCGCGCCGGGTCGAGGCTCCGGATGAGCTTTTCACCACACGCACGGATGCCCTGATCGAAGATCCCTCGATTCGGATCGTGGTGGAATTGATGGGGGGAATCGATTTCCCCCTGCAGTTTATCCGCCGCGCGATCCTGGCAGGAAAAATCGTCATCACGGCGAACAAGGCGCTTTTGGCGGAGCACGGGAAGGAAATTTTTGAACTGGCGAAGGCGAAGAATGTGGCGGTGTTTTTCGAGGCGGCGGTGGCGGGCGGGATTCCCATCATCAAGGCCGTCCGCGAAGCCTTCGTCGGGAACCACTTCGAGTCGATCCACGGGATTTTGAACGGCACGAGCAATTACATCCTGACCCGCATGACCGATGCCGGCATGGATTTCGGCCCGGCGCTGGAAGAAGCCCAGAAACTCGGGTATGCGGAAGCCGACCCCGCGCTCGATGTCAACGGGTGGGATGCCGCGCACAAGGCGATCATTCTCGCCTCGCTGGCCTATGGGTTCTGGGTGGAACCGTCGAAGGTTCTGGTCGAGGGGATCGAAAAAATCACGGCGTCGGACATCCGGTTTGCCGACGAACTCGGTTACCGGATCAAGCTCGTGGCCACGATCAAGGCGGATGCGGGTGATGAGATCGAAGCGCGCGTCGCGCCGACCCTGATCCCGAAATCCCACGTTCTGGCCTCGGTGAACGGGGTTTTCAATGCGGTGGCCGTCCGGGGCGATGTGGTTGGCGAGACGCTTTTTTACGGGCGCGGCGCGGGCCAGGATCCGACGTCGAGCGCGGTCCTCGGCGACTTGGCGGAGGCGGCCATCTCGCTGGCCTCCCCGCGCGAATCGTGCGGCTTCGCCCCCCATGACCTCTACGGTCACTGCAAGCCGATCGGGGAGTCCATTTCCAAATTTTACCTGAGACTCGGCGTCGAGGACCGCCCCGGTGTGCTGGCGCAAATTGCCGGAGCGCTCGGCGCGGCGGGGATCGGCATCCTCTCGGTCATCCAGCCGGAAAGCCACACCGAGGGATCGGTGCCTCTCGTGCTGACCCTCCACGACGCCCCCTACGGGAAAATGCGAGCCGCCGCCGCGACCCTCGCGGCCCTCCCCTGCGTGAAAACCGAGCCGCTGCTGCTCCATATGGAATCCTTCTCGTGAAACCATCGCTCCACGATCGCGGGGTCATCGCCCGCTACAAAGCCTGGCTGCCCGTGACGGAGGCCACCCCGGTCATCTCGCTCAACGAAGGCTCCACCCCGCTCATCCACTCTCCCAAACTCAGCGGGTTGGCCGGCGCGGAAGTCTACCTCAAATTCGAGGGTCTCAACCCGACAGGTTCCTTCAAGGACCGCGGCATGACCGTCGCTCTTTCGAAGGCCGTGGAACGCGGGGCGACAACCGTCATTTGCGCCTCGACGGGCAACACGTCCGCAGCCGCGGCGGCCTATGCCGCGCGGGCGGGCATCCGGTGCGCCGTCCTTCTGCCCGCAGGAAAAATCGCCGCCGGCAAGCTGGTCCAGGCTTTTGCCTACGGCGCGAAAGTCGTTGCCATCCGCGGCAATTTCGACGACGCCCTGCGGCTCGTGCGGGAATTCGGCGGCGTGGAGGGAGTGGCGATCGTCAACTCGATCAACCCCGACCGGATCGAGGGTCAAAAAACCGCCGCCTTCGAAATCATCGAGGAACTCGGCGAGGCCCCGGACATCCACATTCTGCCTGTCGGAAACGCGGGGAATATCACCGCCTACTGGAAAGGCTACCGGGAATTCCAGTCCGCCGGACGCTCCACCCGGCTGCCGAAAATGCTCGGCTTCCAGGCCGAGGGAGCCGCGCCGATTTTCCTCGGCCATCCGGTCGATCCCCACACCGTCGCCACCGCGATCCGCATCGGAAATCCGGCGAGCTGGGCGGGGGCGAACAGGGCTGTCAAAGAATCCGGCGGCGGCATCGACATCGTCACCGACCAACAAATTCTCGATGCCCAGCAATGGCTCGCATCCCACGAGGGCGTCTTTGTCGAGCCCGCGAGCGCCGCGAGCGTGGCCGGGCTTCTCAAATGCCTCTCCGCCGAACGCCAGGCCGCGTGCCCGTTCCCGTCCGGCGGAAAAATCGTCCTCACCGTCACGGGGCACGGGTTGAAAGACCCGGAGGCACCGGTGAAACACGGCGGATTTGCGCCCATCGAAGCGGATGCGGACTTGACCGCGGTGCGCCGGGTGCTTGATTGATCCCCCGAATGCCCACCGTCGTCCAAAAATACGGAGGAACCTCCGTCGGAAACCCGGAAAGAATCCTGAACGTCGCCCGCCGGGTCGTCGCGACCCAGCAGGCGGGAAATTCCGTCGTGGTGGTCGTCTCCGCGATGTCGGGTGTCACCGACGGGCTCATCAAGCTGGCCCGCCAGGTCTCGGACCGCCCGACGGACCGCGAAATGGATGTCCTCCTCTCGACCGGAGAACAGACCACCATCGCTCTCACGACCATGGCGATCCACTCGCTGGGAGCCAGGGCCATTTCCCTCACGGGCGCCCAGGCCGGCATCATCACCGACGGCATTCATACGAAAGCGAAGATTGCCAACATCACGCCCCGCCAGATCCGCAAGCACCTCAACGAAGGCCTCATTTGCATCGTCGCCGGATTCCAGGGCCAAACCCTGCAGGGACACATCACCACCCTGGGTCGCGGCGGTTCCGACCTGACGGCGATCGCCATCGCCGCCTCGCTCAAGGCGAAGATTTGCGAGATCTACACCGACGTCGACGGCGTCTACACCTGCGACCCGCGTGTCGTGCCGGAAGCCCGCAAGCTCGAGGTCATCGACTACGACGAACTCCTCGAAATGGCGAGTTCGGGCTCGAAGGTCATGCAGTCGCGGTCGGTCGAGTTTGCGAAAAAATTCCAGGTGCCATTTGAAGTGCGCAGCAGTTTCAACACCAACCGGGGAACCATTGTGAAAGAAGAACCACTCGGACTTGAAAACGTCGTCGTCCGCGGCATCAGCATCGAACGCAACCAGGCAAAAGTCACGATCCCCAACGTGCCGGACAAGCCGGGCACAGCCTCGCGCATCTTCACCGCGCTGGCGGAGGCGCACGTGATCATCGATGTCATCGTCCAGAATGTCTCGGTGAGCGGAACCACCGACATTTCCTTCACGATGAACGGCGACGAACTCGAAAAACTCGGCGGGATGATCGACGCGGTCGCCCGGGAAATCGGCGCGGGGGCCGTGACCAAAAAAAGCGGCATCGCCAAGCTCAGCGTTGTCGGCATCGGCATGCGTTCCCACTCGGGCGTCGCCGCCAAACTCTTCGAGTGCCTCGGCCATGGCGGGGTCAACATCCAGATGATCTCGACCTCCGAAATCAAAATCGCGGTGATCATCGATGAATCGAACATCGAATCCGCCGCGAAACTCGCCCACGAGGCATTCGGTCTCGCCGCCGCAAGCTGACCGTCGTTTTTTCGGCTGTCTCCGGCTTTCGTCATGGGGTTCCCGCTCTCGTGAATATGAACCAAAATCCAGCGATTTCCCACGCTGAGCCGCAGGGATCGGAAGAAGCGGTTTTCGGGATGGAACCTGTCTCCTCATGAAAGCCTTCGTGCTCGGCGCAGGGCTGGGAACCCGGCTTCGGCCTCTCACCGAACGTCGCCCCAAACCGCTCGTTCCCCTGTATGGAAAACCGCTGGTCACTTTTGGATTCGATCATCTGATCACCGGCGGGATCACCTCCTTCGTCATCAATACCCACCATTGCCCGGAGGCCTATGCCCGGCTCCTGGACGGCGGCCACTACCGGGGGTTGCCTCTCGAATACCGGCACGAGCCCGTCCTCTTGGGCACGGGAGGCGGCATCAAAAATATCGAGTCCTTTGTGGGGGACGAACCCTTCATCGCCTACAACGGCGACATTCTGGCCGACTTCCCTCTCCTGCCGGCTATCGAACGCCACCTGCATTCCGGCAACACAGCCACTCTGATCCTCAGATCGGCGGGAGGCCCGCTGCACATCCAATCGCGGGACGGCCTGGTGACCGATATCCGGGGCAGACTGGGAAACGGAAGCGATCCTTCCTTCCTGTTCACCGGCATCACGATTCTCTCCCCGGAAATTTTCCGGCACATTCCCCCCGGCCGGGAAGCTTCGATCATTCCCATCTATCTGGACTTGATTCGGGCCGGCGCAAAAATCGGCGGGGACATTGTGGACGAGGGACTCTGGTTCGATCTGGGAACACGGGATGCCTATTTTGCGGCGCACACGCTTCTCCGGCCCGGGGGAGTTCCCCTCTCGTCCGCGCAAAAAGACTGGCCGGCAACAGTGGGGGAAAACGCCCATGTCGCGGCCAGCGCCCATCTGCGGGGGGCATGCGCGGTCGGCGCCGGAGCCACGGTGGGCGGCGGGGCGATTCTCCGGGATTGTGTGCTCTGGGAAAATGCCGTGGTTGCCCCGCAATCCAGACTCACCCGTTGCGTCATCCGCGATGGGGTCGAGGCGGGAGGGATTTTCACGGGAATCGACTTTTAGCCCGGATAAATCACAGAGAGGGGCTGGAGCGGATTAAGTAAAGATGTGGCCGGGATATTGTTGTAGCCGCCTCGCTCTGTCGAGGCGTCGGAGCACACGCCGACAGAGCGGCGTGGCTGCAATTTTACTTGAACCGCTCTAACCTAACTTCCCCGACGGAAGGCCTGAAGGGCCGATAAACACAGAGGGTCCGATATTTTTCGGGCTACAGCTGTGCGCCGGAGGGGAAGGCGGCCCACTTGGGAGGGGAGGCGAAGAG
>JBAYWC010000138.1:0-6174 GCA_041674265.1 Terrimicrobiaceae bacterium
ACTTCCCATTCTCCCTCAACCCCGGCATGGGCTCCGACCTTTTGTGCGGTCTTCTTTTTCACCACAGTAGTTCGGCTTTTCCGTGCCCTTTTGTCTAGCTTTTTCTTTCCCCCTTTCTCTACCTGCTCCCGTTGGCTTCAAACCAAACGCCCTGGGTAACAGGGAGACCAAACGAGAACAGCCTTGCGGCCAAACCCGAAAACGCGCCGTCAGTAGAGGTCCTGCTGGTGGAACGCCCCGCGGTATTCCCGCGGAGTCGTTCCGGTCCGCTCACGGAACCGACGGCTGAAATTTGTCAGGGTGGAAAATCCCGCCTCCAAGGCAATGTCCGCCACCGTCCGCGGGGTTTCCCGCAACAGCCGGCATGTATGCTCGATCCGCAGATCGTTGAGAAAATCGGACGGAGCGCGGCCCGTGGAGCGCTTGAAATACCGGCTGAATGCCGCGGGAGACATCGCGGCGGCGCGCGCCAACCCCGCCAGGGTCACACGCTCCCGGAAATGCCGGGCCGCATATCCATAAACCCTGGCCAGCCGGGCTTCCTTCCGGCGATCGAGGACCGGCGCATAACAAGGGCTCGTCAACGGCTTCGCCTTCCGATCGGAGGAGAGGCGCTCCAGCAATTCCAGCAGCCGCGTGAGCGCCCGCAGTCCGGACAACTTGCAAAGCGCCCCCAGATCGTCGGCGGCCGCGCGGGAAAATTCCCGCGAGAATTCCAGGCCGCGCGCAGCCGACCCGATCAGCCGCCGGATGTTTTGGAACTCCGGGCAGGTGTAAATTTCCCGGCCCAAAAAACCGGCGCTGAATTGAACCATGACCGAGTGGGCGCGCGAACCGCGTTCCTGCGTTCCTTCATTCTGCCAGAGGTGGGGAAGATCCGGCCCGAGGAGCACAAGATCCCCTTCCCGGAACGGCGCAATGCCGTCCCCGACGAAACGTCGTCCGCGGCTCTCCACGATCCATGTGAGTTCGATCTCGGGGTGGAAGTGCCAGGGCGCGTCAAACCGGGCCAGTCGCTGTTCGGCGACATGGAACGAGCGGTCGGGATCGGGGGTGATCTTTTCGTATCGGGCCCGCATATCGGTATTTAAAATAGCGTTTGCCGATGGATTTCCCAATAAAAAGCATTTAAAGCCCGATATTGGCCAACAGACGGGGATGTTTCGCCGCCGGATCCGGGCGATCCTCTTCCGTCATCCCAACCCATGAACTCCCAAGCGTATCACCCCCACAAGAACCTTCCGCCACTCGCCGGACTCGGCAGTTTTGAAGATGCGATGCGACCGGGATTGCCCGTCGAGGAATGCGTGAGCCGGCTCAAACGGTTTCACTATTGCCTCTGGCGCCTGCACCAGATCAGCCTCGCGCATATTGCGGAAGAGCCGGTTTACGAACTGAAGATGGCGTTCAGTCTTCACGGGCATCTGGCCGCGGAAAACGACACGAACTTCCGGTCCCGTGTCGGCGAAATGCGCGAGCCCCCGCTCGGGCTGGAAAAAATCCCCCATCCCGCGCTGGGCGTGTTTTTCGACGAGATCCTCGCCACCCCCTCGACCGAAGAGCGCCTGATCGGGCTTTACGAAAAAGCGTGGCCGGCGCTGCGGGACGCGCTGCGCCTTTATATCCAGCAGACCCATGCCTTGGCCGACGCCCCGTCCATCAGGATCTGCCGTCACGCGCTTCTCGACATCGAGGACATTTGCCAGTGGGGCGGGCAGGCGGTCGCGGCGGCGGTCACGGAAGAACATCGGTCGAAGCAATGGATCTCCCTGCTCGATGTCTGTCTCGCGGCGGCGGGTGGGGTCGGGGGAACCGGCCCGAAGTCGCAGGGCGAACCGGTCCGGCATTATTCCTCGAAGCCATTCGTTTTCCAGGGCGAGCCCCGGCGCGACGAACGATTCCCGGATCCCTACAACATGGGCGTCAATGCGGAGGTGTTCCTCTACGAGGAAACCATGCCCGCACCCCCGAAAGTGCTCATGATGTTTTACAAGCGGCTGCGGGAAATCGATGTGCCGGAAATGATGTCGGGCATCATCGCCGAAACCCGCGGCAAGCCCTGGGGCTACTACCGCGACATGACCCGTCAGCTCTGGGACGAGGCCCGCCACGCCATGATGGGGGAAGTCGGATTTGTGAGCCTCGGCCTCGACTGGCCGAAACTGGTGATGGTGAACTCGACCTGGTCGCGTCAACTCAACGCGGAGTTGAAGCCCAAGGAGCGGCACGCGGTGCTTTATTTCATCGAGCAGGGCCTCATGCCCAAAACGGGAAAACGCCACGAGTGGGAAGTCAGCAAGGAAGCGAAAAGCCCGCTGGCGACAACATTCCAGGATTTCGACTGGGCGGATGAGGTGCTCCACGCGCGGATCGGACGCGACTGGTATGTGGCGGATATGGGGAGCGCGGCGGAAGCGGTGGCCTACGGCGACAAATGCTGGAGCAGGGTGCTCTCGGCATGGAAGGAATGGAAGGCCGCCGGACTCACCGACCACCGCAATTGGTGGCCGGATCTTTATGAAGCCTGGTGCCGGCAGACCGGCCAGAAACCCGATCCCAAGGTTCTCGCGTTCCATGTTTCCTACGAAGACAAGCGTGCGGACCTGAAAGAAATCGCCACCATTCCATGAACAGCCTCGATCGCTATCCTGCCACGCTGGAAGGCCGCCCCGTCGACCATCTCCCCCGGCTCCCCATCCTCATGCAGTTCGCCGCCGAACACATCGGGAGCAACTACGGAGATTTCGCTTCCGATTTCCATGTCCTCACGGATGCCAACATCGCCTGCGCCCGCGAGTTTGGAATCGACCAGATGAACACGATGTCCGATCCCTACAGGGAAACCCAGGGCTACGGCGCGAAGATCATCTACGAGACGAACATGGTTCCGCGCTGCGAAAAACATCCCCTCGGGGAAGATTTCGACCTTTCGAAACTACCCCGCCCGAACCCGGTGGAATCGGTGCGCATGCGGGACAGGACCGATGCCGTCAAACGCTACACGAATCTCGTGGGCGGAGAGTATTCGACCATGGGTTGGATCGAGGGCCCGGCGGCCGAAGCGGCGGATATCCGGTGCCTGGACAATTTTTTCATGGACCTGATCGACGAGTCTCCCGATCTCGGTTTGCTGATGGATCTTTGCGTCGATGTCGCATTGGATTTCGCCCGCCCGCAGGTGGACGCGGGGGCGGATACCACCGGCATCGGGGGACGCGGTCGCCAGCCAGGTCTCCACCGAGCTTTATGAAAGCCTGATCCTCCCGTACGAGCAACGTTTGGTGCGCGGGCTCAAGGACATGGGGGCCAAAGTCCGGTCGCACATCTGTGGGGACATCACCCATCTCCTGCCGGGCATCGCCACGCTGGGGACCGACATCCTCGACGTGGACCACATGGTGGACCTTCGCACCGTCCGAAGAACCGTCGGGCCGAAGACGGCCATCGCGGGCAATCTCGATCCCGTCTCGGCCGTCCTCCGCTCGACGCCGGAGAAAATCCGTTCCCACGTCCTCTCCTGCTACGAACAGGCCGGAAATCCCTTCATGGTCAACGCGGGTTGCGGAATCCCCAGCGCCACACCGGTGGAGAATTTGCGGGCGCTTTGCGAACCTGTTCCCTTCAGCCCCGGTTCTCGTTGAGCCAGTTTCCGGCGGGCCCGTTCTGCGGCGATCTTGCTTGCTGGAAACGGAAAACTGGATATTGGAAAGGGAGATGCTTGTCCCGAACAACCGGCTGATCATCCAAGAACGACATCCCCCTGCGGCGGATCGTTCCCGGTCCCCCGCATTGGCGATCTGCCTCCTGGCCGCAGCCTGGATTTTTTCCCAGCCGGCTCTCGCCGCGGGCCAGGCGAAACACGTGGTCATCATAGCCTGGGATGGCTTGCGTCCGGATATGGTGAATGCCGCCGATACGCCGACACTCGAAAAACTCCGCCAGGGCGGGACATTTTTCAGCCGTCACCATGCCGTCTATCCGAGCTCGACGGAAGTCAACGGAACCGCGCTTGCAACCGGCATGTATCCGGCAAACAGCGGGATTGTCGGAAATCGCGAATATCGCCCGAAGCTCCACGCGGCGGAACCCGTGGCAACCGAGTCGCTGCAGGCCATCCGCAAAGGCGACGAATTGACCGGCGGCAAATACCTGGCCACTCCGACGATGTATGAGCTCGTCCAGGCCGCCGGCTTCCCGACAGTGATCGCCGGCACGAAACCCGTGGCCGTCATTCCGGATCGTTCACCGGATCGATCGGCGGGAGCGGCGGCGAAATCCCGGAATGTTTTTGAAGGAAAGACCCTGCCGGAAATGTTGTCTCCGAAACTCGAGGAATCTTTCGGAAAGTTCCCCGAAAAGCCGACCTTCCCCGACATCCCTCAAAACGCATGGACAGTCGATGTCCTGCTCAAGGAACTCTGGAAGGAGGAAGTTCCGAAACTGACCCTGCTGTGGCTGAGCGATCCGGATTACACCCAGCATCGTTTTCAACCGGGCAGTCCGGAGGCGCTGGCTTCCCTCCGGGAAAACGACAAGCTGCTCGCGCGGCTCCTCGACACGCTCGGGGGAAAAGGCATCCGGGACGACACGGATATTTTGCTCGTGAGCGACCACGGGTTTTCGACGATCGACCGCCCGGTGGACACCGCGCGGCTCCTCTCGGAGGCCGGATTTCGCGCCTCGCGCAAATTCACCCATCCCCCAACACCCGGCGAGATCCTCGTGGTCGGCAACGGCGGATCGGATTTTTTCTATGTGGTCGGGCACGACAAGGAAACCATCCATCGCCTCGTCGATTTCCTGCAGCGGGGCGACTTCTGCGGGGTGATCTTTTCCTCGGCGGGGCTGCCGGGAACTTTTGATCTGGCCGCGGCGCACATCAACTCTCCCGAGTCCCCCGATGTCGTGGCCTCGCTCCGGTGGAGTCCTTCCCCGAACGCCTCGGGAGTCGATGGCCTGCTTGTCGCGGACACGGGAACCGTCCCAAGAACGGGCCAGGGAATGCATGGCTCGTTGAGCCGTTACGACATGCGCAATACCCTGATCGCAAACGGCCCGGATTTCCGGCCGGGTTACATTGACAAGAGGCCCACGGGAAACATCGATGTGGCGCCGACCGTCCTGTGGATTCTCGGCGTGACACCACCGCACAAGATGGATGGCAGGATCCTCGGAGAAGCCCTCCGGAACCCGCCGTTCCCCGCCCCGGAGCCCCGGGAAAAAATATTATCCTCGGAGAACGGCGATTGGCGCCAATACCTGAAGACCCGTTCCGTGGGAGAAACCGAGTATCTCGACGAGGGGAATACGGGACAGGAGACGAAGTAAAAAAAGATCGTTCCACGCAAAGCCGCAGAAATCGGGAAATGAGCGGACCTCCCACGCCTTGCAAATGGCGAACGGGCCGGATCTTGGCAAGTCAATAAAACCGCCGGGGAGCCATGAGCGGCTGCCGGTTCGTCAGGCGTTCAACAAAGCGCTCCCAGGAAGCCTGGCCGACGAGAAGTTTACCGGACTGTTTTTCCACTTCCTCAGCAGAGGGCCGTCCAAGATTGCCCCGGCATTAAAAATCGAGGCAACTTGTCATTGGGCGACACGTTTTTTGCCGGCGTCCATCTTATCCAGGAATTGCTTTACCAAGGGTGCGATTGTTGACGATTCATCACTGATACTTTGGATGAGTTCTTCGGATGTCAGCCCCTCAATTTTCTTTTGCTTCAGGATCGGAAGGGATGCTTTTTGAATCTCTTCAACGATCCTTCTCTGCTCTGCGGACAGCGATTTGTCCTGTTTGGAATAATTGAGAAATGCGTCACGCTCCTCAATAAGGGGACGCATGGTGATACGTAATTTGCTCCGATAGGATTCCTCAACGGTCTTATCACCTGGGCTAGCCGCCGTGCTTCTATTTCTCCCGATATATGCCCAATAGCTTGGGGCCGGATGACAGCGCCCATCATCGCAGCGTGGCTGATTTGGAGAAAAAAGATGATCCGCCACCACCGGGAGAGGATGCCACGGGCTGCTCTCGATCTGGCGCTCACACGCAACGCCCTGCTCGCCATCATTCCCTTCCAGCAGGGCGAACCCCTCGCACACTTCTTCGAGCTTTACCACCGCTACCCAGCCAAAGCCCTCAACCTTATCCTTCAAGCCCGACCCGTCCTATAACAC
>JBAYWC010000139.1:0-5989 GCA_041674265.1 Terrimicrobiaceae bacterium
AGATATAAAACAATACAATCAACAGTTATTTTGATTATTGTGGATATATTACTTGCTACATTTTCGTGTAGTTTCACTGATTTGCAGTCACTTAGAAAAAAATCAGGGGGAAGTTAGGTTAAATGAAAATGCCTTGATCCAACCCCGGAGCCATCGCACTTTTCCCTCATCCACTTCACGTCCTTGAACCACAATCGGCCATTGTGCGGCCTCTCTTTGCTCTCAATTGAAAGTGTAGCCCAGCATTTTTTGCACTTATCGGAGATGCGCCCCATTTGGAGGCTCAGCCTTGGATCCTTGCGACACGGCCCTGGATACCGGTGTAGATATCCCAAGAAATCGTGCAGGCCCGGGCGGCGAGGTCTTCGGCGGTGATGGTTTCGCGTCCCTGGCTTCCGATGAGGACCGCTTCCTCGCCCGGGCCGATGTCACCGGCACCGGTCGCGTCCACGACAATTTGGTCCATGGTGACGCGCCCGAGAAGCGGACAGAATTTCCCCCGGATCAAGACGCCGGCACCTTTTCCGGAGACCTGGCGCGGGAATCCGTCCGCGTAGCCCACGGCGAGGACCGCGGTGCGGGTCGGGCGCGATGCGATGAAGGTTCTGCCATAGCAGACCCCCGCGCCGGCCGGCAGGTCCTTCACGAGTGTCACGCGGGTTTTCCATGCCAGCGCCGGACGAAAATTCTTCTGGAACTCCGGCAATGGCGAACTCCCGTAGAGGACCAACCCGGCCCTCACGATGTCTTCCGCATGCTCCGGAAACTTCAGGATGCCCGCGCTGTTGAGCGAATGGATTTGGGCCGCGGGAGCAAGCCGGCGGAAGCTCCCGGCCATGCGGGAAAAATTTTCGAGCTGGCTCCGGGTGAAAGGTTCGTCCTCATCCGAGCAGGGTAAATGGGTCGAGATGCTGTAAATGTTTACCCGTCCGGCCATGCGGGCGATTTCTTCCGTGGCGGACTCGCCGGCGAATCCGACGCGGCCCATGCCGGTATCCACTTTGAAGTTGACCATCGCCTCCCCGCAGGCGGCGAAGCTCGCCGCCTCTTCCGCGCTGGAAACGGTGACGATCAGGCCGGCCTCCACAGCCGCCTTTCGCTCAGAGGGAAGGCAGGGACTCAGGAGCATGACCTGCCGGCCGGTCTCCGCGGCCAGGACCACGCGCGCCTCGGAGAGGTTTGCCACCCCGAAAACCGCCACGTCATGCGCCAGGGTCCTGGCGACCTGCGCGGCGCCGTGCCCGTAGGCATTGGCTTTGATCACGGCCAGGATCCGCGGTTTCGGCCCGA
Organism: Terrimicrobiaceae bacterium; assembly: GCA_041674265.1. GTDB lineage: Bacteria > Verrucomicrobiota > Verrucomicrobiia > Chthoniobacterales > Terrimicrobiaceae > QYQL01. The sequence continues at coordinate 1,291 of JBAYWC010000139.1, forward strand.
TGGTTTTCCGGACAAGGGCCAGATTGTGGCGGAGGGCACCGGAGTCGACTTCGACCCATGAGCGCAAGGCGGGAGAGACGGAAAACGAAGGCATGTGAGGAATTCCTCTTCATTTTGCACAGACAACCGTTACGATCCAATCCCGATTATCTCCCGATTATGAAAACCGTCTATCTCGTCGCCAATGGCGACCTCCGCACCCCGGCAAACCAGAAATGTGAAGCGGCGCAGGCCGCGATGGAACAGCAGATCACCGCGGCTCTGGAAAAGGAAGGCTGGTCGGTCCGGCGCGCCCACGCGTTCGATCCGGCCAAGGGGCACGGGTTCATCGACAGCCAGAAGTATGGCATGGAGGTCTTCCGCGACATTCCGGCAGACGCTCCGCTCATCGTCGCCGAGGCGGCCTGGCAATACTCTCACCACGTTCTTCACGGCCTCATTTCGCACGAAGGCCCGATTCTCACGCTCGCCAACTGGAGCGGCGCCTGGCCGGGCCTGGTGGGCATGCTCAACCTCAACGGTTCGCTGACCAAAGCCGGGGTGAATTACAGCACGCTTTGGAGCGAGGATTTCACCGACGAATATTTTCTCGGCGGCCTGCGCCGGTGGCTGAAGAAGGGGTCGGTGAAGCATGATGAATCCCATGTGGTTTCTTTCAAGAAGGCCGATGTGCCCGAAAGCGCCGCGGCGCTCGGCAAGAAATTCGCCCGTAAGCTCCGCCGCGAAAAAGCCATCCTCGGAGTCTTCGATGAAGGCTGCATGGGCATGTATAACGCGATCATTCCCGACGAACTCCTCCACAAGACCGGCGTTTACAAGGAACGTCTGAGCCAGTCATCACTCTACGCGAAGATGCTCGCCGTCCGCGACGACGAGGCCTGGGCGATCTTCAACTGGTATAAAGGCAGGGGGGTCCAGTTCCGCCTCGGTGGCAACGAGGCGACCGACCTCACCGAGCACCAGGTCCTCCAGCAGTGCAAAATGTATATCGCCGCGGTGCGGATCGCCGACGAATTCGGCTGCGCCACCATCGGCATCCAATACCAGCAGGGGCTCAAAGACCTTGCCCCCGCTTCCGATCTCGTCGAGGGCACGCTCAACAATGTGGACCGCCCGCCGGTTTATTCCGAGGACGGGCGCGAGCTTTTCGCGGGCGAGGCGCTTCCCCACTTCAACGAGGTTGACGAATGCGCCGGCCTCGACGGGCTCATCACCTACCGGATTTGGCGCGAACTGGGATATTCTCCCGAGAACACACTGCACGACCTGCGCTGGGGGCGCCAATATACGGACGACAAACTCGACGCCTACGTGTGGGTCTTTCTCATCAGCGGGGCCGTGCCGCCGGAGCATTTCATCGGGGGATGGGCCGGGGCTTCGAGCGAACGCCAGCCCTCGATGTATTTCCGGCTCGGTGGCGGAACGCTCAAGGGGATCAGCAAGCCGGGCTGGGTTGTCTGGAGCCGGGTCTTCGTCGCGGACGGAGCGCTGAAATTTGACACCGGCCTCGCCGAGGTCGTCGAACTTCCCCGGTCGGAGACCGAAGACCGCTGGGACCTTACCAGTTCCCAGTGGCCGATCATGCACGCCGTCCTCCAGGGCGTGACCCGCGACCAGATGATGGCCCGCCACAAGAGCAACCACATCCAGGTGGCCTATGCCCCGACCAAAGCCGGTGCCCGGCGCGCGCTTTACGCGAAGGCCGCCGCGATGAACGAGCTGGGACTCAAGGTCGCGATCTGCGGCAAGGTTTAGAGCGGCGCAACAACCACGACCGGTCAAAGGAGGTTTCCCCGGCGCACACCCCGAAAGCCGCTTTTCTCTGCGCGCTCTGTGCCTCTGCGCGAGGAATCGCTGAATTCGGGAAAAACACTCCGGGGTCGCTCACTGAAGCACCATTTCCTCGGTCGAGAGCCGGCGCTTCAGGAAGATCAGCGCGTCAATGGCATCCGAGAACCGCTTGGGATTCTCGGCAAACCGTCCGGACCGCGCATCGTCAATGAACCCGGCAAAAAACCCCGTGACATCTTCCGTGGTGACCCGTCCGTCACTCTGCGCGGCCAGGTCTCCGTAAGGCCAGATCTCGAGCAGCCGCCGCGCGACCGCTCCCGGATCCGAGAGAAGTTCCTTGATCTCGGAGGAGGTCGCCGTTTTCCCCCAGGCGCATCCGCGGGTCACGAGTTGCAGGGACGAGACCGCGAGGAAAAAAAAGTCCGGAAGCTTGTCGAAGTGGGAGAAGATCCGGCTGTAGGAGTCGAGGTCGATCGCCTTGAACTGTCCGCGGCGGCTCAGCATCACATTGCCGCTTTTCAGGTCATTGACCGCGAACCCGAGGTTGTGAACCTCTTCGAGCCAGAGGGCTGTGCTCGTGAGGAGATCCATGATGTGGCCCAGCCCCGGGGGCGCGACGAATGGCGGGGATTTTCGATCCCTGCGCCAGGCCTCGCCGGCGCTCCCGCTCAGGGATTTGAGAAATTCGCGGTTGGTTTCATCCTTTGAGGAACGTCCGGATTTCGGGCGCGGGATGCTGGCGTGCTCGCTTCCGGCGATCCCGAGCAGGTGGTCCAGCGTGTCCCCCTCGACGATCTGGAGGATGTGGTAATTCGAACGGATCGTTTTCAAATACCCCGCATCAAAAACCCGGATGACATGGGGTGATTTCGAGAGTCCGCGCGAGATGGCCATGATGGTATCCGCCGCCTCGATGGCTTCTTTTTTCCGTCCTTTGCGGATGCGGTCGACCTTGACGGCCACGCGTTCCGGGATGCTGCCGTTGGTCACGTTGATCGCCTCGTAAACGCGCCCGAATTGCCCCATGCCGAGCTGGCCGATAATCAGGTACCCGATGTCCTCCAGAGGACCCCGCACCTTCTTCCAGGCGTCTTCGTCCTCGTCATCGATGATCCCATAGCGGCCGGTTTCCGGCCGGGGCGTCTTGATTTTCCTGGGGCCTTTCCAGACGACCGGCATCGCCTCCTGCCAGTCCGGCTTTGCCGGCATGAGGCCCGCAATGCTGAGCCTCAGGTAGCGGGAATCCAGATAATCGCGCACGATGACCTCGGCCGTGTCCCACAAGCTCGCGACGTTGTGATCGCGCAAGAGGAATGAGACATCGGACAGCAGGCGGAAGAACGGTTGCCGGGAAAAAAGCTCGCGGCGATCCATTTTTTCGCGTTTCGCGGAGAGGATCTCGAAGGCATCGCCTGCTTCATTCGGTTGGAGGCGGCCATCTTTCCTGCCGTCGTAGAGCACGTGAAGATTCACCAGCACAATGTTCGCCGTCAATTTGATCCGTTCGGTGAACCGGTCCCGGGGATAACCCTGGTGGCCCAATTGCAGCATGATGTGCCTGACCACTTCCCAGATTTTTCCCAGCCGCGCCATCGCTTTGCCGGGACTGTTCAGGAAGGGTTCGAACTCTTCGAGCATCGGTGTGCGCACCAGGATCCTCGATTCCGCGGGCGACAGGCCCTCCTTCACCCGCATCTCCCGTGTGGCGCAGGCGGGGAGGTCCGCGCAGGAATCCAGCAGCAGCCCCGATGCAAAATTAGCGGAGTTCCCGAAAATCATGTCGTTGAAAATCCGGGCGGCGACGGGCCTTTTTTCCAATCGCGACTGGATTTCGCGGAAAGCCCAAGTCAGCGCATCCGCCCAGGGAGCGGACCGCTGGTTGCGCGCGGCAAACTCCATCCGCCCTTCTGCCTGGAGAAGGGCTTCCATTTCGAACACGCCGTCCTGACGTTGGTTCCAGGGCCGCCGCAGGTGGGCCAACCAATCGCCGGCCTGACCGGCAAAAGCGGTCGTGCTGCGATGGGTGGGATGGAAGGGCATGCCGGCGGGCGCCTCGTCGCGGGGCACGCGCTTGTCACGACTGTCTTCCAAGCCCAACGCGGTGAGAAAGTGTCGAAACAAATCCGACATGCAATACGGGCGATGATGCCGGATTTCGGGCGTCTTGCAAGGTCTCCCGCGCCGCGCTCCCCGGATGGCCAAACCTCTCTCGTCAAGCAATACGGCAATTCCGCCTGACTATTATTACGAAATTGTCACAAAGAAGATGTTGGAGGGTTTTAATAATTAGATTTTCTAATGTCTCCATGTCGCATTCTCCCATAGCGAAGTTCTCCGGGATATTCCTGCTCCTTCTCCTCGCGAACTTGCCGGGGCTCATTGCGCAGGAGGTTGTTTCCGCGGAAGAAAGCCTCTCGCGCGAGATCGCCGCGAACTGGAAAGCCTTCCAAACCCAAACGAAAACCCTCACTCCGTAAGAACGCATCGCCGCCGTGGACCAGTGGCAGGAAACCCAACAGCCCAAACTGGAAGCACTGAAGCAGAATCGAATCCAATCGGCCCGGCAGGTGTCCGCTCAAACCGCCCCCGTCTCCTTGGCAGTTCCAGCACCGGCGACGGAACTCGAAAAAATCGACGCCGAGATCGAAAAGGAGCTCCAACCGATCCGGAATGCGAAACTTTCGCCCGAGGAACGCATCCGGCAGATCGATGCGGCCATGGAAAAGACTTCCACGTTGCAAGAGCAACGCAAGGACATCCTTCGTGAGACGGGTGTGGCTTTCGAGCGTTTGCGGTTCTTTCTTTTCGCTCCCGGCCCCCAACCCGTGCTCCCGCCCGTGGGCTTCCTTCGCCCGTCGCCAGTCCTGCGCCGAATGCGCCACCTTCACTTCCCATTCTCCCTCAACCC
>JBAYWC010000140.1:0-5858 GCA_041674265.1 Terrimicrobiaceae bacterium
GCCGCCGAAGGCAGTATTTACGAGCCTCCGGCGGCCCCTCATTGCCGGGGAGGCTAGAGAGAGGTTGTCGAGAGAGAAAAAACCAACCAACGCAAGCGCGAGGCGTGAGCGTGTGCCGCCTGCGGCGGAATCAGGCAGGCCGGGCGGAGCGGGTTGGCGAGTCGTGGCCGCGTCCTCCAGCCTGCTATGGACGGCTGCCATTGCTCCGTGACGGCGGAGCGCGGTTGCGAGGTCAACCAGCTCGGCAGCCGTCGGGACGCCGCCGCCAATAGCATGAATCAACGCTCCGTTGCCGCTGCGACGATCGAGGCGCTTCGCGCGGATCAATTTGAGCGGCGGCGGCTTCGCCGCAGAGGGAGCCTTGCGGCTCCCGTGAGCGGCTTCTTCCTTTAGCCGCTAAAATGAGAAGCGGCCCGGCCCGACTTCACTTGTCGTCATCGGCGTGGAATCCGATGCGTTTGCGCGGCGGCTCTGGCGGCGGAAGCAGCAGCGGGCGGATCTTTTGGATGACATCGCGGAGGGCCGCGTCGTGGGAAACGAGGGTCTTTTCGATGACGGCCAGGCGTTTTTCCAGCGTGGTGTTGGCGGCGAGTTCTTCGCGCAGGCGGATGAAAGCGCGGATGACGTAAACGCTCATGGCAACGGCCCGTGGGCTGTTGAGGATGTTGGCGACTTGGAGTGCGCCGTGTTCGGTGAAGGCCCAAGGCAGGGTGCGGCGGCCGCCGCGACCCGCCTTTGACATCGCAATTTGCGATGTCAAAGCGTCGGCTTCCTCCTTGGTGAGTTGGAACATGAAATCCTCCGGGAACCGGGAGCGGTTGCGTTTGACGGCCTCGTTGAAGCGGAAGGTCTGGACGCCATAGAGCTTGGCCAGGTCGGTATCGAGGATGACGCGCTGTTTGCGGACGGTGCGGATGATGCCGTCCACGTCGGGGATGATGTCGATGGGTTTGGACATAGAAGTCATTCAGCGGCCGTTGCCATTGCTTCGCTGCAGGCTCAAAAATCCTTCGGCCATCTCGACAACTTTTTGCTGCTGGCGACGGGGCAGCTTGGAAACTTCCTCGAAAACCTGCTGTAGCCTTCCCTTGGCGACGGTCTTCTTTGGCTTCACCGGCTCGATCCGCAAAAGGACATCCACGCTCACGCCGAGCGCTTCGGCCATTTTGGGCAGCATCTCCGCACGGGGCGGCTTCTCGTTCCGTTCCCAGAAGGTGATGTTGGAAATGGGAACATCGAGTTTTTCGGCAAGCTGCCGTTGCGAAAGGCCTGCGGCCTCGCGCAGTTGTGCCAGGTGTGCGCCCATCTCGGGCTGGGGTCGGGATGCAGGTCTGCCTTTTGCCATGTCGCAATATAACGGCTGTGCTGAAAATCCTGCTTGCATATAACGGCAATACCATTATATCGTGAGCACCAGAATGACAACAAAAAACGACAGCGCGACTTGTCGCGCCTGTTGCTCAAGCTCGAAGAACTGCAGGAGGAAAGCATCCGGCGGGCCTTGCAGCCCCGGACGCCGGAAATCCCCGGCATGACCGAGGCCGAGCGCAACGAAGCGCTTGCCTTGCTCCGCGATCCGAAGTTGCTCGACCGCATCCTTGCCGACTTCGACGCCTGCGGCGTCGTCGGCGAGGACACCAACAAACTCGTCGGCTACCTGGCCGCGCTCTCGCGCAAGTTCGACAAGCCGCTGGGCGTCATCATCCAGAGCACCAGCGCGGCGGGCAAGACGACGCTCATGGAAGCGGTGCTCTCGTTCATCCCGGAAGAGGAGCGCGTCAAATACTCGGCCATGACCGGGCAGGCGCTCTTCTACCTGGGCGAAGCCGACATCAAAAACAAGATCCTCGCCATCGCCGAGGAGGAGGGCGCGGAACGCGCCACCTATGCGCTCAAGCTGCTGCAGAGCGAAGGCGAACTGACCATCGCCAGCACCGGCAAGGACTCCACCACCGGGCGGCTCGTGACGGAAACCTATCACGTCGAAGGCCCGGCCATGATCTTCTTCACCACGACCTCGATTGAAATCGACGAGGAACTGGCCAACCGCTGCCTGACCCTGACCGTCGATGAATCGCGCGAGCAGACGCGGCGCATCCACGAGTTGCAGCGCGAGGAGGAAACCATCGAGGGCCACTTGCGCAAAGTCCGCGCCGCCGCGTTGCGCCGGGCGCACCGCAACGCGCAGCGGCTTTTGCAGACCATCCCGGTGCATAATCCCTTTGCCCGGCGGCTCACGTTCCCGGACGAAAACACCCGGCTTCGCCGCGACCAGAAAAAATACCTGACATTGATCCGCACCATCGCGCTGTTGCATCAGCACCAGCGGCCACGGCGTAAAGTGGAAGGTGTCGAGCATGTCGAAGTCACGCTCGAAGACATCGCCACGGCCAACCGTCTGGCGGGCGAAGTCCTTGGCCGCTCCCTCGATGAAATGCCACCGCAGACGCGCCGGTTCCTCGATCTGTTGCACGAGATGGCGAGCGCGGCTTGCGCCGCCAAGGAAATCGAGCAGCGGCATTACCGGTTCAGCCAGCGCGATGCGCGAGCCTGCACCGGCTGGAGCGCGTTCCAGGTCAAGAAGCACCTGAGCAAGCTGGTTGACCTCGAATACGCGCTCATCCACCGCGGCGGCCGCGGGCAATCCTTCGTCTATGAACTGCTTTACTCCGGCGAAGGCGGGGAGGGCGGCAAGTTCGTCATGGGCCTGCTCGACCCCTCGACCTTGGCCTATGAAGACAACCGGGAGCACTCAAACGGCGACCGGGAGCCCCTTGGTAGCCCCCCGGTAGCCCCGGAGTTGCAAGGTGGGAGCAACGGAAAAAACGGCTCGCACCCCAGCAAACAAGAGCCTTCCGAGCCGATCCGCGAACTGAAACCCCAAAACGCACGACTCGGGAGAATGAAAAACGGAGGGGCGTCGTAATCGTATGCCCAAGAAAGGAACTCACACCCCGCGCTCGCCGATCAGCGATCCGGGCGACCCGCACGGCTGGCACGCCATGACCGAATCGTTCCTCGAATGGATGGGCATCCAGAACTACTCGCCCAAGACCGTCGATAACCGCCGCTCGTATCTGCGCTACTTCGTCGAATGGTGCCAGGAACGCGGCCTGCACCGGCCCGGCGAGATCACCAAGCCCATCCTCGAACGCTACCAACGGCACCTGTTCCACCACCGCAAACGCGACGGCCTGCCGATGTCGGCCCGCTCCATGCACTCGCGCCTGGTGCCCATCCGGGCGTTCTTCAAATGGGCCGCGAGGAACAACCGCGTGCTCTACAATCCGGCCAGTGAGATCGACCTTCCGCGTTTGGAAAAGCGGTTGCCCAAACACATCCTCAACGCGGCAGAAGTCGAAACCATCATGGCCTTGCCCAAGCTCGCCGATCCGCTCGGCCTGCGCGACCGCGCCATGCTCGAAACCTTTTACTCAACGGGAATGCGCCGCTCCGAACTGGCCCATCTCCACCTTGGCGACATCGATGACGAACGCGGCACCATCATGGTGAGGCAAGGCAAAGGCCGCAAAGATCGGATGATCCCGATTGGCGACCGCGCCCTTGCATGGATCCGCCGCTACCTCGATGAAGTCCGCCCCGGCCTCGTCCGGGAGCCGGACGACGGCACGCTCTTTTTGACGAACCTCTTCGAGCCGTTCACCCCGAACCGGCTCACCCAGCTTGTCCGCGAATACATCGACGCCGCCGATCTGGGCAAACGCGGTTCCTGCCATCTGCTGCGCCACACCTGCGCCACCTTGATGCTCGAAGGCGGAGCCGACACCCGGTTCATCCAGCAACTCCTTGGACACGCCGAACTCTCGACGACCCAGATTTACACCCAAGTCAGCATCCAGCAGTTGAAACAGGTCCATTCGGCGACCCATCCCGCCAAGCTGGAACGACCTCCCAAGCTGCCGCCGGGCAAGGCTGCGCCTCGCCCGTGATCCGCGCTCGCGTTCTTCTTTTTTAGCTGCTTTATTAGCTGCTGAATGATCGGCGCAGCTAAAAGAAAAAGCATCTCCCCTCCGGGCCTCTCGGCCCTGTGGTCGATCCTGCTTCTGGTCGTAGCCCTCTGTTTACCCGAAACTCGCGTCTGGGGTTTTGCGGTTACGCCCCAACCCGCATCGGGCGTTTTTGAGTCCGCAAGTCCTTCATCCATCGGGGAATTTACGACGGTTATCGGCTACGACGTGTCAGGCTCCCCTGTTGCCGCAAAGGTTGATGGGGCTGCTGTTACAGTCGCAAGGGAAGGTAGTGGCGCATTTGAAATCATAGATGGGGTTCGTCGCGCGAAAGCTGTTTCACTTGCTGGGAGATCATCGATTCCAGCTGAAGTCATGGTCCAAGGAAAAATCGTCCAGAGGCTTGAACTTTCGGTAGATGCTCTCAGATCGCCGAAAGCGTCAATTGATATAAGTAACGCAGCGAAAATGCAGCGCTGGCAAATCACTCTAGGGCAGACACAAGTAGGCTCGGTTCCTCCGCCAATATTAGTTCAACCTGGGAGTAGCGGAACAAGGATTGGGAATGTATTCTTGGATGCTGCCGGAGACGGCTTCTAAAATTATGATAACTCCAAAGAAATTGCACAAAGCCTTGGAAGCCATCCAAGGAGTTATGGTCGAGGCACGCAGGATGGCATATGCCAACGAAGATCAACAACACATAGCAAAGCTTCTCGATCATGGAGAATACTTGCCTGGACTTCTTTTGGAGGATCGAGATGCAACGAAGGAGTTTGAAGATTACCTTAAGGCTATAGTCGCTGATTTCCCAATGTGCCAACGTATTACAGATAAGTTTTTAATCCCCGATTGATGAATGAACCTACGCGCCAACCAATAGCATTGGCGGTGCCAACCTATTTGGGGAAATGAAGTCCAGTAAAGCTTCTCGGCTATGAACGGCTCAATGCGTCGCGGCCTTTCGCCGTCCGCCGTTCCCCTGCGCTGCCACACGAAGTGGGGAGCGGCAGGGCGGCGACCTTCCGTCACGGTTTACGGAGCCCAAGTTTGCCTACGTCTGACTCAACATGCCAGTGCCATGCCCGCCTCGGAGCACTTGTCCCGGTCAACCGGCCTCGGGTCCCTCGGGCGCGTGTGCTGGAGGGACTGTCGGCCACGAGTTGACTCGCCCTTCGCCCGAAGGCTGTCTCGCCCTGCGGGTTCCACTGCCGTGGCATCTACCGCGGCGCTTCCCTCGCGCCTTGGTTCGGTAGGCATGCGACTTTCTAAACGATGATGATAGAGTCTTTACACTCTCGCAGGCCCGCAATACAACCATTGCGTTTGATGGCCTCCTTCTCCCAGCACTTCCCCGCATCTGCCTTTGGCAAAGTCGCGACGCAAGGACTTGCCGGATTGTGTTTCTCGATTCTGCTGGCAGGACTTCTCATTTCGAATTCTCCATTTCGCATTTCCCATTCGCTTGGCAAAGTCACCGATCCGCTTTCGATCACTGTTTCCACAGTTGTTCTCGATGGAGCTGGGCGAGTTACCCAGCAAAAGAACGGACTCAACAAAACCACGCAGCTTTTTTATGACTCGGTCGGCCGGCTTAGTTACACGCTCGATCCCCTGAATCGCCGCATCGACAACACATTCGACGATGCCGGTCGCCAGCTCACCATCAAGAACCGCAACAATCAGACATTCGCCTACGGCGTCGGAACGGACGGCCTGCCCACCACGTTCACCTATCCCAGCGGACGACAGAGCAGCATCGTGGACCGGGACTTGGCTGGCCGCCCTCACACCCTGCAAAAACCAAGCGGCCAGCAAACCGTCCTCACCTACGAAGGCATGGGCCGGGTGAAAACCCAAGCCGATGGTGTCGGCACGATCACATGGACC
>JBAYWC010000141.1:0-5829 GCA_041674265.1 Terrimicrobiaceae bacterium
CCGTCGATGGCGGCTTCGCGGGCGATGTTCTCGGCGCGCCGGGAGCAGGTGAAGCCGGAGTCGGAGATTTTCAAATCGAAGTGCTTGGCCATTTTGTGCCTGTCGATGACGCGGCCGACTTTGAGCCCGATGCGGTCTTTGCCGCGCAGGGGGCGCTTGGGGCGATGGACGGCAGCGGCGATCTTGGCCAGATCCGCTTCGGTGGCGCAGAGAAGTTCCTCGCGCTTGTGGGCACGCGAGCGGGCGAGAAGCGGGTTGCGGCAGACGACGAGGCGCCCGTCGGGGAAGTCGGGGCTCTGGATTTCCGCGAGGTTCTTCTGGTCAAAGAGCGAGTGCTCGATGAGCCCCTCGGCGGCCAGATCGGCAATCTGGCCGGAACGCAGGGCGGTGATCCAATCCAGGCCTTCGACGCCGCGCAGTTCCTCCTCGATGCGGGCTTGGGTGATCATGCCCCGATCGCCCACGAGCACCAGGTTCCGGAGGCCGAAGCGTTGGCGCAGCTTTTTGATCTGGGTGGCCAGCGTCATGGGATCGGGCGTGTTGCCCTCGAAGACTTCTACGGCCACGGGAGCGCCCTCGCGGTTGCAGAGCAGGCCGTAAACGATCTGCAGCTTCCCCTTTTTTCCGTCGCGCGAGTAGCCCGGGCGGGCGAGCGGGCAGGAGTTGCCCTCGAAGTAGCTGCTCGTGAGGTCGTAGAGAACCAGCGAGCCTTCATGAAAGTGGCGTGCTGCAAGAGCTTTCTCGATGCGCGGCTGGCGGGGCAGAAGCCAGTCCATGGCGGCGTAGAGGTCGTCCTCACCGACATCCTGGGACAAGTCGCACTCTTGGGCGAGCGTGCTCAAACGGGTTTCCGGGTCGAGGGCGCGGGAGGTGGCGAGTTTGGAACCCGGGAAGAGGATGCGGGAGGCGATCAGGGCCATGCAGAGATCGCGCTCCGGGCAAGGCTTGGAGCCCAGAAGACGCGCGATGCCCAGCTTGCGCATGGTGGAAAGCACGGCGGCGACGTGACCGTGAGGCAGGGAGCGTGTGATGCGAAAAGCCGGGGAGGAGGTTGCGGGGCCGGGATGACGCTCGGTTTTGAAAAGGCGGCGCAAACCCTCGACGACGCCGGGTGGCCACTTGGAAAGATTGGCGATGGTGCGGTGCTTGACCTTGCCGGCGTGGCGGTAGGTTTCGCGCAGAAGGATGCAGGGCGGAGAGTTGCGGTTTGGTATGCGCTCGATAAACATGGCTACTGTTTGATATAACAAACAGCACAGATAAATAATAGTCAATAGAAAAATACGTTCATCAATAAAATATACATGGCTACATTCGGAAGACAAAAAAGGCAATTAACCTCCTGCTTGGCAGGTGGTTAATTGCCTTTTTGCCTTGGGAACTTCAGGCTAGTGGCAACTACCTCGGGGCAACCGGATCGGGACACTGAGGGTATTCCGCCAGAGAGGCCAAAAGAGCAGGCCTGGTTTCCGCCTTGATTTTTTGACGGCTCCTCAGAGGAGAGTCTTCTGTTCTTCGCGACCTTCGTGGTGGTGGAACTGCAGTTCGTAGAGGTTCCGGTAGAGGTCCGAGCTGTCGAGCAATTCCTGATGGGTTCCCGTCGCCACCACTCGTCCGAGATCCATGACGACGATGCAGTCGGACTTCAAAATGGTCGAGAGCCGGTGGGCGATGGCGATGACCGTGCGTCCTTCGGAGAGCCGGTCGAGGGCGGCCTGGATCATCCGTTCCGACTCGGAATCCAGCGCGGATGTCGCTTCGTCGAGGAGAAGGACGGGGGCATTTTTCAGAAGCGCCCGAGCGATGGCGAGCCGTTGTTGCTGGCCGCCGGAGAGGAGGCAGCCCTTGTCCCCGACGATCGTCTCGTAACCTTCGGGCTGCGCGAGAATGAATTCGTGGGCGTACGCGAACTTCGAAGCTTCGATGACCTGCTCTTTGGTCGCATCGAGCCTTCCATACCGGATGTTCTCGTAGATCGTGTCGTGAAAGAGGAATGTCTCCTGGGTGACGACCCCGATCTGCTCGCGCAGGGAACGCTGGGTGTAATCGCGGATGTCGTGTCCGTCCACCCGGATGCCGCCCTTCTGCGGATCATAGAACCGCAAAATCAGGGAGAGGATCGTGCTCTTCCCGGCGCCGCTGGAACCCACCAGGGCATATTTTTTCCCGGGCTCGATCTCGAAGGTGATGTCCTCGACAGCCGCCTTGTCCGCACCGTAGGAAAAGCTCATGCGGTCGAAGCCGATCCGTCCGGTGCAATTTCTGAGAACCATTGCATCCGGTTTGTCCCGGATATCGGATTGGAGCTTCATGAGCTCGAAGATGTTCGTCGCGGAGGCCATGCATTTCTGCATGAGCATCGGGATTTTGCTGAGCGACTTGACCGGGTTGTAAAGGAGGAAAATTCCGGCGCACAGCGCGGCGAACTTGATGAAGCTGATGTGGTAGTAATAAACGTAAACCATCGCCAGGACGACGCCCAGGGCGGAGACCGACTCGATGAGCGGCTGGACGATGTCCGTGCTTTTCCGGACCCGCAGGCTGTTCCGGCACTGGATTGCGCTGGATTTCTCGAACTGCTCCCCCTGGTATTCCTCGCGCGCAAATGACTTGATGACGCGGATTCCGGCGAAGGTTTCCTGGAGGATGACGGCCATTTGCCCGGCCTCGTTTTCTTCCGCGCGTCCGGCCTGGCGGACTTTCTTCCCGAAGATGACAACGGGGATGATGCAGATCGGGAAAAGGAAAAGTGTGGTGAGGGCGAATTTCCAATCCATCGAGACGAGGACGATCACACCCGAGATCACGGCCACCGGTTGCGAGACGATGTCGCCGGCGATCGAGGTCAGGGCATTTTGCGCCACGCGGGTGTCGTTCAGGACCCGCGAGATGAGCTTGCCCGATTTCGAGCGGTTGAAAAATCCGAGCGACTGCGAAATCAGATGCGAGAAGAGCTGGGTGCGGATGTCGCGGAGGACGCGCAGGCTGACCCAGGCGAGGCAATAGGAATTCAGGTAGGAAAAAATCCCGCGCGCCACCATTGCGGCCGGGATCAGCAGGCTGATCCAGATGACACTCTCGATCCCAGGCCCCGAGTCCGCGCCGGATTTCAGGAGCTGGGTGGGGTTTGCGGCGGATTGCCCGGGGGGCAGGATGGCTTCCCCGGCCATTTTTATGACGAGGGGGAATACGCCGTTGAGAACACCCGCCAGGATCCCGAAAACCAGGCCCAGGACAAAGCGTTTCTTGTAGGGTTTGAGGTATTGGGAGAGCCGGAGGTAGGGGGCCCAGAAGGCGCGCAACAGTTGGAAAAATGGAAGTTTCTCTTTGGACATGGTCTTTTAAGAAATTCGAAATGGGGAATGCGAAATGGTTTGCCCGCCTGCGGCGGGAATGTGAAATGCGAAACGGGGAATGCGAAATGGTTCGCAAGCTTCACCGAAATGACGTTCTGGACCGCTCATTTTGCATTTCGAATTCATCTGAAAAGTCATCTTTGGAACTGGGAGAAATACCAGTCGGCCAACTCGCGTCCGCCGAAGAGCCAGAGCGCGGCTCCGAGAGCGAGATAAGGGCCGAAGGGAAGGATGGTCCGCGCTTTGCCACGGGCCAGGAGAATTCCTGCAATCCCGGCCACGCAGCCGATGATCGAGGATGCAAAGAACGTGAAGAGGACGGCCTGCCATCCGAGAAAGGCGCCGATGCAGGCCAGGAATTTCACATCGCCGAATCCCATGGCCTCCCTGGGAATGACAACCGAGTCCAGCGTTCCGGAGATCCGGTCCAAGTGGTCCAGCTTGTGTTCCTCCCCGCCGATGAGCAGGCGGTCGTAACGAAAGCGGAGCGGTCCGTCCGGCAGTTCGCGGCCATCGCACATCACCGGTCCCGCCGGATTCAACACGAGCACGTCGCTTTCGCGGCTGAAGATGTCCTCCCACCGGTGGGTTTCTTCTCCCACCACGAGATCCGCCCGGTCTCCGTCCCGGATCCACTGGAATTCCCGGGTGCTTTCAAAGACATGCTTCTTCCGTCCAAAAGCGATTTTTCCACCCTCGACCACAAGCCAGAGAAGCCCCGCTCCCAGAGCCGCCCCGGCCAGCGAAAGCCCCCCGGAGACGAGGCGGGAACCTGTGTCCATCAGCGCGGGAAGGGCCGCGGCGCAAGCCACCCCGGCGACCGTTCCCCCCAGTGTGATCTCATCCGGGATGATGAAGTGCTCGATATCGATGAACGTGGCGGCGATCAACAGCGAGAAAAAAATCCAGTAAGCAGGCGCCAGCGGCAATCCGTATCGGAACCAGAGTCCCAGAAAGCAGCCTGCGGTCAGGATTTCAACGAGGACATACCGCGGCGAGATCCGGGCACCGCAGCCCGAGCACTTCCCCCAGAGCATCGACCAACTGACCACCGGGATGTTCTCATACCACGGAATCAATTTGTTGCAGGAAGGGCAGAACGACCGCTTTGGGTCGCTGAGGCTGATCCCCCGCGGCATGCGGTGGATGCAGGCGTTCAGGAAGGATCCGGTGATTGCGCCCAAGACCGCGGAGAAGGCCGCGAGCGGGGTTGTCATTCCTTTTCCAAGCCCGGCTCGACCAGTTCGCAGAGAACATGGAGCAGGAATTTGTGCGCCTCCTGGATTCTTGCGGTGAGCGTTCCCGGCACCAGGATCTCGATATCCGCGGCACCTTTGGTGAAGCCCCCGCCCTTGCCGAGAAAGGAGATCGTTTTCAACCCGATCCGGCGGGCTTCCTCGATGGCGGAGAGAATATTGCGCGACTTTCCACTCGAGGTGAGCGCGATGAGGACATCTTCCCGCCTGCCATAGGCGCGGACTTGCCTTGAAAAAATATCCTGGAACGAGTAGTCGTTGCCGATCGCCGTGAGCAGCCCGCCGTCGGCAGCCAGCGCGATCGCCGGATAGGGCCGCCGGTCGCCCATGAACCGGCAGGTGAATTCGGTGGCGATGTGCGCGCTGTCGGCGGCGCTTCCGCCGTTTCCACAGAAGAGCAGTTTGCCGCCACCTTTCAAGCTGGCGAGCACGGTCTCCGCGGCGGCCGTCACCGCCGGCTCAAGCTCCCCCAGCGCCTGCAATGTCTCGATGGCTTCGTGCAGCGACTGCGCGAAGGGGGTTATCGGTTTGTGGGATTTGGACATAAACGGGGATCCGTGGCCACGAGATTTTTGAGGTGCGGCCACTCGGTCATTTCCATGGATGTGAAGAGGTTCAGGTAGGCCGTCACGGCGCCCGGCGGGAATGTGGAGAAGATCTCTTCGACGGCTTTGTCGATCTCATCGGCGGGAGGTTGAGCCGGAAGGGACTCGATGAGACCTTTTCCGTCATGGGGGATTTTCAAAAAATCCAGAAACCCGCAGACCATCTTCCCATGTGCGCCGAGGATCCATGACTGGAGGATTTCGGTCGCGAGGTCGGCATTGGCAGGTTTTCCCAGGTTGTCCGCCATCCATGCATTGCGCTCCGCCCTGGGTTTGCGTTCCGCAAAGACCGGGCGCAGCTTGCGGCGGCCGGCCAGCAATCCGGCGCATGTCTTGTAGGCCGGGCGGTCGTTTTCCTGAAGCCATTCCAGAACTCCGGTGGTATCGGCAGGAGAAAGCCGGGCAAACAATTCGTAAGCGGTCATGAACGATCCAGCCTAACAGATGAGACGCCGGCCCCGTCAAGCCCGACGCAATCGGGGGGTGCAAGCGGGCGCATCTCTGATAGTTGCAAAAATCAGTTCCACAGGAACTGAAGGGTGTCATTTTTGACCGCGACGTCGATGGCAAGCATGTGGGCCAGACCACGAGGAGACCAAAACTGGCCGCGAC
>JBAYWC010000142.1:0-5804 GCA_041674265.1 Terrimicrobiaceae bacterium
ACCTGCCGGAAGTATTGACATGGCCAAGAAAGACGCTATTGAAGTAGAAGGTAAAGTTGTCGAGCTGCTCCCGAATACCATGTTCCGAATCGAACTGGAAAACGGGCACCGCATCCTCGCTCACATCTCCGGCAAGATGCGGTTGCACTTCATCCGCATCCTCCCGGGGGACAGGGTCATGGTGGAGATGTCCCCCTACGACCTCAGCAAAGGCCGGATCACCTACCGGCACAAAAACGAATCGTCGTCACCAAATAACTATAGAAGAAAATGAAAGTCCGAGCCTCTGTCAAAAGAATGTGCGAAGCCTGCAAGATTGTGCGGCGCAAGAATGTCGTCCGCGTGGTTTGCAAAAACCCGCGGCACAAACAAAAACAAGGCTGAGACCAGCCTGACAACCATCAAACACCGAATTTATGCCACGCTTACTTGGAGTTGACATCCCCGGCGACAAACGCATCGAAGCTTCCCTGCCCTACATTTATGGCATGGGCCCGAGCAACACGAAAAAAGTCCTGGAACAGGCGAACATTGACCCGAACGCCCGGGCCAAGGACCTTTCGCCGGAACAGTTGAACGCGATCATCCACGCGATCAACGCCAACAAAATCCCGATCGAGGGCGATCTGCGCCGCGAGGTTCAGGGCAACCTGAAGCGCCTGCAGGCGATCAACTGCTACCGTGGAATCCGCCACCGTCGCAGCCTCCCGGTCCGCGGACAACGCACCTCCACCAACGCCCGCACCCGCAAGGGTCCGCGCAAAACCGTCGGCGTCCAGCGCAACAAGGACGCCAAGGCGGGCAAAGTCTAATTAGAAACCGATCATGGCCGAAGAGAACCCATCCCAAGAAACGCCCGCCGCGGAAAAGAAACCCAAGGTGGCCCCGAAGAAAAAAGCCCCGCCCGCCGAGGCTCCCGCCGCTCCCGCTGTTGAGGCGGCTCCTGCCCCCGAGGCTCCTGCTCCCGCCGCCGCGCCTGTCGTTGCCGCCGCAGAGGAAAAACCGAAAGCCGCCAAAACCAGGGCTCCCAAGAAAACCAAGGATGCCGCTCCGGCCGCCGCTCCCGCGCCGGTCAGCATTTCCCTTGATGACGCCATCGAGCCGGTCAAGATCGTCAAGGCGAAGGGCAGCAAGAACATCTCGCAGGGGATCGTCCATGTGCAGGCCAGCTTCAACAACACGATCATCAGCATCACCGACCTTCGCGGACAGGTCATCGGATGGTCGAGCGCCGGGAAATGCGGGTTCAAAGGCTCGCGCAAAAGCACCGCCTATGCCGCCCAGATGGTGGCGCAGGACGCCTGCCGCCAGGCGATGGGCCACGGGCTCAAGGAAGTCGAGGTTCGCGTCAAGGGCCCCGGAGCCGGACGGGAATCCGCCGTGCGCGCCATGCAGGCGATCGGCCTCGAGGTCACGGTCATCCGCGACGTGACCCCTGTTCCGCACAACGGATGCCGGCCCCCGAAACAACGCCGGGTCTGAGCCCTTATGGGAGTTTTCAGTTTGAAGTTTTCAGTTTTCAGCCAACAGCAGAATTGTTCTTCAGACCTCAAACTCCTCTCTTCTGAACACTGAATACTTAAAACTCCAAAAAAATGGCACGTTACACAGGACCAAAAACCAAAGTCAGCCGCCGCTACGGTGTTCTCATCAGCGGCTCGCCGAAAGCTTTCGAGAACAAGAACTATCCTCCCGGCCAGCATGGCCCGAAGGGTTCCCGCCGCAAGCAGAGCGACTACTCGCTCGCCCTCGCCGAGAAGCAGAAGCTCCGGCATCAGTATGGCGTTCTGGAAAAGCAGTTCCGCCGCTACTTCCAAATTGCCAGCACGCGCCGCGGTATCACGGGAGAAATCCTGCTCCAGCTCCTCGAAACACGGCTCGACAACGTCGTCCAAAAGCTCGGGTTCTCCAAAACCCTCCGGGGAGCCCGCCAGATGGTGGCCCACGGCCATATCACCGTCAACGGACGCAAGACGGACACGGCCTCGATGAACCTCAAGCCCGGTGACGTCGTCGCTGTCAAGACCGCCGAAAAATCCAAGCGCCTCGGCGTTCGCGGCGTGGAATTGACCCAGATCGCCACGACGCCCGACTGGCTTCTGGCCGACAAGGAAAATCTCACCGGCAGCGTCGTCCGCATCCCGAGCCGCGAGGAGATCAACCCGATCGTCAACGAGCAGCTCGTCGTCGAGCTTTACTCGCGGTAAGCAAGCGGATCCTTCAAACAGAACCCCCCCGACGCTGATTCTTGTCACCCATCATGTGGAGGAGATTCTGCCCGGGTTCCGCCATGCTCTCGTCCTCAAGTCCGGGCATGTCCTGGCTGCCGGTCCGAAGAGCCGCACCCTGACCCGCATCGTGATGAGCGAGGCCTTTGGGCAGGGGGTTGCCATCCGCAGGAGTTCCAAGGGCCACTATCGGCTGAGTGTCTCTCCCTCGCCGGATTTCGCGGTGTGAACTCGACGGGATTCTTTGGGGTTTCGTTGTTGGGCTTCCTGTGTCTGAATGCCGCTCATGCACGACTATGATTTTGTGGTGATCGGCGGCGGGAGTGCCGGTTATGCCGGAGCCCTGACCGCCCATTCGCTCGGACTGAAAACCGCCCTCATCGAAGGGGCAGAGGAACTCGGAGGCCTGTGCATTCTCCGCGGGTGCATGCCAAGCAAGACCCTGCTCGAATCCGCGCGCCGTTACCGCGTGATCCGGAAGGCGTCCGAGTTCGGGCTGTCCGCGGGAGAACCCGGTTTCGACACCGCAAAAATCATCGCCCGCAAACGCCGGCTGATCGCGGGCTTTGTCGGTTTCCGCAGCGGGCAGCTCCAGGATGGACGCTTCGCCCTCCTTCGCGGAACGGCCGAATTCACCGGCTCGCATTCTTTGAATGTCATCGCTCCCGATGGCACGCGGACATCGGTTGAAGCGAAATCGATCCTCGTCGCCACGGGTTCCGCCCAATCTGTCCCGGATGTTCCGGGTTTGGCGGATGCGGGTTGCCTGACAAGCGATGACCTTCTCGACCGGGAATCCCTTCCCGGTTCTTTGATCGTCCTCGGTGGCGGGCCGGTTGCCCTCGAAATGGCTTCCTATTGCCGGGCCTTTGGAACGGACGTCACGATCATCCAGCGGAGCCCGCAGATTCTTCGGGGCTCCGACAAGGATGCCGCGGAGGCTTTGGCGGGAGGCTTGCGCCATGATGGCATCGAAATCTTCGCCGGCACAAAACTCCTCCGGATCGACAAGTCCGGGAATGCCCGGCGGGTGGTCTTCCGGCACGGGGACCGGGAGAAGTCTGCCGAAGGCGCGGAAATCCTGAATGCCCTCGGACGTCATGCCGTCATTCCGCAGGGGATTCCCGTCGGGACGCGGGACGGCAAAATCGCCGTGAACCTCTCGCAGCAAACCTCGTTGCCCCACATCTTCGCCGCCGGCGATGTTTGCAGTCCCCTGGAGGTCGTTCACCTCGCGATCCAGCAGGCGGAAGCCTCCGCCCGGAATGCCGCGCGCCTGCTGAAAAAGAGCGCCGAACCGTTGGAGAACATGGACTACCGGCTCAACCTTTTCGCCGTCTTCACCGAACCCGGTTTCGCAAGCGTCGGCGCGGGCGAAGAGGAACTCTCATCGCGCGGGATTCCCTTCCGCACGGCAAAATACCCGTTCGACGACCACGGCAAGTCGCTGGTCATGGGCGAAACCGCCGGATTCGCCAAACTCACCGCAGACGCCCGTTCCGGGGAAATCCTCGGCGCCTCGGTCGTCGGTCCCGAAGCCGCCGAACTCATCCACGAAATCGTCGTCGCCATGCGCTTCCGCGCCACCGCCGCCGACCTCGCCGCCATCCCCCACTACCACCCCACGCTCTCGGAAATTTGGACCTATCCCGCGGAGGAACTGGCGGGGTGATCAGACCCCGGCAGACGCCAGGGAGCCGTCAAGGAAGATGATGGTTGAGAGACTCCGAGTCAACGGGTTCCGGCGCACACCTGAAAACCGTTTTTGAACCACAGAGGAAATGCCCCAGGAAAAGGGGATCCATTTGTCCCAAGCCGATCGGTTGTCTGTTATCGATATCTCCGTGCTCTCCGCGTCCTCCGTGGTGAATAATCGCCGGATCCGGGCTAATTTGAGCCCATCAACCCTCATCAACCCTCATCAACCAACCTTCAACCCGCAAACCGCTTTTCCCTGCGCTCCCTGCGCCTCTGCGTGAGGAATCGCTGAATTCGGGTCCAACTCTGTTTTGAGGATCATGGATTGGGAGGCCGCTCGATCGCGCCAAGCGGCAACAGCAGGTTCGGTCCCGAATTGTTCGGGTCCGACGGCACGACGAGGGGGGATTTCCCGTTCCACTTCTCCACGATTTGCAGCCGGAGAAAGGCCGGATTGAGTTTCAACGCCTCGCCCCGCACGCGGATCGCCCGGGCTTCGCCCTCGGCTCGAATCACCGCCGTGTCCGCTTCAACCTGGGTTTGCACCTGTGTGAAACGGGCCCGGGCGGCTTCCTGCTCGGCCACCATCTTGGCTTCGATGGCGGCTTCCAGTTCCTTGGAAAGATGGATGTTCCGAATGACGATGTCTTCCACGGTCAGGATTCCTCCGATCTTCGACCGCGCGGCGGCGATGGCATTTTTTTTGACCTCGTCGCGACGCTTGACGATCAGATCGGCGGTCAGCGCGGCGGTGACTTCCTTGAGCGCCTCCTGCACCCGCGGGGCGATGAGGCTGTCGAACGGGTCGCCGGCGTATTGCCGGAAGATCTCCACCACGGAGTTCTCGGGAATGCGATACAGCACGCGCGCTTCCACCTCGACCTGTTGGAGGTCGGAGGAAAAACAGTCCGCCCGCAGCGGCACCGTGCGTTGCTGGATCGACACGGGCACGATCTGGGTGATGAACGGCGTGCGGAAACCGAAGCCTTCCGGCAGGAACCGGTCCGCCGCCTTGCCGAGGGTGATTTTGACGCCGCGCGTGCCGGGCTGGATAATGTAACTGGACGCCGCGCCAAGGATGACGAGCGCCAGCAGGACGACGGCGCCGACGATCCATTTGAAAAGCGATGGCGGCATCTGCTGGTGGGGACCGTCCCAGTTGGGAGAACGAGACAAGCTGTTGGGCATGGTATTATTTGTTGCGGCGTTCGAGGTCGGGCAGGGTCATGAGCACATTGCCGCCGCTCCCGATGATGAGCGGGGCGACTCCATCCCAGCGGTCCACGATCTGGAGTTCGACGAACGCCGGATTTTCCTTGAGCGCCTCGCCGCGGATGACGATGGACTTGGCCTCGCCCGAAGCCTTGATGAAGGTGGTGTCCGCTTCGATTTGGGCGCGTTGCTGGGTGAACTTGGCCTTCGCGGCATCCTGTTCCTGGACCATCTTCTGTTCGATGGCCTGCTTGAGTTCCCGGGTCAGGGTGATGTCCTCGACAACGATATCCTCGACGATCAACAGGTCCCCGATCTTCGCGCGGGCGAGGTCGAGGGCGCGGGACTTGATGAGTTCGCGGTTCTTGACGATTTGCTCCGCGCTCTGCTGCGCGGCGGCCTCCTTGAGCGCCTCCTGGACACGGGGAGCGATGAGCGTGTCGAACGGTTCGCCGCGATAACCCTGGAACAATTTGACGACCGAGGCTTCCGGAATCCGGTAGAGGACGCGCAGGACGATCGCCACCTGCTGCAAGTCCGCCGAATAGCCTAACTTCCCCGACGGAAGGCCTGAAGGGCCGATAAACACAGAGGGTCCGATATTTTTCGGGCTACAGCTGTGCGCCGGAGGGGAAGGCGGCCCACTTGGGAGGGGAGGCGAAGAGG
>JBAYWC010000143.1:0-5801 GCA_041674265.1 Terrimicrobiaceae bacterium
CCAGCGCACTTTTTCCTCATCCACTTCACGTCCCTGAACCACCATCGGCCATTGCATGGCCTCTCTTTGCTCTCAAATCCAGCTGTAGTCCAGCTTTTTTGCAACTATCAGAGATGCGCCCCGGGGAAGTTTTTCCAAGAATACCCTTGCACACCGGCATTTCAGGCGCTACATATCGCCCCCTTTCTCTTCAGCGAACCACATGGCGACCAAATCCAAGAAATCCCCCAAAGCAGCCCCGAAAAAGCCGGCGAAGAAGCCTCCTGTCAAACCGGCGAAAACGGCTGTTGCTCCCGCGTCCAAGGCGAAAAAGCCGGCTCCCCAACCTGTCAAGAAGGCCAAGCCCGCTCCCGTTGTGAAAAAAGCCAAAACGCCCGCCGCCCCGGCAAAAAATATCGCGCCCACCGCAAATCATGCCGCGAAAAATCCCCCGCTCCAATCGACCGGCTTCCTTGCCAAGCAACGCGCCCGGCTCTTGACGCTCAAGGACACGCTCCTGGATTCGATGAACGGCGTTGCCAAGGACAGCCTCCGCTCCCGCGCGGAGGGCAGCGAGGCTTCGGCGTTTGGGATGCACCAGGCGGATGCCGGCAGCGATGCCTACGACCGGGACTTCGCCCTCAGTCTCCTCTCGCAGGAACAGGATTCGCTTTACGAAATCGACGAGGCGCTCAAGCGCATTGCCACCGGATCGTACGGGATTTGCGAAATATCCGGCAAACCCATCCTCCACGCGCGCCTTGAAGCCCTGCCCTTTACCCGCTATACGGTGGAGTGCCAGGCCGAGATCGAAAAAAAGAACCGTTATAGCCGGGTCCGCCAACCGGTCGCTTCGCTCTTCGGGTTGGGCGACGACGAGGGCGGCGAAGGCGACGACGACGATTCATCAACCGACAGCAAAGACTAGCACATGGCACAGGAAAACATCACTCTCGAATGCACCGAGGCGAAAGCCGAAGGGAAGCCCGCTTCGCGTTACATCACCACACGCAACAAAAAGAGCCCGCAAACGCCGAACCGCCTGGAGAAGAAGAAATACAATCCCTTCCTCAAGCGCCACACGCTCCACCGCGAAATCAAATAATCTGCCATGCAGCCGAAAACTCCTCAACGCCGGACCAATTTCCGCAAAGCCAACCGCTCGATGCCGCGCCGCCGCGTGGACCTCAACCTCGAGGCGATCGATTACAAGAACCCCGACCTCCTCAAACGCTTCGTGACCGAGAGCGGAAAGATCCTTCCCCGCCGGGTGACCGGCATGTCCGCCCGTCTCCACCGCAAGATCACCGGCGAAATCAAGCGCGCGCGCGCCGCGCTTTTGATGAAGTAAAAATCAGATCGGCTCTCCCAAACTGTGGGCGATGTTCCGGACGAGGGACTCCATCGTCGCAACTTTCATGAACTGATCGCGGGTCCAGACCAGCGGGGCGGAGTCCGTGGCCATCCAGACAGCAAGCTTCCGGGAATCGTCCTGGGCGAGTTCCGCCCGCCGTTGGCGCCGCTTCTCATAAAGGGAAAATGACTTGGCGACGAACTTCGCGTCCGTGCGGGACAATTCGTCGGCCATCACCGCGGCGGATTCCAGCGCCATCGAGGCCCCCACGCCAGCCGTGGGAAGAAACGCGCAGGATGCGTCTCCGAGCAGGGCCACGCGCCCGCTCGTCCACCGATGGCTGCGGTAATCGCTGAGATCCCAGAAGAAGAGGTCGTCCGTTTTTTCGGGAAAGCTGTTCATCACCTCCGCGCCGCCGCCGAGCATCGACGAGAACAGCTCGCGGACGCGGAACCCGTCGCCGGAAATCGCTTCGGGGCCGAGGAGCCTTTTCGGTC
Source organism: Terrimicrobiaceae bacterium (assembly GCA_041674265.1). Lineage (GTDB taxonomy): Bacteria > Verrucomicrobiota > Verrucomicrobiia > Chthoniobacterales > Terrimicrobiaceae > QYQL01. The sequence continues at coordinate 1,831 of JBAYWC010000143.1, forward strand.
CCGCCGCCACGGCTCCCACGGCCATCGGCGTGGGATAGAGCCCGACAAACCGGCCCTTCCCCCAGTATTCCCGGACAGTGTCCCTTGGAACTTCCACATTGGTCCACCAGACCCAAAGCCCCCATCCGGTCTCGTGGTCCGGTTCCTCCCCGAAAATGATCCTCCGGGTTTTCGAGTGGATCCCGTCGGCGCCGATCGCCGCGTCGTAAACTCCCGTCGAGCCATCGCTGAAGCGGACGTTCACCCCTTTGCCTTTCTGCTCCAGATGCTCCAGCCCGGTCCCCATGCGCAACGGCACGTCCGGCGCCGCGGACCGCAGGATACCGAGGAGGTCTTTTCTCAAGACCTGGCCGGTGTAGCCGAATTCCGAACTGATCCTGGAAACATCGAACCGGTGCAGGAGTTCGCCGTGGCCGTTGTGGACCTCATAGGTGTTGAACGGCGAACTGCGGGTCACAAACTCGTCGAACTTTCCGAGTCCGTGCAACACGCGGTTGCCCATCGGATAAAGCGCCAGCATGTACCCGGCATGTTCCAGGTTCTGGGCCCGCTCGACGACATCGCACCGAATGCCGCGCTGCTTCAAAAGCGCCGCCAGCCCCAGCCCGCCAATACCCGCCCCAACAATGAGAATATTCATGAGCTTGCCCGGGAACCTAGCAGATCGATGCCGCCACGGCGAGCGACGATTTCCCCCCCCAATCCGGGGGACGCCTCTCCGAAAGGCGCAAGCGCACAGGTCTGGCCAGGGGGCATGGGCGGCGCAACCCTCCGATTCGAATTCCCGTCTCCAAACGGGCGTCCCGCCCGTTCCCCTTGGACTCTGCACCTTTCGGAGAGGCACTTTTTTTTGCGGGGGGGATCGGAAAATCCCATCGACTTGAAGAATCGGTCGCGTGAAGATGGAAGGTTCGATGGCCCTGCTGAAAGAGAATGCCTTGGAACGATTGAAAACCGCGTGGAACGCGGGAAGACTCGCACACGCGTACTTGTTGGCCGGATCCGGTGGTTCCGGAAAGGAGTGGCTGACCGCGCAAATGGCCGGCGTCGTTCTTGGCGTCACGGCGGATGAGGTCTTGGCGCATCCAGATTATCACAGCGTGGCCCCGGAGTCGAAATCCCGCCGGATTGTGATCGAGCAAATGCGGGACATGGAGCAGTCGCTCCAGATGAAGCCGATGCGAGGACGCACGAAGGTCGCGGTGATCCATGATGCCGACCGGCTGCAACCGCAGGCCGCCAATGCCTTCCTCAAAACCCTCGAGGAACCCCCGCCGGGCTGCCACATATTTCTTCTGACCTCGCTTCCCAATGCGATCATGGACACCATCATTTCACGCTGCATTGCCGTTCCGCTCCGCGCGGCTGGCCCCGCTCCCAGGAGCGAGGGAGAGCGTTCCGTGGCAGAAGCGCTGGTGAAGGCTTTGCTGCGGCCCGATGGTCCCGACATTGCCGCCGGAATGCGCTTCACGCGGGCTTTTCAAAAAGCCACCGCTGCGATCCGCGAGAAGGTTACGGGCGAGTTGGAGGGGGAATTGAAGCAGCAACTCAAGCATTACCGGGATTCCGCGGACTCCAAGTGGGAGGAATCACGGGAGGACCAGATCAAAGCCCAGGCCGAGGCGGCGGTGCTCCGGGAACGCGAGAACCTCATGCAGGCGGCCGGGGAAGTTCTTGCCGCCGCGCTCAGATGTCATCATCTGCCGTCCAATCCCTGCCCGGAGCCGATCTCCGGCCTTGCGAAGTCCAATCCTCCAGAACTGCTTTTCAAGCGGCTCGCCGCCCTCGATCGCACCCGCGGCCTGCTGGCGAGGGGAGTGCAGGAAGGTCTTGCGCTGGAGAGCGGATTCTTGGAAATGATCGCCCCGAAATAAGTAAACAACCTCGGGGCAAGCCCCGAGGCATTTAAGAATATGATTTTACCGCACGACAAAAAGCCGAGGCAAGCCTCTGGGTATCAGACCCAATGGGAATGAAACGTCTCGTCATCAAACTGGGAACCGGGGTCCTTTCGCGGGCCGGCGGTCGCGCGCTCGATTCCGCGCAATTCCGCCGCATCGCCCGCGAAGTGGCGGAGCTTCACAAATCCGGAACATCCTGCATCCTTGTGAGCAGCGCGGCCATTGCCGCGGGCGTGCGTGTCCTGGGGCTCCCGCGGCGTCCGGAAGACCTCCCCGGCAAGCAAGCCTGCGCGGCCGCGGGGCAGCCGGAATTGATGCGGCTTTACGCGGCTTCCTTTCGCGCGCATGGCCTGCATGTCGCCCAGCTTCTTCTCACTCATGGCGACATCGACAGCCGGATGCACCGAGCGAATGCCCGCAATACTCTTGACCGCCTCCTCTCCTCCGGCTCGATGATTCCGATCGTCAACGAAAACGACTCGGTCGCTGTCGAGGAATTGCGGTTCGGCGACAACGACCGGCTTTCCGCCGAGGTGGCCCAGCTCGCCCTGGCGGATCACTTGGTCATCCTGACCAGTGTGGACGGGCTTCAGGATGCGCGCGGAAAGCGCGTTCCCGAGGTCCGGGACATCGCCGCCGCCGCTCGCCTTGTCCGGCCGGACAAAGGCGAGGAATCCGTCGGAGGCATGAAAACGAAGCTGGAAGCGGTAAAACTCGCCGTCGGATCCGGAATCTCCTGCACCATTCTCGATGGCAGAAAGCCGGATCAGATCGCCGCCGCGCTGGCCGGAAAAGATGCCGGCACGAAATTTCCTGTCCCTCGGAAAAAGCGCTGATCGAATATTCCCTCGATGAATCAGGGGTTCTTACAGGGGGCGAGCATCCCCGCACGCGCACGCGATGCATTCGAAAAACTGACAGAAGATTCGATCCGTTTCTTCCCTGTTTTCCAACGGTGTTGAAAGCGCATGCTAATAAGAAGCATAGGAATGCCTGAGGATTGCGATAAGATCGACCCGGGGAGCCCCGCGAGGGAGGGAAGCCCGCAACCCCGGCGCAGGAGCTTGACAGTGCGCTGTGTAAGACGCAGGGCGCAAGCTCGCAGAGACGGGAACGGGCGATGGGATTTCTTGCAGAACGGAATTTCACTTTTGATGCGCTTGGCTCGACGAGCAAGTTCCACTTCGGGCCGAATGGCACAATCTTTTTCAAGCATGTCCTCAAAAACGAGAAGGAGCTGGTGGGCGATGCCAATGGCCGTCAGCGGCGCAGATATCAAAGCTGTTCAGTTCATCGATGTTGGCCAGATCATCGGAAAGTCGGGCCTTCAAGCTGGCATAGAGCAAGCCCGCAGCCTCTTGGCAAACAGTGAGTCTGCGTTCGCTGCGCAAGGTGGCGAAGAAATGGTTGAAGTCCGGCGTGTTTGGCAAGTGAGCAGCCACCTCCTGGAGAAAGCCTCGCCCGCTTCGAACTTCATGAAGCCCCCGCAATACTCCGAGGGGGATCCAGTCTTCGTCAGGCAACTCCAGGCAGATTCGCGTCCGCTATCCGTGCAAAAATCGCTTTGTCGGTGTCGGTGTTGAGCAAACAACCTCGGGGCAAGCCCCGAGGCATTTAAGAATATGATTTTACCGCACGACAAAAAGCCGAGGCAAGCCTCGGGGTATCAGACCCAATGGGAATGAAATGGAATTTTCTCCCGACGAGCGAAACGCGATGGATTCCGACCAGAGTTTGAGGGCAGCATCTTTCGGCGCGTTCCAACAAATAATCAGGCAGCGGACTTCGAGAAATATCCCAAGTGGAGCGTCGCCATTCGCGGGCGTCTTCAAGGTTGTTCAGCGGCATCCCGTCTCGAACAAGTTGGCTGACGCGCCCAGGCGATAAGCCCCAGGCTTTGGCGATGGCGGCGGCGGCGACTTGTTGTTTTTTGGAGGTTTTTGGTTTTTTCATTTTGGTCAATGTTTATGTTTAGGCTGAAAATATTTTCATCACGCGCTCAAAAGCAGGTCGCCTTCGCGCCCACCTCATATTCGGATTTCGCCCGAGAAGACTCCTTGCCGGGGGGGG
>JBAYWC010000144.1:0-5686 GCA_041674265.1 Terrimicrobiaceae bacterium
CCAGCCCCATTTTCCCAGCGGCGTGTTCCCGCCCATTCGCAGGACGGCCTGCGCCCCCTGGATGAGGAGATGGCGCATGTCCCCGCGCCCGCGTTTGCCGACGCCGAGCTTGATGTTTTTTCCATTCCCGCTTTGGCGCTGACCGGGATTGAGCCCGATGTAAGCCACGAGCTTCTCGGGGCGATCAAAGTGCCGCACCTCTCCGATGGCCCAGGCCGCCTGGATCACCGCCGCGAGACTCGGAGAGTCCTCCATCACTGCCGCCCATGTCCAATGCGCCTTGCGCCAAGTCCCCGCCGCCAGCGCGAAAATCACCAGCGGCTCAAAAAATACGAGGCCGGCCTCCTCGGGAAGCCTTGGAAAAACGTGCGCGATGGAGTGGATGTCAAACTCCACGCCGACGGGGCAACTTTATGTCTTTGCCCAGAGCCGCGACCGGGTGGCCAAGGAACGCTCGATGCGCCTGCGCCAACTGCGCGGCCTGCTGCACCGGCTCAAGGAACTTCACGCCATGAAGCTTTCGGCCAAGGATCTTCTGCTCAAACTCGGCGAGGCCCGCGAGCGCTATCGTGCCGCTTGGCGTCTCCTGGGCTTCGAGTTGCCCTCGCTTCGCGGGAAAAAGCGCGCGGCCGCCTTCTCGTTCCGGCTCAACCGGGAAAAACTTCGCAATGCCCGGCGCCGCGAAGGCCGCTATCTGCTGCGAACCAACCTTTGCGACCAGGATCCGGCCAAGCTTTGGAACCTTTACATCCAGCTCACCGAAATCGAGGCGGCTTTCAAAAACTCGGCCTCCAACTCCCCGAGCAGCCGCCACCAAAAATCACCTCCAATGGCACCCTTCTCTCATGACATCACCCCACGCTCTGTAGTGAAGACCTTTTGATCCCGATCCCCATTTTATGCGGCTTCGCCGCTCTTCTTACCCTCCAGTTGAGAAAGACGGGTTAAAATTCCCGCAAATCGCGCGGCACCATACGGCGCGGAGGCAAATGCTCACTCCGCGCCGCCTGTCGCCATACGGATGTAGGTCGCCAGGGCCAGGAGTGGAAAGTGGTTTCGATACATGTCGTACTTCAGGTAGAAAACACATGGGAACCCGGTGCCGGTGGTGTGGTCCTCGGTCCAGGAACCGTCGGCATTCTGGCTTTTGACGAGCCATTCGATGCCCTTCCGGATGGAATCGCGTGACGCGTCCCCGCAGGAGCAAAGGCCCATGAGCGCCCAGGCCGTCTGGCTGGCGGTGCTGGGACCGCGGCCTTTGAGCGCGGGAAAATTGTAGCTTTCGCAGGTCTCCCCCCAACCGCCATCGTCATTCTGACAACTCTCGAGCCAATCGCGGCCCCGCCGGATCCACTCCTCTTCCATGTTCGTCCCGATGGCGGCAAGCCCGCGAAGCGCCTGCCAGGTGCCGTAGATATAGTTCACCCCCCAGCGTCCATACCAGGAGCCGTCGGGTTCCTGCGTTCTCCGGAGCATGGCCAGGGCGCGGCGGACTTCCGGTGTGCGCGGGTCGTGGCCGATGGCGCCGAGGAGTTCGAGCACCCGCGCCGTGAGGTCGCTGCACGTGGGATCGAGGATGGCGTTGTGATCGGCAAATGGCACATGTTCGAGCCACGAGGCGGTGACATCCTTGTCGAAGGCCGCCCAGCCGCCATCGCGGCATTGGAAGGCCATGAGCCACTTGAGCGCCCGGGCAAACTGCGCCTTGCGGGCAAACTCATTTTCCGGTTCCACCTGCCGGAGGGCCATCAGCACCATCATCGTGTCATCGGTGTCCGGGTAATACTTGTTGCCATGCTCGAACGCCCAGCCGCTGGGCTCCACGTCCGGCATGCGCACCGCCCAGTCGCCGCGGAACCGGACTTCCCGATCCTCAAGCCACTTCGCCGCGCGCAGGAGGACCGGATGTTTGCCGCCGAGGCCGGATTCCCCGAGGGCGATCGTCGTGATCGCCGTATCCCACACCGGTGAGAGGCAGGGCTGGATGCGGAAATCCTCCCGGTCCTCGACAAAGAGTCCGGCGAGGTCGTCCCACGCTTTTTTCATGAGCGGATGATCGTCCGCGTAGCCGAGCGCCCGCAGGGCCATCATGGCGTTGAGCATCGCGGGAAAAATGGCCGAGAGGCCCTCGCTTCCCTCGCCCATGCGCTCCGTCATCCATGCTTCCGCCTTCTTCAATGCCCGGCGGCGCAACGGATGAAAGGGAAACCGGTTGTAAAGTTTGAGCGCCGCATCCCAGCGGAGGAAAAAATTTCTCCAGGCCCAAAAGCGGGGGTCCTTTTTCAGCGAGAGGTCGGTATTCTCGAGGCCGGCCGGGTAGAGCTCGTGGAGGTGGAGGGCCGGCGGCAATGTGCGGGCGGGCTTGTAATGGTTCAGGATGGCGAGCGGGGCGATGATCGTCCGGCTCCACGCCGACATTTCGTAGATGTTGAAAAAGAACCCGTTCGGCAGCAGGAAGATTTCCGGTGGAAGCGTCGGCACATATTCCCAGGGGAACTGTCCGAGCAAGGCGAGGTAGAGCCTTCCGTAGGTGTTCATTTGCGGGATGCCGCCCAGCCTCAAAATGTTGGCTCTCGCCTCGCGCATCCAGATCGCATTCGGGGAATCGCCCGCGAGTTTCAGGGCAAAATAAGCCTTCACCGAAGCGTTGATCTCGGAAGGCCCCCCGATAAAAATATTCCACCCGCCGTCCCCGGTCTGGCGTTTGCGGATATGGTCGGCGCACTTGCGCTCGAGTTCCGCGTCCACGCGCCCGCTCCAGTGCATGTAAAGAATCGTGTCGCAGCAAAGCGTCGCATCGACAAGCAACTCCCCTTCCCAATGCCCGTCGGGATGTTGCAGCGAAAGCAGGTACTCCCGGGATTTTCGGATGGCCGACTCGACTTGTCCGCCTGGCAGATCATCGGGCTGGAACGGGATCAACTTTTCCGCGGTGCCACTCATGGCTCAGAGCAGCATCTCCGCCACTTGTTGGACGTCTTTGTCTCCGCGGCCGGAGAGGTTGGCGATCACGATTCGGTCCGCGGCGAGGGAGGGAGCCAGCTTGATGACATGGGCGATCGCGTGCGCGGACTCGAGCGCCGGGATGATGCCCTCCACTTCCGAAAGTGTCCGGAACGCCGCCAGGGCTTCGTCGTCGGTGGCAAAGTCGTAGGTGATCCTCCCCCGATCCCGATAATAACTGTGTTCCGGTCCGACCGCCGCGTAGTCGAGCCCGGCCGAGACCGAGTGGGTGAGCTCGATCTGCCCATCGTCATCCGCGAGCAGCCATGTCTTCGTTCCCTGCAGGACGCCGAGTTTCCCTCCCTGGAATCTCGCCGCATGGCGGCCGCGCGCGATGCCCTCGCCGCCCGCCTCGACGCCTGTCAACCGCACGGATTCGTCTCCGAGAAAAGCGTTAGAAAATCCCATCGCGTTGCTTCCTCCTCCAACGCAGGCGACGAGTTGGCCGGGCAGCCGGCCTTCGCGTTCGAGGATCTGCCGTTTCGTTTCCTCCCCGATCACTTTGTGAAAATCCCGGACGATCATCGGATACGGATGCGAGCCCAGCGCGCTGCCGAGAATGTAGTGCGTGGTCCGGACATTCGTGACCCAGTCGCGCATCGCCTCATTGATCGCTTCCTTGAGCGTCGCCTGACCGGCTGTGACGGAAACGACCCTGGCGCCGAGGAATTTCATGCGGGCCACATTCAACGCCTGGCGTTCCATGTCCACGGCCCCCATGTAAATCACGCACTCCAAGCCAAACCTCGCCGCCGCTGCCGCCGCGGCCACCCCGTGCTGCCCGGCCCCGGTCTCCGCGATGATCCGGCTCTTCCCCATCCGTCGCGCCAGCAAGATCTGGCCGATGGCATTGTTGATCTTGTGTGCTCCCGTGTGGAGCAGGTCCTCGCGTTTGAGGTAGATCTTCGCCCCGCCGAGCTTCCCGGTCAGGCGTTCGGCAAAATACAACGGCGTCGGACGCCCACAAAAATTCTTCAGCAACCCGGCCAGCTCGCTTTGGAACGCCGGGTCCGCCGCCGCCGCCCGGTATTCCCGTTCCAGCTCCTGAAGCGCCGTCATCAGCGTCTCCGGCACAAACATCCCCCCGTAGGGACCAAAATGCCCGGCCGCATCCGGAACCGATCCTGGATCACTCGAAATCATCCGGGCCAGCTTAATGGAAAATCCCGCTTCGACAAGCCCAGCGCCTGAATGGATCGCAACGCAGAGATCTTTCAACTGGTCTGGAAGCAGGAAAGCGGAGCCTTGGTTGAAAGACTCGCGCCGGGAGCGCGCCTTGCTCGAGGGCGGGATGGATGGAAAAGACATCGTGTTGGCCAATCCTTACAAGACTCGGACCATCGCGGAGGCGCAGGTGAAGACGGACAAAGTGGACGCGTTCATTCTGGCGCAGTTGACCGACCGGGAAGCAGCGCAGAAGCTGCTTTGCGCGATCCCCGGAGTGCAACGCGGGAGCGATCTTCCCACGGCTGGAAAAGAAAAGCCCTCTTCTCCAGCCGTCGAGGTTGATCCGGCGACACGGGCGAAGCTGCTTGCCCGGGTGGCAGACTTTTACGCGAAGACCTTGCACAGATGCCAGTCCGGCTCGGACGATCGTGCCGGATTGGATTACCTGAAAACGCGGCGGCTGGATGATCCGGCGATGTTGGAGACGTTCCAAGCCGGCTATTGCAACGGGACGTTGAGGAACGCGTTGCCGAAGGCGGGGGAGATCATCGGGCAGTTGCAGGCCATCGGGATCTTGAACGAGAAAGGCAACGAATGCTTTTACGGCCGGGTCATCGTCCCGATCCTGGAGTGCGGGCCGCACGGGCAGATGAAGAAACGGCTGGAGAAGAGAGAATCACGATCACGCCGGAAGGGTTCGCGCTGTCCGTGGCGGGCCGTCGTTACGGGCTATGCGCGATTGAGAAACCCTCCGCCGCCCGCCTCAAGGCCACGGTGAAGGCGCTGACCGACGAGGCGGTGGCCGGGGCCGAAGGAGCCCGCTACGCGCTGCGCAACCTCATCAGCGAGCGGAAACTCGTGATTGAATCCACGATCAAGAACGCGCTGACCGGGCGGCTGGAAACCCAGATCAACACGGTTTACGGGCCGGCAGCTGTTTTTGAAACGACGACCAATCCCGACACCGACCCGGAAACGAAAAGCCGGCATGTGCTGCTGTCGGTCGATGAAAGCCCGGAGCAGACCAAGGCCATTTTGGAGGCCCAGCGGCAGAGCCACACGCTGGATGGCAGGAAGCGGCGCAAGGCCCGCGAGGCGGTCCTCGCCAAGCATCACGCCTTGCAGCGGCTCCTTGAGCCGGTGGCCGTGGTCAACCCGTTCGAGCCGTTGTTGTCCTACGGCGACGACCGGCTGGCGTTCCGCCGCGATCATCCCAAATACCTGAACCCGATATTGGCGGTGACGTTCCTGCACCAGATGCAGCGGCCCCGGAAACACGATGCCGAGTTGGGCGAATACATCGAGACGCCGCTTGACGACATCGCCATTGCCAACGAGTTGGAGCATCAGCTTTTTGGGCAATCGCTCGATGATCTTTCCACCCCCAGCCGTGAAGCTCGGGCGCATCTCTGATAGTTGCAAAAAAGCTGGACTACAGCTGGATTTGAGAGCAAAGAGAGGCCATGCAATGGCCGATGGTGGTTCAGGGACGTGAAGTGGATGAGGAAAAAGTGCG
>JBAYWC010000145.1:0-5674 GCA_041674265.1 Terrimicrobiaceae bacterium
ATCCACGGAGCTTCGTTGCCGCGATTGCTCGCGTCGCCGTCCGCTTCTCTACATGCTGGATATTCAGTTGGCATGATGAACACTTTTCAGTTCATTGGTTTGGTTGGCGGTGCTCGCGCACCAGAATGAACAAATTTCCTCAGGAGAAATTTATAGCCTCTACTCAACGCACGATCCTGACCGGCGTGCCGGAGCGGGCGTTCTCGTAGAACTTTTCCGCGGCGCCGCGGGGGAGGCGGATGCAGCCGTGGGAGGCGGCATAGCCGGGCAGATATCCCGCATGCATGCCCACCGCCCCTGTGACCCGCAGGAAGTAGGGCATGGGGGCACCTTGGAAGCGGGTGCCGGGAGGGCGTTTGTCTTTGTTGATTCCGATATTTCTTACGACGACCTCGCCGCTGGAATCGACATAATCGCCGTAGAGGGTCGAGATGTGGTCGCGGTCTTTTTCGATCACCGAAAAATTTCCCGAGGGGGTATTGTATCCCTCGCGTCCGGTTGAGACGGGAGCGCTGCCGACCTCGATTCCTCCCTTGTAAAACTTCGCCATTTGGTCGCTGAGATCGATGACGATCGACGGGGCGCCGCCGACTCCGTCGCCGGACCACGTCCATTGGGGTTCCGGGGCGGGAGCCGCCTCGGCTGGTTTTTTGGGTCCTCTTGGCGTCGCGAAAAAGATTTCTCCATGGGGGCCGAGATAGGCTGTGGAATAATCCGGCTGATCCCTGAAACCCGGTTGCTTGGAGGCGCAGGAGGAAAAGAGCAGCGTGGCACAGAGGAAAGCCGCGAAAGGAGAAAGAATTTCACGCCAAGGTCTCGAGGTCCGCAAAGGGTTCATGGTTCCTCCAGATTCGTTTTCCTTCATCTTCTGTGGCTTTGCGCGCTCTGCGCCATGTGCGTGAGCCTTTTTCCGTCATGGGCGGGATTCAGGGTGCCTGGGGGGGCTCCGCGGGCGGCGGGGTGTCCTCTTTTCGTCCGGCGAAAAAGCGCTCCACGACGTAGAAGCATGCCGGGATGAGGAAGATCGACAGGAAGGTTGCGGCGAGCATTCCGCCGATGACCGTGGTTCCCAGAACCCGGCGGGACACGGCGCCCGAACCGGAGGCGAGGGCCAGCGGGACGGTGCCCAGGATGAACGCAAAGGCCGTCATCAGGATCGGTCGCAGACGGAGTTTGGCTCCCGCCAGGGCCGCGTCCAGGGCGGATTTCCCTTTCTCGTATTCATCCTTGGCGAATTCGACGATGAGGATGGCATTTTTTGCGGCGAGGCCGATGAGCATGACGAGCCCGATTTGCGCGTAAAGATTGTCCTGCATGCCGCGGATCGCCAGTCCCGCAAACGCGCCGAATACGGCCACCGGAGTGGTGAGGAGAACGCTGAACGGCAGCGACCAGCTCTCGTATTGCGCGGCAAGGATCAGGAAGACGAAGAGGAGCGAGAGTCCGAAAATCGCCGTGGGGGGGACTCCCTGGGCGGCTTTTTGCTCCTGATACGACATGCCGAAATAATCGTATCCCATGCCCGTCGGCATGGTCTGCGCAAAGACATCCTCGAGTGCCCGCATCGCCTGGGCCGTCGAATAGCCGGGCGAAACGGCGGCGTTGATCTGCGAGCAGCGGAACATGTTGTAGCGCATCGTGAATTCCGGCCCGAAGGACCGCTTGGCCCGGATGAAGGAATTGACCGGCACGGCCTGGCCTTTGTCGTTGGTCACGTAAAAGAGCCCGAGATTGTCGATGTCCGTGCGGTATTCGCCTTCGGCCTGGATGTAAACCTGCCACTGGAGGCCGAAGCGGTTGAAGTAGTTGACGAAGTATCCCCCAAGGAAAGTCTGCACGGTCTCGTAGGCGTCCGAGAGGCTGACCCCCTGGATCATGGCCTGGGCTTCATCCACATCGAGATAGATTTGGGGAACATCCCAGAGGGCGGTGGTGAAGAGGCTGGAAAACTCCGGGCGTTTTTTCGCCTCTGCCATGAAGACCTGGGTATTTTTCGCGATGAATTCGATATCCGCGCCGGTGCGGTCCTCGAGCATGAAGGTCACGCCGCCCGCCGTGCCGATGCCGGGGATCGCCGGAGGCGGAAACGCGAAGGCCGCCGTGGGCTTCGCAAGGCCCACGAGTTCGCGATTGATGTTGGCCTGGATGGCATCGATCTGGAGTTCCTTGGTTGTCCGTTCCGCCCATGGATCCATCGCGATGAAGAAAAACCCGGTGTAAGTGCTCTGGACCGTGCTGAGAAGGTTGAAGCCGATGATCGAGGTGACGTGTTGGACACCCGGGGTCTTCTCGAGGATCTTCTCGATGTCGGCGGAGGCGGCGGCGGTCTGCTGGAGCGACGAGGCGCGCGGGAGCTGCACGACTCCAAAAAGATACCCCTGATCCTCTTCGGGAATGAATCCGGTCGGCATCCGGGCGCCCAGCCCGAGACCCGCAAGGGCCAACGCCGCCAGCAGAAGCAGGCTGATGACAAACTTTCGCATGAGCCCGCGGCAGATCGAGGCGTAGCCATCGGTGGCGGTCCCAAAAACCTTGTTGAATCCCCGGAAGAATGCCCCGAGCGGTCCGGTGGCTTCTTTCCTCGGCCTGAGGAGCAGGGCTCCCAGGGCCGGGCTGAGAGAAAGCGCGTTGAATGCCGAAATCAGGACCGAGACGGCCATGGTGACGGCGAACTGTTGGTACATCGCGCCTGTGATTCCCGGAATGAAGATCGTCGGAATGAAGACAGCGGCCAGAATCAGGGCGATCGCGACGACCGGCCCGGAGACCTGTGCCATCGCTTTGAAGGCGGCGTCTTTCGGCGAGAGCCCCTCCTCGATGTGGTGCTCGATCGCCTCCACCACGACGATGGCATCGTCCACGACCAGCCCGATGGCCAGCACGAGGCCGAACAGCGACAGCGTGTTGATGGAAAATCCCAGGATGGGAAAAATGGCAAATGTGCCGATCAGGGACACCGGCACGGCAATGAGGGGAATCAGGGTTGCCCGCCAGCCCTGCAGGAAGATGAAGACGACGATGATCACCAGGACCATCGCTTCAAAGAGGGTCTTCACGATCTCCTTCATGCCCTCGGTGATCGCCAGCGTGGTATCGAGGGCAACCTCGTATTTCAAATCATCGGGAAACAACTTTGCCTGCTTCTCGAACAAGGCCCGGACCTGCTTCATCGTGTCCACGGCGTTCGAGCCCGGAAGTTGATAGACGGCGACGATGGCCGCGTTCTGCCCGTTGAACCGGCCCTGGAGATTGTAGATCTGCCCGCCCAGATCCACGCGGGCGACATCGCCCACACGCACAATCGACCCGTCGCTGTTTGCCCGGATCACGATCTCCTCGAAGTCTTTCGGCGTTACCAGACGGCCGGTTGTGTTGACGGTGAAAGTGAAAACCTGTCCGGCTGGAACGGGCTCGCCGCCGATCTGTCCCGCCGGATTGACGTTGTTCTGGGCGTTCACGGCATTGATGACTTCCGGGATCGTGATGTTCAACGTCGCGAGGCGGTCCGGCTTCACCCAGATGCGCATGGCATATTGTCCGGCACCAAAAATGCTGACGCTGCCCACGCCATTGATGCGGGTGAGCGGATCGTTGATGTTGATGTAGGCGTAGTTTGCCAGAAAGGTGGGATCAAATGTCCCGTTCGGCGAATAGAGGGCGAACACACCCAGCGGCGAAGACAATGCCTGCTCGACGGTGACGCCGAAGTTCCTCACGTCCTGGGGCAGTTGGGAGGCCGCCTGCGTCTGGCGCATCTGGGCGAGAATCTGGTCTGTCGTGGGAACCGTGGAGGTGTCGAAGATGACGTTGAGGTTCATCATGCCGTTGTTGGCATTGATCGAATACATGTAGTCCATGCCCTCGACCCCGCTCATTTGCTGCTCGATCGGCGTGGCCACGGACTGCTCGACCGTGAGGGCATCGGCGCCGACATACGTCGTCTGCACCTGGATCTGCGGCGGGACGATGTTCGGAAACTGCGAGACCGGCAGGCCGGCCATCGAGACGAGACCGACGATCACCGTGATGATCGCGATGACCATCGCCACAATCGGCCTGCGGATGAAAAAGTTCGACATGGTTATTTGGCGGTCGCCGGGGTGGGTGAAGGAGCGGGGGCCTGATACGGCTGGGCAATCACTTTTGATCCCGGAGCCGCTTTTTCGGTGCCGCCGACAATCACCTTGTCTCCCGCCTTGAGGCCGCCCTGCACGACCTGCAACTGGCCGTCGACAGGGCCCAGCTCGACAGGGACGGGTTTCACCGTGTTGTCCGGTCCCAGGACTTTGACAAAATACGTCCCCTGAAGCTCGACCGTCGAGGCCTGGGGAACGAGGATCGCGTTTTTCAGCTGTTCAACCGGCGCGATCACCCGCGCGAAGAGTCCCGGACGAAGCAGGCTGCCCGCATTGGGAAAGAGGGCCGTGATTTGAATCGTGCCGGTCGAGGTGTTCACCTGCCTGTTGACGAAGTCGAATTTTCCCGACTCGGGATACTCCGATCCGTCGGCCAGCTTGAGTTTGAGACGAGCTTTCAGATCGTTGGGGTTTTTCTCCTGGAGTTTCTCCAGGATCCCGGCGGCCTTGAGATACTGGGCCTCCGTAATCGAGAAATTCATTTTCATCGGGTCGACCTGCGAGAGCTGGGTGAGAACGGCGGTCTTGCCCCCCGGTCCGACCAGATCGCCAATCTGCGCCTGCGCGACGCCGACGATGCCATCGAAGGCCGCCGTGATCGTGCAGTAGTCGAGGTTGACCTGGGCGGCCTGCATCTGGGCCTGGGCCGCCGCCGCCGCCGCGATCGCCGCCTGGGTGTCCTGGTACGAGGTGTCGTATTGCTGCTGGCTGATGACTTTGGTCTGATAGAGTTGGACTTGGCGCTGGAGGGTGATCTGCTGCAGTTGCGCCTGCGCGACGGCCTGCGCGTAGTTCGCCTGGGCCTGTGCCAAAGCCGCCTGGAAGGGCCGGGGGTCGATGGTGAAAAGCAGGGCGCCTTTTTTCACAGCCGAGCCTTCCTTGTAGTTTTGGGTGAGAAGATAGCCGGTGACCTGGGCTTGGATCTCGGTGTTGAGATAGCCGTCGAGAAGCCCGACCCACTCGTTGGTGGCGATCACATCTTTCTGGATGGCCGGGGTATAAGTCACGACCACAGGCGGCGTCTCGGGTTTCGGCTTCTCGCAGGCAGCGAAAAACAGGACGCCGCAGACGGCCGCGGCCCGGAACAAGGAACGGTTCATGCGCGGATTGCTACCAGCTTGCCCATGCGAGGGCGAGTGCCAAATTTGCCTTTGGTCAAAATCCACTTCGGTCCGCCAAACTCATGACCGCCGATCAACGCATGGCCGACGCCGCCAACCTCGTCTCCGATGCGCACCTCGCCGCGCTGGCGCTCGAACACAGCTGCACCCTGGCATCCACCGACTCCGGCTTCGCCCGCTTCCGCAGCCTCAAATGGCAGAATCCGATCGCCGCCATGCGCTGAAGCCGCTGGAAATTGCTTGATTCCTATAATCCAAAAGACCCCTTAACCCCAATGCTGTTCACTTTGCTGTAAACAGATCGGGGTAGGAGCGGAGATGCAACTCCCCGCCCCTCCCTCCAAACCGGACAGGCGGATTTCCCGCATCCGGCTTTCCAGTCAGCATTTTGCTCCTTGTTGGAGACTGGTCAGTTCC
>JBAYWC010000146.1:0-5510 GCA_041674265.1 Terrimicrobiaceae bacterium
AATCAAGGTCAGCGGAGTCCTCAGCTCATGGCTGATGTTCGAGAAAAACTGGGTCTTGACCCGGTCCATGTCCTGCAGCTCACGGTTCTGGACATCCAACCGGTGCCTCAGCCGGAAATCCTCCAATCTTGCGCGAGACAGAAACGATGTCGAGGTCATGCAGATCAGTCCCGTGACTGCGATGAAAAAGCAATTGTTCGCAAAGATGGAAAGGGCTGGCGCCTGCGCAAAGCCCGGATTGGCCGCACAAACCGCGGCGTAGCAGACAAATGACACGGTACTGACCAATGCGGTCTCGGCCATCGTCCAAGGCAACAGAGTCGCCATGCCGGTGATGATGAGGCTCAGTCCCGCATAGTAGGGGGAATACGCCCCGTTCGTGAGAAAGATCATCAGGCAAAAAGAAAAATTGATGACCAGCGCGGAGGCGACCCCCAGGCACTTCACCACAGCCGGCGAACATCGCTCCCTGCCATAAACAAGAAGCATGACGATGGCAAACAGCGCGCCGGATACCACCAGCCGGATCGCCATGAACAGAGGAACTTTCTCGGGATATACGAAATGATCGAGAAAGGTGCCCCCCGGAACACACAGAAGCGACACGACATCGACGACGGTCAGGTATCGGATGCGCAGGCGGCGGTCGTATTCGCGGTAGGCCAACGATTGATCGCCTGCCGGGACTGCATTTTCCACACTCACTCGACCTTTCGAATGGTCATGAACACGTTGACCCCGGTCCCGTCGGCGAACACATCAGGCTCCGTTCCCCGCGGGGTGAGATTGCCCATCTGCTTTTCATCCCGATAGATCAGATACCAATCGAGCAGATGTTCCATTGTGTACCGCTCCGGATTCCTGGGATGCACGTTCGTCGTGACCAAGAGACCGCCGGGACGCACCCAGCGATGATACAAATGCACCAGATTGCGGCAGACATTATCCGGAAAGTAGTCGAACAATCCGGCACAATAAATCATGTCGTAGGCTGGAAGAAATCCTTCGACCTCCTGATGCACGTCCTTCAGGAGTTCATCGATGGATTTGAGGATGAATTTGAGCATTGGTTGGTGGTGGGATTCGACCACCGAATCGTTGGTCCGTTTCTGCACATATCCGATCGTTTCCTCATTGAAGTCCATCAGATGAATTGCGCTTTGGCCGGAAAGATCGTTGTTGCGAATGAATCGCTGGATTTCGACCGCAGGGCCGCATCCCACGCTGAGAACGGTAAAGATCCTCTGTTCTTCGATGACCCGTTGTGATTCTTCGTCGAGGAAATTTCCAAGAATCGTGATGCGGTTGCAGTGGGCTTTGGCCGCCGCGACATCGGTCTGAAGATCGTGGAAGATACGGGCATAGGTGTTGTTGCCGATATCCGGAGATTCCTTGAGCATCATGTTCACCATCTCGTAGTCGCCGGCATACCCGAGCGGTTTGGTGAAACACCGGTAGGCGAACGGCGCACACAGCATGTACGGGTGGAGTTCCCTCCGTACGAAAGCCTTGTAAACCGTCGATTCCTCCGGTGGCACCAGGGCGGCCTCCCGCTCGAAGATCTCCAGAAGATTCCTGAGCTTTGCGGCGACGGGTTCCTCGATGGAATTTCGAAACTGGACGGCTCGTTCCGTCTCCAGGGCAGCATTGCCCACAATGGCCGTTTCGGCCTCCTGGATCCACCGGCTCGCCTCCGCCATAAAGTTCGCCATTTTGTTGACCACGAACTGATAACTCTCGGAAAGATCGAGCCCCTCCTCCCAATCGTGGACGAATTTCTGGATCTCGCCGCGGAGCGCCGGACCTGGTTCAAGGTGATCGAAATTGCTCCAGGGATCGATGAGTGTCACCGAAACGATGACCATGAGGCCGGTTGTCACAATGCTCGTCACCACGCCCTTTCCGCTGTAGAGAATATGCTCGCCCCGGATGACGATCAGTTCCTGGAGCACTTCGCTGAGCTGGATCAACGAATAGGGATTGTAAACTTCAAGAACGGCGATGGATCTCGAAATATGCACGAGGGTTCCGCGTCCTTTGTTGCCGGACGTGTTTGTAAATGCCACGACGCTGTCGATGCCAGTGAGAGCTGTTTCCACAACTGATCCTTTGTTTAAGTTGAGATGTCTTTTCCTTGGTGATTCCAGATTTTATTTTCGGCGAGAGAGGCGAGTTGCTCAAGCGTTGGCCCTTTGAGGAATTCCATCGCGGAAAAGTTGACCCCGATCCGCTCCCGGATCCCGAGCCCCAGTTCGAGGACCATCAGGGAGTCGACGCCCATCTCGTTGAGTTTCTTTTTCAAAGAAATCCCCTCCTTGGACATCCTGAGAGTGCTCGCAAGAACATCCTGCAAATGATCCTCGAGGGCGCGGAGCCGTTGCTCCTTGGAGGAGTTGACAAGCGTCCGCCGAATCTGCGAGGCGGCATCACTTCCATTGTCGGCCTGGGACTGGACGCGCTGCTCGCGGAAACGCGGGTCTTCCGCCAGGCCGGGATTGGCATTGTGCCACTTCTTCCAGTCGATCCGGAATATGCCCACTTGCGGCTTCGCGAGGCGGATGGCCTTATCAAGCGCGCTGAGCGCCTCCCTGTCCCCAAGCCCGGTTATCCCACCGGAAGAGAGAACACTTCCGAGGCGCTCATCCCGGGCGACGACTCCGGTATCCGCCAACGCCCCCCAGTTGATCGAGATGGCAGGCATCCCCTCCGAGCGCAAGCGGCGGGCCAAAACGTCCAGCGCGCCGTTTGCCGCGACGTAACTTGTCTGTCCCCGGTTTCCGACCACCGCCGAAATGGATGAGTAAAACACCAGAAAATCCAACGCCTCGTTCCCCTTGAGGGCGTCGGCCAGGTGGAATGCGCCCACCACTTTGGGTCCGAACACTTTTCGAAAGCGCTCCCTGGTCAGCTCGGCCATCATCACGTCGTCAAGAACCATGGCGCTGTGAACGACGCCTCGAAGCCGGAGCCCTCCCGTGTTCGCGCCGGAAATCAAGTCCCGCACCTGGCCCGCATCGGTCACGTCCGCAGCCATGACCTCAATCCTGGGATTGCCGGCCAATTGGGAAACGTCCGGGCCGGCGAAAGCGGGGGCGTTTCGACCCGAGCGGCTGACGAGAATGACCCGCCCGGCGCCCTGTTCCGCCAGCCAGCGTCCGGTGAGAAGTCCGAACCCGGATGTGCCTCCGGTGACCACGTAGCATCCGTCGCTCCGGATTCCATGCCCGGATTCAGGCTTCTCGAGGATCTCGATTTCTCCATCCGAAAAGTCGGCAACAAGCTTCCCGATGTGGCGGCTTTGCGCCATTTCCCGAAAGCCCTCGCGGATGTTCCGGGCAGGCAGAAGCCGCGAAGGACCGGGTTTGAAATCGCCCTTTGCGAAATGCCCGAAGATGGTTTGCAGCCCACGCCGGGTTTCCTCCGGGCGCTCGTGTGTGAGCCGGTCAATGTCGACAGCCGCGAAAACCACATTCCGGTTGAATGGTCTGAGTGGCAGCCCGTTGTCCTCGGCGATATCCCTCTTGCCGATTTCAATGTAACGCCCTCCGGGCCGCAACAAGCCGAGACTCAGATGGAGGGCTTGGCCGGTCTGCGCGCCGATGCCCACGTCCACCCCCTCATGGTTCGTGACCTCGCGGATCCGCTGGCCGAAATCCAGGTCTCGCGAGGAAAAAACATGTTCGATCCCGTAGTTTCTGAGAAAATCCTTCTTCTCGCCGGAGCCGGCGGTGGCAAAAATTTCCGCGCCAATCCATCGCGAGATTTCGATGGCCGCAAGACCGACTCCGCCCGTGGCATGATGGATCAACACCCGTTCGCCGGGCTGGAGGCGCGCGATCTCGACCAGCCCGCGGTATGCGGCCAGATAGACCACCGGGATCCCGGCCGCCTCGATGCCCATGCCCTTCGGGAGCCGGACCACGAAGGTTTCCGGAACCGTCGCATATGTTCGGAATCCACGTTGCAGGATTGTCGCCACTCTGTCGCCCGGCTGGAATTGGCTTCCGGGCCCGGAGCGAACGACAACGCCCATGCATTCCATGCCGAAATCCGGCCCATTGAAGGTGCTTTCAAGCGCGGTCGGATGGATGCGCCCGTCGATCTTCAGGAGGTCCTTGTAGTTCAAGGCCGAGCCGTGGATTCTGATCTCGATCTCGCCTTCTCCGGGGACCGTGCGCAAGGAACGCTCAAACCTCAGGGAATCCAACTTGCCCTTGGTTCCCAGCTTCAATTCGACCGGTTCCTCCACGGTTTCGGACACGAGTTCCGCCTCTTTTCCATTCTCGCTGATCGCGGCGAGCACACACTCGAAGCGGGTTCCATTGCGATAGGCGATGTCCCCATGACTTCGGGCGCGGATTTCAGCCAGAATTCGCCCCGCCGTTTCCCCGGCATCGTCTCCGTCAGTATCTATCGTGCGGCACCTGAGCCCCTCGTGCTCGTTCTGCGCGACGAGACCGAGCGCCCCCGCAGACGCGGCGGGGAGGTTGACAATCGGCTCGCCCGGCTCCACCTCACGCGCCCGGCGGGTGACAAAGGTGATGTCGGCTGCTCCCAGGCATGTTCCGGCAGCCTGGAGAAATCCGATCACCCTCTCATCCGAGCCCCGAACGGATTCCGCGGAGTCTCCCGCTTTGTTTGATGGGGACCCCCAGAGCACCACGAACCGGTGGCGCCGCGGTTCCTGGCCGATAAGACGAACCCACCTGTCTTTGCCGAGGCCTTCCGCCGGCTCTGTTCCCGGGTTGAAAGTGACGGCTTCGGGCAGCCTTGCGGCAAGTTCCCCCGCGAGCTTTTGATCGGGGTCATCCGCATCCGTCACGATGATCAATTCCGATCCCTCCACCTCCCCCTCTGTTTCCTCCAAAGGCGCGGGCCTCCATTCCAACTGATAAAACAAACCCTTCTCCGGAGCCTTCTGCTCCGTGTCGATGACCTGGCAGGAAATTCGACGGGCGTGCGCGTGCGCTGTCCCGGCGGAATCCATCAGCCAGATATTCGCGACGATCATGGTCTCGCTCTGGCTGACAAGCCTTCCGAAGACAAAGCACTCGCCCATCGCCGGGCGGGAATAATACTCGAATTGGTCGATTCCAAACGGGACAAAAAGCCGGTCCCCTTTCGAGCAATAGAGAACCGGCTGAATGGCGGCGTCAAAGAGCGTCGGATGCAGAGGGTGCATTTGCTCGCCGGCGACATCGCTGGCATCCATTTTCACAAAAAAGCAATCCTCGCCGACGAAGATTTCCACCGAGGGCCGAAATTTCGGCCCGTAGGACAGACCCCGCTGCTGCAGCCGCTGATAGAAGTCCGGGACGGCAACCGCGCGCGGGCATTCCGCCTTGAGTTTGCCGAGATCGAAAGTCGGAGGACGCGATTCGGTTTGAGGAAGCATCCGCCCCCGGCAATGGCGCAAGACGCCATCCTCCTCGCCCTCGACCCGGCTGGAAATCGTGAAGCGGCCGCCATCGGGGTCGTGGGCGGTGATCAGGTATTGCAGTTTGGAGTCG
>JBAYWC010000147.1:0-5487 GCA_041674265.1 Terrimicrobiaceae bacterium
GCCCACACCACAAAACCACCTCCGACTTCTTCTCTGCCATGAACGCAAACCACCACCGCTATCCCTTCCGTGCCATCTTTGCCTCTCGCCCTCCGTTCAACACCGCTTCATGAATTGGCCGTGAAGCGAGGCTTCCTGCAAAAACAAGCACTGGCATTCTTCCCGGATTTCAGTCACCTTACCGGTAATTCAATAGTCATGAGTTCAGGGAAAATCATAAAGAGGTCGGGCAGGCTGTCCTTTGACCGGGTACGACTCGAAGATATTGCGCAACAGTGCGATCTGAGTATTTCCACGGTTTCCCGGGTCATCAACAAGCGAACAGATCAGTTTCCCATTGCGGCTAAGACCATCGAGCGGGTGTATGCCGTTGCCAAGAAGCTGGGTTACCGGCCAAATCGCCTTGCCCGGGCCATCGCCTACCAGAAAACAAACCTGATCGGACTCTCGGTTCCCCATCACCGCACCGGCGCCACCCAACCGGTCTTTGGAGACGAGGCTTATTTTACCGCGCAGATCTTCGGCATCCTGGCTGGCGGCATCCTTGACAACCCAAAAATGCTGGACTACGACCTGGTCATTCACGATCGCCGAAAATACGGCCACCCCGACCGGATGGCCGATGCCTTTCAAAACGATCTTCTGGACGGGATCATCTACACCAACCCGACAACCAACAGCATTCCCTTCCTGCGGGAGTTTGCCCAACAAACTCCGGTTATCCTGCTTGGTTTCAGCAAGGAGCTGTCCCGGAAGCTGCTCTCAGTGGATATCGACAACCGGCACGCCGCCAAAATGTGCGTGCAGCACGTCCTGCAAACAGGCAAACGAAAACCCCTCATTCTCCTTCCAGAAAAACTCCGGAACTTCCTGTGCATTCAGGACCGGCTGCATGGCTATCTGGATGGTTTGAGGGAAGCCGGCTTGCCTGCTTCCCCCAGCCAGGTGATTACCCTCAACCAGGATCCGTCTGACGTGGCAGCCTGGGTGCGCCAATCCGATCTCCTGCGCCAGCATGACGCCATCTTGGTCCCCACAGACGAACTCGCGATCTATTGTCTCAAGCCGCTGCGAGAACGGGGTTTCCACATTCCGCGAGACATCGCTGTCGTGGGCTTCAGCGACAGCCAGCAATGCCAGAACAGTGTCCCACCTCTGACGACCGTCCGGATGCCATTCCACGAAATGGGCTACTCCGCGGCCGATCTTTTGATCGACGTCTTGAATGGCACCGAAAAATACTCTCCCGGGCACCACTCCGTCGAGACCAGCCTGTGTATCCGGGAAAGCACTGTAGACCGAATGGTTTGACCCCAAACTGAGCCGAAAATTTGCTATCCGACAAATCTCCCCATAAATGCAATCATTGTCATTTTTTCTGCCGTTCTCCCATGACAATCCGCCTGATAAAAAAAGCCGCGATCCTGAGCACACTTCTGCTGGCCCCGCTTGCGCGGGGGGAGTTGGTTATTCAACAATTCAGCGACAACCCGTGTGGATGGCGGAATTGGCATAACTACGCCACGGTCTCGGTGGCCAACGCTTATAATGGTTATGCGGAAAACAAACCAAAAGAACCGGTGTCGGATATCGTGGAGTTCATTCCATTCAAATCTTTTTTGCAGGGTTCAGAGTGTCACCGCCTCAGATTGCCAGTCAAATTCCAAAATCTTCGTATGGATCGCTTAAAGCAATGGATGCGGCCTAGAGGTGGCGCGGAAAGCGTAGCCAGATCGAGCTGATTTTAAGTTAGCTTTGGCAGGGCCTCCGAGGACTTGGTTAGCCGCCGCGCACAAGCTCCTCCATGATCGCGCGTGTCGGGTCATCGAACCATGCGCCGATTTCGCTCCAGCAAGCCGGATCCTCCCCGAGCACGCCGGTGACCTGGTGGAATGGAATGCCCGCCCGCTTGAACACGTTGGCGATTTCGGGAACCGGGCACGCGGAGCAATGGGCGAGCCAGTCGCCGGTCATGCGAGTGCGGTCGCTCATCGCATTGAACGCCGCATAGTCGATTGCAGGAGTTGGCTGGAGGTTCAGAATGATGACCGGAACCTTGTCCCGCCGGACGACCGGGAGGACGGTGGATGAAAGCGCATAGGTCGTGACATATAGAAATATCACATCCACAAAATGTCACGTTGCCTTGCACGCAAGGAGATTTCCGAGTCATATAAATACCTATCAAAAATTATTTCGAGTATTTTCCCGCGGGCCCGCAGGAGGCCGTCTGGACATTCCATGTCTCGGCGATCGGTCATGCCCGCATACCCCCCGGCGAACCTTACCCGCCGCCACGGCATCCGGAGGGACGCGCTTTCACCTGGGAACGGGGCAGGGTCCTCTCCGCCTTCCAGTTGGTCGCCATATCGCAAGGGCGCGGGAGGCTGGAATTGAGGGGCGGAGGAACGAGCCTCTCCGCGGGCTCGGTGTTTCTGCTCCCGCCCGGTCACTGGCACCGTTATCGGCCCGATCCGGAAACGGGCTGGACCGAGGATTGGTTGGAGTTGCGTGGCCCCACGCTCGACGCATGGCTCGGGAATGGCGTTCTGGATCTATCCCCCGTGCATGTGAATCGGCGCGCGGCATTTTGGAGGCGATTCACCGAGCTGCACAATGTTTGTCTTGCCCACCAACTGGGATACCGGGCCATCGCCTCCGGCTTGGCGATGACTCTGCTCGCCTCCGTCGTCTCGCAAAGCCTATCGTCCGCACGCACAAACAAGCCGGGCCTGCCGGATCTCGCGCGACAAGCCCGTGAACTTCTTATGCGGGGGCGCGGTGTCAGAAGCGCCGCGCGGACGCTCGGGGTAAGCTACCTGACACTTTACCGCAAATTCAAACAAGCTACCGGACTCGCCCCGAAGGAATATGCGAGGGAGATACGGCTGGCCCGCGCCGAGGATTTGTTGGCGGGCACCGGTCTCAGCGTGAAGGAAATTGCCGGAAGGCTCGGCTACTATTCGGCAAGCCACCTTTCCCTCGAATTCAAAAAAGCCCGCGGCAAATCGCCATCTCAGTGGTCGAGGTAACCTGGAAACCGACAGGCTTCTGGACTTGGTTCTGACCCATGCGTTGCCGAGAATGCCCCGATCATTTTGCAGCAGTGTTTTCATGTGCTCCTGGGGAAATCTATTCCGCTCATCCTCCGCGGAGGCTGCCTGGAGTGTGGCCTCAGTGTTGACGAAAACTGTAGATCATCCGTTGAGGCGCGGCGAAGCCTCAGGCAAACGCGATTTCTTTGATCGGGAGCCGGGAGTCCTTCAACGATCAGCCGGAATTGGTTCATGCAATCGACAGCGGCTTGCTGGAGTTCAACCTCAAGCTGATCCGGAAAATGGCCGAAGTCTGCGTTCCGACATTCTTGACACTGGCTGAAGACATGATCCGGCTGAAAAATCCGCCGACGAGCCAGTGGTAGAAGACGCCGATTAGTGGATTCGCATTCACCCGTTAATGATTGAATGCATTGAAAATTGTCTCTGCATACCAGCGGATCAGGTAATCATTGGGGTGGTTGACACCGTTTCCCGTGAGATCGAAATAGGTCTTTCGTTGAAGAAGCCGGTCGGTGACGGCGGTCATGTCGGCTACCCGGATGCCATCTTTTTCAAGGGATTTAAGCGCTTGGCGAAATTGATCGAGATGCTCCTGATCCCCACACAGTGGATTGTTTCGCATCGAACTGATGAGTATTACTGCGCACAGGGGGTTGGCGGCACGCGCAGCAGCGATAATGGAAGCGATGTTCTCTTGAAATTGGTCGGGGGTGTAGCGCCGCCGATCATTCATTCCAAAGCCAGCGATCAAAAGATCGGGCGGGCTGGTCCGGAAGAAGAACGGGGCATAGGTGCGGCCCCAAGCAGAGTCCATGCCGCCAAGACTGTAATTCTTTAATCTGACAGGGGCGGATGATCCATGGCGAACTTTGTCCGCAAAGAGTTCGGCCCAAGTTGGGGAGTAAGGGGGAAGGGCTTCGCGAGCGGTGGCACTTGCGCCCGCGGAAATGCTGTCGCCCAAGATGACGAAGGTGGAGGGGCGGCCTTCTCGCAGGCGCCCGGCGAGATTTTGGAAAATGCAGCGTGGAGCGAGGAAGGGTTTCATTGGCGGCGAAGGCACTCTTGGTTAGCGGGTTGCAACGGGGATTTGCCCCACGATTTGAACCGGGCCAAACAAACCGGAGGGCATGGGCGTGACATAAGGAAGAAGCAATTTCTTTTTGTCGGGGTCCAGATTGGAGTTTGGAACGGCTTTGGAGGCGTAGTCAAAGGCTTGGACATTTGTTCGCGTCAGGCGCTGTTCTTTTGGCAATCCGGCATCGCCGATCAGGCGATTGGGCCAGAAATTCACCACTTCGATCTCCAGTTTGTTGGTTCCCGGCTGCACAGCATGGCCGATGTTCACGCGGAAGGGCGGCGCCCAGATGATGCCGCACGAAATTCCGTTGACCTTGATCTCGGCCAGTTCCCGCATTTTGCCCAAATCCAGCCAGAGCGATTTTCCCTGCCATGAGGAAGGTGACTCAAACTCACGGCGATAGACTGCCGTGCCTGAGTAGTATTTGATTCCAGGCACGGACGATTCCGTCCAATCGCTCAAGGTGGGGAACTTCACCTCGCCCGGCCCTCCCCACCGGGGATCAAATGAGACCGTCCATGCCCCGTCCAATTCCCGGAGCGCCGCGAACCGCGGGCTGTTTTCGGCTCCGCGAGCGGGATGGGCCGAAGCCGGTTGTCGGAAAATCACAAAGAGCGATCCGAACGGGGGCAAATCCAGCGGCAGGGAAACACCCTCGGAAGTCTCGCGGTAAGCCGTGGCGAACTCCCGCGTGCCGGTCACGGGGGATTCCACAATTCCGGGGCGCGCCCCGAGACGCGGAAGGTGGTTTGAATCGTCCGGGGCTGGTCCAAGCGGCTTGCCAGGAAATAGATGTCGGCGTCGCTGGTTTTCCGATGAATGTAGGGAACGGGCGCGGATGAACCGTCATCGGTGAAGGAAAAATCGGGAGTCACCCCTTTCTCCAGAAGGACCTCGCGTGCGGTCTTCCCGCTTAACGCCCGCCCCTTGCCGAATGGCCGCTCCACGGACTGGCCAGACGGAGCGTCGCCTAAGAGTTCTGCGGCGATGGAGTTTGCCTCCTGGTCGTGCTTCTGGCATTCCGCCATGCCGCTGGCGGAATCCGGGCGGGGCATCAGGACGGTGGCGCCGCGGGCGACGAGATCCTTCACTTTTCGCAATACGGGGAGGGAGACCTTCGTGGAGGGATGCAGAACCAGCACGCGATAGTTCATTCCATCCGGAAGCACCAGCCGCCCGTCGCGGGTATCCAGGCGGTTGAGGGTTGCGTCCTCGGTGATTACGTCGTATTGACAGTTGCAAAAGTATTTGTCGCTATCGATAGGGTGTTAAATTGTAGCACAAGCATACTTAGTATCAGGCATTTGAAAAAATGATTTTACGAGTTCGATGGATCGGCTGATTTTCTCC
>JBAYWC010000148.1:0-5419 GCA_041674265.1 Terrimicrobiaceae bacterium
GAAGCTTTCAAAACAACCCCGCAAACAGCCGCCCGCCGACGCCGAAACCTTGAAAGACAAGCCGCAGCTCTTGGATTGCAACTCGTTGCGGCTGTGTAAAAAGAAGGCCAGTTATTCAGGAGGCACTCTGCGGGAACAATCGTTGCAAGCTGGAAATGGAGATGTAAGATGACTGTCATGAAGTTCGGGCGCAAGTAAGAGATGACGGTTCTTGAGGTTCTAACCGCGGCGACGGACTACCTTGGCAAACAGGGGGTTGAGAGTCCGCGCCTGAATGCGGAACATTTGCTGGCGCGGGTGCTCGGAAAGAAGAACCGGATCGAACTTTACCTGGAGTTCGAACGCCCGCTGGGCGAGGCGGAACGCGCTCCGCTCCGCGATCTCGTCCGGCAGCGCGCGGAAGGGCGTCCGCTCCAACATCTGCTGGGTACCGTCGAGTTTCTGGGCCTGACCTTCGCCACCGATGCGCGGGCATTGATCCCGCGCCCGGAGACCGAGCAGCTGGTGGAACTCGTCCTTGCCGGCGGCGAGTTTGCGCAGATCCTGGACGTGGGGACCGGAAGCGGGGTAATCGCACTCAGTCTCGCCCTGAAAAGGCCGCAAGCCGACGTCACGGGATGCGACATCTCGCCCGAAGCCCTGGCGCTGGCAGGGGAAAACGCGGCGCGGCACAACCTCGCCGGGCAGGTCCATTTTGTGGAGTCCGATCTGCTCGCCAAGATCTCCGGGCCCGTGGAAATCATCGTTGCAAATCTTCCCTACATTCCGGCGCCAGAAATCCGGGAATTGTCCCGCGAGGTCCGGCACGATCCCGTGCTCGCGCTCGACGGAGGCGGGGACGGACTGGATTTGATCCGGCGCCTGGCGTCCGAGGCCCCCCGGGTTTTGTCGCCGGGAGGGATGCTGGCATTGGAGATCGGGCACAATCAATCCCCGCAGGTCTGCGAATTGCTGGAAGCCCACAATTTTCGGGACATCTCACCGCGCCGGGATTATCAAAATACCGAAAGATTCATCACTGCCAGACATGGATAAAATTCTTGTTCACGGGGGCCGCCGCCTGAGCGGGTCGGTTCGCATCAGCGGATCGAAAAACTCCGCTCTCCCCATCCTTGCCGCGACGTTGCTGACCAAGGAGCCCTGCGTGATCTCGCGGGTTCCGGACCTGAGCGACATCCACTACATGCTCACCATTTTGAGCGAACTCGGATGCGAGGTCGAACGGGCAAGCGGCGTCGTGACCATCAAGGCCGAGAAAGTCACCACGGCGGCTCCCTACGATATCGTCCGGAAGATGCGCGCCTCGGTTTGCGTCCTGGGCCCGCTGCTCGGGCGCGAAAAGGAGGCGACGGTCTCGCTGCCGGGCGGCTGCATCATCGGCGACCGCCCGATCGATCTCCACCTCCGGGGGTTCGAAGCCCTGGGCGCCGCCGTGAGGGTCCAGGCCGGCAATGTCAAGGTTCTCGCGCCGGAACTCAAGGGGGCCACCATCGGCCTCCGCGGAAAATTCGGTTCCACCGTCCTGGGCACGGACAATGTGATGATGGCTGCGGTTCTCGCGGAGGGAACCACCGTCATCGACGGGGCCGCCGAGGAACCGGAGGTCGTGGATCTTGCCAATTTCCTCATGGCGATGGGCGCAAAAATCGAAGGGGCCGGCACGCGCAGGATCATCATCGAGGGAGTGAAGGAACTCCACGGCGCCGAGCACGGAGTGATTCCAGACCGCATCGAGGCGGGGACATTCCTCGTCGCGGCGGCGATTTGCGGGGACGGTGTCACTCTCACCAGGGTCACTCCCGAACATTTGACAGCCGTCACCGGCCCGCTCACCCAGGCGGGGTTCCATATCGAGACGGGAGAAAGCCGGATCACCATCGAACCCAACGGCGACCGCCTCCCGCTCAAACTCGACGCCCTCCCCTACCCGTCCTTTCCGACCGACATGCAGGCCCAGATGTGCGCCCTCCTCGCCACCACGGACGGCATCAGCGCCGTGACCGACAATGTCTTCCCGCAACGCTTCATGCATGTGGCCGAGCTCAAGCGCATGGGGGCAAATATCGAACTCGAGGGACAGACAGCCGTTATCCGCGGCGTGGAAAAGTTGAGCGGCGCCCCCGTGATGGCGAGCGATCTCCGGGCGTCCGCCGCCCTCGTTCTCGCCGGGCTGCAGGCGGAGGGGGTGACCGAGGTGAACCGCGTCTATCACATCGACCGTGGCTATGAGTCCATCGATGAAAAACTCAACTCGCTGGGTGCCGAGATCGAGCGGGTCAAGGTTTGAAGTTGCCCCCCGGCAAGTCCGAAAAGGATATTCATCGCATGTCACAGACAGACGGAAAGCCGCACCCATCGAGTCAAGGCGGACTTTCCACGCCGGACCTCCCTCCCCTGAACCCGGTGACTTGAGGAAAGATATTCTTCATCACCCTGGCCGTTGTCTTCCTTGGCGAGATTCTCGTGATGGGAGCCCTCATTCCCACCTTTTGGCCTGAACCAACGAGTCTCTGGCAGGAGGTGGCCTCGACGCCTTTTTGCTGGGCATCATAACGGCATTGGCATTGCTCCCGGTCTTCTCCCGCTTCGAACGAAGAAGTTCCTCCTCGGAAAGACAGCTCCAACAGGAAAAAATACGGTCGGAAGAAGTTGTGCGGATGGCCGAGAAATCCACGGCCTTGCGCATCCGGCTGCTCCATGCCCTCAGCCGCATTGCCGAGCTGCCGGGAACAGATTCCGTGGAAGCGCTCTTTCTCGCGCTCGAAACGGGCCGGAGGAATCTCTCGTTTGAAAAGGCCACCCTGG
Organism: Terrimicrobiaceae bacterium; assembly: GCA_041674265.1. Taxonomy (GTDB): domain Bacteria; phylum Verrucomicrobiota; class Verrucomicrobiia; order Chthoniobacterales; family Terrimicrobiaceae; genus QYQL01. The sequence goes on from JBAYWC010000148.1 coordinate 2,806, forward strand.
GACGGCTGGACGCAAACCATTTGTTGCTGGAGGCCTGTTCTCCCCCAGCAGATGGCGGCCAGTTATCGTATCCCCTCTAGCTCCTGCTCGAGCCCGACCTCCCCCGGCGCGTTCACGAACACCTGGACACCGTGAAAAGCAGCAGCGACTCGCTCCTCGCGATCATCAACGATATTCTGGATTTTTCCAAAATTGAAAGCGGTCGCCTGGAATTGGAATCCCACCCGGGTGAAGCCCCGGGAATGCATCGAGACCGTGAGGACGACGGATCTGGCAGCCGCCATGCGGCCTATCACGGACGGACGCCGCCGCGCGCGAATATCCGCTGAAATTGGGGCTTCCTCACCGCTCGCACAAACTGCTACGAATGCGGGTTCTCATGAGCAGCCCGAATCTTGATGTCCGCGATGTCGCCCGCCTGGCGCGCATCGAACTCACCGACCAGGAAGCCGAGACCTTCCAATCCCAGTTGGGAAGCGTTCTCGAGTATGTCGAGCAACTTGGCCAACTCGACCTCCAGGGAGTCGAGCCGACCGCCCACGCCAACCCGGTCTTCAATGTCTTCCGCGAAGACGCGGTCAAGCCGGGTCTGGAAAGGCAGGCGGTGCTGGCAAACGCCCCGCATGCCGCCAACAACCTCGTGGTCGTCACCAAAGTCATCGAACCATCATGAGCGATCTCACCAAGCTCACTGTCACGGAACTCCAGGCCGGCTTCAGAAATGGCGACTTCACCCCCGCTGACGCAGTGCGCGCATTGGAGGCCAGTATCCAGGAAACCGACACGGATGTCGGCGCCTATCTGGCGCGCGATTTCGGATCCGCCCTGGCCGCCGCGGAACAGGCGGATGTTTCGCTTCCGCTCGGAGGGGTGCCCATCGGAGTCAAGGATGTCATCAACGCGCTCGGCGAACAATGCACCTGCGGTTCGAAAATTCTCGTCGGCTACAAGGCGCCCTACGATGCCACGGCAATCCGGAAATTGCGGGCTGCCGGCGCGATCCCGTTCGGACGCTTGAACATGGACGAGTTTGCCATGGGATCCTCGACGGAAAATTCCGCGTATCAGCTCACCCGGAATCCTTGGGACATCACGAGGATTCCGGGCGGATCGAGCGGTGGGTCCGCGGCGGCGGTGGCCGCGCGTGAGGCCTTCGCCACTCTGGGCAGCGACACCGGCGGATCGATCCGGCAGCCGGCGGCCCTCTGCGGTGTGGTGGGGCTCAAGCCAAGCTATGGAAGGGTCTCCCGCTACGGCCTCGTCGCCTTTGCCAGTTCCCTGGACCAGATCGGTCCCTTCGCCCGCAGCACACGCGACTGCGCCACGATCCTGAATGCGCTCGCGGGAAAAGATCCCCACGATTCCACGTCCCTCGATCTCCCGGCGGAAGACTTCACTTCCCGTCTCGGACGTGATCTCAAAGGCGTGCGCCTGGGCATTCCGAAGGAATATTTTGTGGGCGGCATGGATGCCCGTGTGCGGGAAAAAGTCGAGGGGGCGATCAAGATGTGCGAAGGTCTCGGAGCGGAACTTGTGGAAGTCTCCCTCCCCCACACCGAATACGCCGTCGGAGTTTACTACATCATTGCAACAGCCGAGGCCTCCGCGAATCTGGCCCGCTTCGACGGGGTCCGCTACGGGCACCGCGCGAAAAATCCCGCGGACCTCCTGGACCATTACAAGCGCACCCGCGAGGAAGGATTCGGAAGCGAGGTCAAGCGCCGCATCATTCTCGGGACCTACGTGCTCTCGAGCGGCTACTACGACGCCTACTACCTCCGCGCCCAGAAAGTGCGCACGCTCATCCGCCGGGATTTCACCGACGCCTTCGGGAAAGTCGACGCCCTCGTCTGCCCGACCTCTCCGGACCTCGCCTTCAAGATCGGCGAGCGCGTGAACGACCCGCTGCGGATGTATCTCGCGGACATCTTCACGATCGCCGCAAACCTTGCCGGCATCTGCGGCATCAGCGTTCCCTGCGGGCTGGTGGAGGAGGAAGGGCGGGACCTTCCCGTCGGCCTCCAGTTCCTCGGCAAACCCCTCGACGAGTCCCGCCTCCTGGGGATCGCCGATGCCTACGAACAGGCGGGCTCGAAGGAAATCCTCGCCAGGGTTCCCTAGCCCGGAAAAATCACAGGAAGAGCCTCCGCGCCTTCGTGAGAGGTGTATATTCGCGTTCGATTTGAGCTTAGCGTATGTTGTTTCTATTATGAGACGGTTAATATCATTTCTCCTTGAGCCGCGTTTCAGCGACGGTTGGTGAGGGGATCTCAATCCTCACTTCCTCCGGAATGGAATCCTTTTCAGGAACTACGCGGTACCTTTGGATGTCGCCGTAGAGAACCTCGCCCCGCCCCTCTCCTGCATAGTGCGCGAGAAAAACCTCCGCCATCGAACGCACCGCCGGTGTGAGCTGATGCCCCGTATTTTGTAGGATCTTCACACCCACGGGAGGCGTAGCGCAAGCGCTTTTTCCATAAATGAGTTGCTGGGGGGCGCATCTCTGATAGTTGCAAAAATCAGTTCCACAGGAACTGAAGGGTGTCATTTTTGACCGCGACGTCGATGGCAAGCATGTGGGCCAGACCACGAGGAGACCAAAACTGGCCGCGAC
>JBAYWC010000149.1:0-5346 GCA_041674265.1 Terrimicrobiaceae bacterium
GCGGGAATCCCGCGCAGGAATTCCCAAAGCGCTTCCCATTTCGCTCGCATCGCAGGATGCGGGAACGCGGCTACCAGCGGAAATGCGCGAACGCGCGGTTGGCCTGCGCCATCTTGTGCATGTCGTCGCGTTTCTTGATCGCATTCCCCTGCCCGGCGGCGGCATCTTTCAGCTCATAGGCCAGGGCATTTTCCATGGGAACGCCTTTTCGGTTGCCTGCAAAAGTGACAAGCCACCGCATCGCGAGAGCGATCTGGCGGTCGGACGGCACCTCCATGGGAACCTGATACGTCGCGCCGCCCACGCGGCGGGATTTGACTTCCAGACGGGGTTTCACATTTTCAATCGCCTTGTTCAGCGTCTCCAATGGATCGACCGTGTCGCTCCCCTCGCGGCTCTTGTCGATCGCGGTGTAGACGATGCGCTCGGCAATCGATTTCTTCCCCCGGCGCATCACGGCGCTGATCAGGCGGGCGACGACCGGACTGGCATAACGGGCGTCTTTTTTGACTTCTTTGTGGATGACTCTGCGTCTTCGGGACATAGCTTTTTAGAATGCGAAATGCGAAATTGGGATTGCGGAGATTACTTCTTCTTGCCTTTGGCGCCCTTGGCATCTTCCTGGCCGGGCTTCGGACGTTTGGCTCCGTATTTGGAGCGGCTGCGGCGGCGTCCGTCCACCCCAAGGCTGTCGAGGGTTCCACGGACGATGTGATAACGCACGCCGGGCAGATCCTTCACGCGTCCGCCACGGACCAGGACGATCGAGTGTTCCTGAAGATTGTGTCCCTCGCCCGGGATGTAGGCGATCACTTCCTGGCCGTTCGTGAGCCGGACCTTCGCGACTTTGCGCAGCGCGGAATTCGGCTTCTTGGGCGTGCGGGTCATCACCTGCACGCAGACGCCACGACGTTGCGGACAGTTCACCAGCGCGGGCGACTTCGATTTGACCGTGATCTTGCGGCGTCCTTTTCGGACCAGTTGGTTGATTGTGGGCATTTTAAATTCTGATTCAGGAACCGCCGGATTCTCAGGGGCACCGAAGCTCGCACAATGGTGCAAATTCAGAATGCCCCGACGTCATGCGGGAGGTGAGAAGCTAAAGGACTGCCGCCCACGCGCAAGACAAAAATCGCGGAAAAACAGAGAAAACCATCACGGTCGCCGGACAGGGCTTCCTGCTCTCCGGGCGCGGAGGAGGAATGCGCGCCAAATGTAGAGGAGGATGGCCGCCGGCACCAAGGCGACAAGAGGCCACCAGATGGAGAGGGGGTGCCGGGGAGCGGCCACGTCGAGAGGGAGGGAGGCGGAGAAATTGGTCCGCCCGCGCGCCACATGAACACCCAGTTCCCAGCGGCCGGGTTCGGCGAGAGGGAGATAGGCTCCGCTCAGGAGCTTGTTGCCGGAATGCGCGGAAGTGGCGGGGATGCGCGTGCCGGGTGCAACCGCCGAACACCACGCGGGCAGGCGGACGGAATTGGGCGAAGGCGGGCTGAGCTTCTGCACCGAACAGGCAATGATGGCATCGGTCACGGGTCGGTGGGACGGCATCTCCTGGGCGAGGAGCGTGACGTCAAGCGGACCGGCACGAACAGGAACAGGCGCGGCAAAGACCGTGACACGCAGTCCGTCCCGATCGATCTGCCCGATCGTGATCCCTCCGTCCGCGCGCAGCAGGGGGGGAGCCGACAGGAAAAGTGCGAACGCCAAAATCTTTCTCATGGCGGGTTGAGCGCCAAGGGCATGTCTATCGGTTGGAAAATCAGCCAGATGCCCGCGGCATAAAGTGCGGCAGCCAGCAGCGCCCACGGGAGGAAAACCGGCAGCGCCCGGTCGGTCAGGGCGCGGGATTTCCTCCAGAGGACCCAGAGGGAGTAGAGCAGCCCGGCGTCCAGCAACAGGATTTGCAGGCCGGGGAGGCCCTCGAAGACCGGAACAGAGACATTCCAGTCCGGCGACGCGGTGCCAAGGCCGAGGTCGCGGGCGATCCGCAGGATGATCGGCCACGGGGTGAGGATACCCGAGAAAAGATGGAAGGAAACGTGCGCGACCCACATCGCGAATCCCAATGGGGCGAGGGCGGCCGAAAATCCGCCGGCCACGGTCGAGGGCTTTTGCCCGGTTGTGATTGCCGAGAGCCATCCGCAGGTCCATGCGAGAGCGAGCGGCAGGGCCACGACGGAAAAGACAAAGACCGCGCACCAGGCAATGCCGGCGGCCTGCGGTCCGACGATCCGGCGGACGGCCTCCTCCATTTCCCGCACGGGAGCGGTCATGGCGGCGATGTTGGCGAAGGCCGCAAACACAAAGACGAGCACGAGCGCGGCGAGATCCGGGCGGTGCGCGAACTGGCCGACCGAGGACCTGCGGGGATCGGCGACGAGGTCGCGCCCCGGAGGGACGGCCAGGATCCCGACGTTGTCGTGCGGGCAGGCCTTCACGCAATCGAGGCAGAACGTGCAGTCCATGTTGCCGGATTTCCGCGGTTGGAAAAGCAGGAGTTCGCACCCGCGCCGGGAATCGTTGCCCCTGATGCAATCGTGCGTCCTGCAGGTGGAGCAGACGTCCGCCTCCCGGACGCGGACCTCCATCGGAGACACCAGCGACGCGACGAAATTGAACTGCCCGATCGGGCAGACGTATTTGCAGTAGCTCGCATTCTTGAAAATTCCGTCCACGAGCACCGCCCCGGAAAAATAAAAAATCAAAATCCAGGCCGTCCACCACGGGCTGTCCCAGAGGTCCCAAAATTCGTAGGCCCAGAAGAACCCGGCCAGCAACGCGACCGCGAACCATTTCGAGCGCAGCGCCCGCGGCCACTCGCGCGTGGACGGGAAGATCTTCCTGCCGAGGTCGCGGGCCAATGTGAACGGGCAGGCCATGCAGAACAGGTTGCCCGCGGCGAGCAGGGCCAGCGCGCTGAACCCGCTCCAATGCAGCCACGGCAGCACCCCTGCCAGGTTCACAGGACTCGCCTGCGGCCCGAACAAACCGTCCAGGACGACGGCCGCCGCGAGAACGAACATCACGGATTGCAGGACCGGGCGAAAATATTTCCACCGCATCACGGGACCGAGCACCGGTGCCCGCAAGAGGTCGAACCGCCGCCGGGGCGGGGCCGGGACACGTTGGGACGGCGATTCGTGCCGCGACCGGCGCCGGGGGGAGAGCCAGCGCATCGCAATGATCCCGGCCGGGATCAGATAAGCCATCGAGCCCGGAACCCACATCACGGCCCCCGCGCCGGCCTGGTCGTCCAATGCGGACAGCCCGGAAATCCGGGGGGCCAGGGCATACGTCTGGTAGAAAACGCTGTCATAGAACGACAAAAAAGCCGCGAGGGCGGTGTTCTGGAGGTCGGCCGCGAGGAGGTAAGGAATCATCGCCCAGCGGGGAAGCGCGGGACGGGACGGCCAGGGCTGGATGACCGGCCACCAAAAGAGCAGCGCGGTCCCGAGAAAACAAAGGTGCTCGACCTGATGCCATCCGGAGGACATCAACGCGAGATCGTAAAGCGCCGGGACATGCCACGCGAGGTTCGAGACAATGAACAACGGCCCGGCAAAAAGCGGATGCACCAGAAACCGTCCGAACCGGTGAAGCGCGGGGGAGTTCAGGAATGGCGCAAGCCCGTCCCGCGCGAAACCGCGCGGCAAACCGGACAGGAGCGGCAGCATCGGCCATCCCAAAAGCAGAAGCGGGGGAGCCACCATGGTCAGCAACAAATGCTGCACCATGTGGACCACAAGCAGCCACCCGGCAAAGGCGTCGAGCGGCGAGGCGAGCGCGACAAAGATGACCGCGAGCCCGCCCAAAAACGAAACCAGCCGCTCGACCGGGAACCGCCAGGGAACCTGGGCGTGGAGGCTCCGCCAACCGAGAAAATAGACGGCCGCCGCCGCAAGCAATCCAATAGCCGGAACGGGCTCGAATGCCCAGGAAAAGAGCGCCTGCTCAGCGGCCAGGCCCGTCATAGCATATCTTGGAAAAGCTTGGGCTTTTCGGCGTCGGGAAGGAACGGGCGAGTCTTCACTTCGAATCGGCACCAGTTGACTCGTTCGCTCCCGCTCATCTCGCCCTTCGGGCTGCCTGCGGCAGTCTCCCGGGCGGCTGCCCGCGCCGCCTGGTTGTGCTTCCTGCAACAAACATTCGCGTCTCCCCTGGTCTCACCTGCGCCCGACCGTGGCACGAAAGAGTTTGTAGTGGCGTTTGATGCGCTCGATGTAATCCGTGTCCCGGAGCAGCGCTTCGGTGAAAAGGTTCAGAATGGCGGGCGCGTGCCGACCTTGAGGAGACCCCATGTTGAGCACCGGCCCCATGGGTTCGGTGATGTCCTCTTTGGAGGCTGCGTATTTGAACCACTTCCGATAGAAAGAGGCGCTTTCCCAGCCGTAGGCGATGACAGCTTCCGGCTGTTTGGTGGCGGATGAGGACACCGTGAAAAAAACGCGCCTGCAATCGCATCCCGGTTCATTGCAGAACATTTCCACAAAACTGTAGCAAGCCGCCGGGAGATCGGAGTTCTCTTTGGCCTGGACCCAAGCCGACCTCGTTTCAGCTTCGGCGAGTTCCGGCAGGCGGCTGTAAGGGGGCTCGAATGGCATGGAAGTGAAAGTCTGACCGGCTTGCTGCGTTGTTGTAAAGCAGGCTTTCGATGCCTGCCATGCGATGTCCGGGGGGAGTCGCACAAAACGTCAATGGGCACGGCCCCCTTCGAAGGCCAGCCCCCTTTGATTCCTGTTGTGAATTGAGGCCTACAAATCCAATAAGTCTCGAATGGCTGTTTTCACCATCTGAAACTGAGCCTCGGGCAGCCTTCCGAGTTTGCGAAGAAGGGCGTTTTGATCGATGCATGCGAAACCTTGGGCGTTCACCGCAGAATGCTTGGGAAGCCAGCGAGGTTTGCCAATGTCCACTTCCCCACGCAGTCCCCGTTGCTGCGACGTGAGAGGAACCGCCACGACCAGCGCACGTGCGTCCTGAGGTTGCGGAAAAGCCAGAACCAAAACCGGTCGCTGTTTCGCGACAAGGCCGAAATCCACCATCCACACCTCGCCGGGAATGGCATCAATACTCACCGAATGCGTCCTCCCACAGTTTCCCCTGCTGGCCGGTTGTCAGAAGCCGCTCCGGGAAAGTCGTGATGGAAAAGGGCATGTCGTTCCGCAGCTCGACCTGGGCCAGAAAAATATTGAAGGCATCGCCCGCCTTCATCCCGAGCCGGGAAAACACCTTTTCGGCCCGCTTCAAGCGACCCGATGGAACACGCGCACGAAAGAGAGTGGAAGCTGCCATGCGTCAAAAATGCTCAATAATGCTCAAAAGTCAACGCTTTTCACACTTGCC
>JBAYWC010000150.1:0-5271 GCA_041674265.1 Terrimicrobiaceae bacterium
AGATATAAAACAATACAATCAACAGTTATTTTGATTATTGTGGATATATTACTTGCTACATTTTCGTGTAGTTTCACTGATTTGCAGTCACTTAGAAAAAAATCAGGGGGAAGTTAGGTTAGGCTCCCGTCATGCGAATCGCGGTGATTGCGGATACCCACGGCACACTTCCGGCCCCGACAATCCCGTCTCTCGGGAATGCCGATGAGATCTGGCATCTGGGTGATTTTTGCGACTCGAAGACATTCCAGGCCGTGCGGGACATCGGGCCTCCGGTTCATGCGGTGCTTGGGAACAACGATCATGGCCTGGATCTTCCCGCCAGCGTGGTTCTTGAGCGGTGCGGGAGGTCCTTTTATTTGATCCACATCCCGCCGCGGCGGGCCAAGGGAACGGATTTTTTGCTTCACGGCCACACGCATGTGCCGCGTGACGAGAGGATCGACGGCACGCGGTTCCTGAATCCGGGATCGACCGGCAAACCCAACAAAGGCGCTCCACCCGGCTACGCATGGCTGACGGTTCTTCCCGAGGGAAGGATCGTTTGGGAAATCGTGCTCTTGTGATCATCTTTCCCTTTCCGCTCACTCCCCGGTGTCGTACCCTCCGGAGTCCAGTTTTCGCCAGAACTCCGCCGCAGGTTGATCCTCCGGGTCCCCGGGCGCACGAAGAACACGAAGCATCCTCAAGGTTTTCAACCCGTTGAGTGCCGCTTTGTCGGAGATCATCATCGGGCTGATGGTCAGGCGGGCGAGCGGCAGAAAACCGAGCGTCCGGAGACCCTCGAGAGAAAGCATTCCGGCATCGAGCGACTGCAGCCTGCGGCAGCCGCCGAGGGGCGAAAGGTCGGTGATCTGCGTGCCGGAAATATCGAGACTGGCAAGCTGCGGCATCTTCCGCACGCAGGACAACTCCGAGAAAGCCGTGTCTTTCAGGACAAGATTTTGGAGCCGCTGAAACGACGGCGCCGCCGGGGGAATGGCGGACAATTGGCATCCCGTCAAATCGAGCGCCTCCAGGGGAATGGCGGCGAGGGTCGTCCAGTCCAAGGTGGAAACGCCTTCGATCCGCACGCGGATCGGCCGGGAGGGGAGTTTTTTGAGGGGAGAGAGATCCGTGAGTTCGGCCATTCCCGAGATCGTCAGTTCCATGCCGTTCGCCCCCCCCTGAAAGGTCACCCGCCCGGCTCCGCCGTTGGCGGCAATCAAGTTCACGGCAATTTCCGCCTGCCCCGGCGACCGGTCCATGGGACTCTGCCCAAACGCGGACTTTTTGATTTTCGAATTGTTGAAAAACCCGATCACTTCCGCGGTTATGCGATCCACGGGGGAATTCCTCCCGGCGAGGAGTTTGGCGGCATTGGAAAACCGGTCGCCCGCCGCCTTGATGACCTGATCGCAGAGATCTGCGAGCGCCCCGGGATCGTCGTCCGGCCCGAGGAGCTTCTGCTTGTCCTGCGAGAGGCGCGCGGCCTCGTGTTTTTCCGCGGTCTGGAATGCTTCCTTCGCCTGTGCCAGTTCCATGCAGGCCATGTGATACCGGCCCTTCATCATCCATGCCGGCGCGAAAGCCGGGTCCGAGAGGATGGCTTGGGAGACACTTTCGAGCCCCTCGCCGACCTTCCCCAGAATGAATTCGGGATTCCGCTCGCGGAGAGAAAGCCGGCCCGGATTCAATTCGTTGTGAAATTGGAAAAGCGCCTCTTGCGACATCGTCATGGCCCGCTGAAAAGCCGCGTCATTTTCCGCACGGGGTTGACGGCGGAACGGCGGGTATCCGGGCTCCGGGCGCTCCAATTTCGCGGTCTTCAATTCCTCGAGCCTCTTCTCGGCCTCGGTGAGTTTGTCCGTGAGTTTTTCTCCCTCTCCGGCCAGTGCCTTCGCTTCCTTCTGGGCATCTATCCGCTTCTTTTTCTCTTCCTCCGTCTCTTTGAGGGCCAGATTGGCCTGGTCTTTCGCCCTGTGCGTTTCTTTGAGGGCCTCCTCCGCCTCCTGCTGCTTCAGCTCTGCGATCGCCTTCTGCTGTTCCGCCTGGCGCTTCTGTTCCTCTGCCAGGAGTTCATTTTTCAAAGCCCGTTCTTTTTGGACCCTCGCGTCCGCCAGCGCATCCTCCGCGACCTTGGCGCGTTCGGTGATTTTCCAGAACGCCACGACCGAACCGGCGAGCAAGATCAGCAGGGAGCCCGCAATGACAGCGGTAACCGCCCGGTTTCGCAGGACGAGCTTCCGCAGCAAATCGATCGCGGAGACCGGTCGCGCCGTGATGGCCTCGCCCTTGCGGTAATGTTCCAGATCGGCTTCGAAAGCCTTCACGCTGCGGTAGCGTTCGACGGGCGAATTCCGCAGGGCCTTGAGCAGGATCACTTCCAGGTCGCTGTCCAGCCTGGGATTGATGCTGCGCGGGCGCGGTGGTTCGTGGGTCTGCAGCGCCTGGGCATCGGCCACGATGTTTCCCGTGGCCTCGAAATGCCGGCGGCCGGTGAGCATCTGGAAAAGAATGGTCCCCAGCGCATACACATCCGCCCGCTCATCCACCTCCTTGCTCGACTCGGCCTGTTCCGGGGACATGTTTTCCAATGTCCCCACCACGTGGCCGCTGACGGAGAGCGATTGGCCGGAATCGGCGGAACGGATCTTGGCAAGGCCGAAGTCCGCGACGAGGGGTTCCCCGTCCTCCCGGAGGAGGATATTTCCGGGCTTCAAGTCGCGGTGGAGAACTCCATGTTCGTGGGCGAATTGCACCGCCTCGCATACCTTCAAAAACATATTCAGGGTCTGCTCGACCGGAAGGATCCGTGTTTTCTTGGGGCGGGAGGCGACGGTCTCCTCTTCTTCCGGCGGGGTTTCGTCACGGGAGGACCGTTCCTCGCGCAGGGCGTAAATCAACGATTTGAGGTCGGGGAGCGTCCTGCTGCCGCCCGACTCGGCCCGCGTGCGTTCATACAGGAGATCCGCCAGCGTGAGCCCGTCCACGTATTCCATGACGAGATATTGGATCCCCTCGAACTCGCTCATCTCGAAGACCCGGCAAATGTTCCGGTGCGGGAGGCGGGACATCACTTCCGCCTCACGCTGGAAGCGTTTCAACTGGGCGTCCGTGGTCGCTTCCGTCGAATGCAGGACCTTGATCGCCACCGTATTTCCATAGCGATCCTGGCCTTTCCAAACCTTGCCCATGCCCCCTGTGCCGATGACTTTGAGCAGCTTGTATTTCCCGAGCATCTGCGCAAACTGTGTGCTGACGACATTGTCGGTGCTGAGTTCCAGCGAGTCGCCGATCATTGCCGGGCGAACCACTCTCAATACCGGCACGGCTTCCTCCAGCCCGCGGGTTTTTATCGAGTAAAGATAGTCCGCATAAAATTCCGTCCGCGACGAATCTTCCCGGATCCCCGGACCGATCAGCCAGACTCCCCGCACATGCCCGGCAGGCAATGGCTGGATCTCGTCCCCGCTCCAGTGGAAGTCGCTCAAGTCCGGCTCGATCTCGCTTTCGGCACGGATCGCCTGCCATCCTTCCGGCAGCGTGTGGATGATGTTGCGGAGGGAAATCTCCGAAATCAGGATCTCTCCCGGTCGCGCGAGCCGGCACAACTCGGCGGCGAGCTCGACCGTGATTCCGATGGCCGAATATCGCTGGGTGGCGGAACTGCCCAGTGTGCCGACAAACGTTTCCCCGGTCCAAATCCCGCACGACATCGGCGGCATTTCCTTGCCCTGGCGAAAAAATCCCGCGCGAAGACGCGAGGATTTTTCCATTTGGTTGCAGGCCGCCTGAACCGCCCGCAGGGCATGGTCCGCAAAATACCGGGGGGCCCCGAAAAGCCCGACAACCGTTTCGCCGGACGATTGGTAATACGCGCAGCCGGTTTCGAGGATGGCATCGGCGGATTCCTCCACGAACGAGTTCAGCATCAGGCGTGTTTCCATCGGAGCCAGCCGCTCAGCGAGATGCGCCATGCCGTTCAGACGCACCTGCGAAACCGTCATGAATCTCCGTTCCGGCTGACGGGCTGTGCGGAGTTCCTCCTCGTCGAGCAAATCCACCGAAGTCCCGCTCACATACCGCAGGTCGCGGTTCACGGACTCTGCGGTCGTCACTTCATCGAGGACGATATCCAGCACCCCTCCCTCGCTGTACGTCTTGACTTCAAAAACCCGTCCCTCGTCGTCTGTCACGAGCCGGTTCGTGGCCCGCCCGGTTTCGGGCCGCTGGAAACAATCGGAAATTTCCCCGTGCGCGTGCGCGGCGAGGACTTCGAGCGGGGCTCCCGCCAGATCCGATTTTTTGACCTGCAAATACGAGGCCATCGCCCCATTGGCATACAAAACGATGTCGTCCGGAGAGATCCGCGCGATCATCGTCCGGAAAAATTCACCTTCAGGGGTCGGCATAGGAGGTAACTAACTTCGAAATGCCATTCGCTCAATCCCCAAAAAAGATACAGCCCGCCGCAGCGAATGCTGCGACGGGCTGTTGTTCCCCCCAGAACAATCTTTAATGGGGCTAAAATAATATGTCGTTAAGTTATCGCAAGATATTTTTTACAAAAAGTTTTTATATATTTGTATCTATTTAATTATAATTATGTTGCGTCATGAATTATTTGCCCATTTCACGTCATATGTGAGCATTTTTTCTCCATCGAAGTGAAAAAAACCCCGGAATTTCCCGCCGGAAATCACCCCCGGCAGCCAGTGAATGTCATCGTCCCACATTTCGTGATACGGAATCCGGTCAAGCGAAGTCCAAATGGGAACGGCCTCGTCGGTCTCACAGGGTTCCCCAATGCAGTCCGGGGCGATGAACACCGCGCAGTGGAGCGCGTAACCGTCCGCGAATTGAAAATGGAGTTCGCCCCGCTCTTCGACATTCACGGGCGTGATGCCCAGTTCCTCCTGCGTCTCGCGAATGGCGGCGTCGCGCGCAGTTTCGCCGGGCTCCAGCCGTCCGCCAGGCGCATTGATTTTTCCAGCACCCAGGCCGCGTTTTTTCCGTATGAGAAGGATCTCCCCGCCCCGGATGACGAAACAAAGTGTCGCCCGCTCGGTCGGTTGCCAAGTTTTCCAAAATTCAGACATCCTGTGACTCTAGCGCGTTGCCGGAAACAAACCAGTGCGCGAATCATCATCCCCCAAAAACCTTGGACACAGGGCCAATGCCCGGAATAAAGCAACCCGCTTAAAAAAAGAAAGTTAGGCGCAAATTCCGGACAAGTGGCCCAAAGTTTTTTATCGCTCTGGCGATGGAAAAAACCGTCAACCCGCCGAT
>JBAYWC010000151.1:0-5259 GCA_041674265.1 Terrimicrobiaceae bacterium
ATGAGCAGCAGGGTGGGCGGGCCGATGTCGGCGAGATGTTTTTCCAGGGTCAGGAAGTTGGCGCTGCGTTTGAAGTGGGGGCGCTCCCCGAGTTTGGAGAGCAGGATTTCGAGCACGCCGGTGGCCGAGAGCGAGGACTGGGTGATGAGCGCGGGCAGGTGGCGTTTGGGGTCGAGACCGCGCAGCCAGGATTTGAGCAGGGTGGACTTGCCGGTGCCGGGCGAGCCGGTGAACGCCATGACCCCGCGCAGGGCGGCGGTGGTGTCGAGAAGGGGCAGGATCTCCTGGTGGCTTCTTGCCGGGAACGTGTCTTTTTCATCGGGGGCGAAGGGCACGCGCATCAGGCCCCAGGCGCGAAGAAGATCTTCAATCGCGGGCAGGGGATGGCCCGCGCGGGTGAAGCGCTCGTGCGGGCTCATGTTGGTGGAACCGTGGGGGCGGAGGTGGTAGATGCGGGCGACCCAGCGCGAGAACGCGAGATTGAGTTCGGCCAGGCTGTGGACGTGGCCGCCTTCGAGCCGCAGCGTGGCTTCGAAGTCGCCTTGGATCGCGAAGAACCCAATTACAGAACAAACTTTACACCGGCCCGCAAACCCTCTCCCATCCTTGCTTTGCTCTTCCCGGATGGGCTCTAAGTAAAGATGTGGCCGGGATATTGTTGGAGTGATTGAGGGCGGAGGTCTTTTTCCAGCGAAGTCGGCTGGCAATTGCGGCGGAGATGAATTTTTTTGCCCGCGCCACTGATTCCGTGAGGGGAAATCCTTGGGCAAGTCCGGTGGCGATTGCGGCGGAGAACGCGCAGCCGGTTCCGTGCGTGTCGGCTCCCCGGATAAAGTCCGCATGGAATTCCTCGAAACCCGTTTCGCTGGCAAGAATATCGACCGCCCGGCGGGCCTTGAGGTGCCCGCCTTTCAGCAGGAACGGGACACCGAATTTGCGGGCGAGCACCAGCCCGGCGGCCTTCATTTCCGCGGGATTCCGGCAGGGCATTCCGGAGAGGATGCGGAGTTCGTCGAGATTTGGGGTCACCAAAGCCGCGCGCGGAAAGAGGAGGTTTTCATAGGCGGCGATGGCGGATTTTTTCAAAAGCTGATCGCCGCTGGAGGCGACCATTACCGGATCCACCACGAGTGGGGGCAACTTGGGAAGCCTGTCGAGTTCCGCGGCGACCGCCCGGATGATGGAGGCGGAATAAAGCATGCCGGTCTTGATGGCTGCCACAGGAAACGCCCCGAGGCTGAGGCGCGCCTGCTCGGCGACGATGCGCGGCCGGACCGGTTGGATCGCGGAAACGCGGCCGGGAATTTCCGCGACCACACACGTGATCGCCGTCTGCGCGTAGCCTCCGAGCGCGGTGATGGTTTTCAGGTCGGCCTGGGCGCCTGCTCCGCACGAATTGTCCGAGCCCGCGATCGTGAGGACGACCGGACGCATCACCTCGAGCGGGTGGCTTGCAGGATGAAGAAAATGAGTTGCCCGAGCGCCGCCACGAACGCGGCCACATAGGTAAGGGCTGCCGCGTCGAGAACATCGTTCACCCCGTTGGCCTCTTCCCCTTGGCGGACCATTCCCATTTTCTGGAGGATCACCTTCGCCCGGCGGGAGGCATCGAACTCCACGGGAAGAGTGATCAGGTTGAAAATGCAAATCACCAAAAAGCAGGCGATGGCCACGAAGATCAGGTGAAACGCATGAAAGAAAAGTCCGGCGATGAAGATGATCGGGATCATCTGGGAGGCGAACTGGGTGGCGGGCACGGCGAGCATCCGCCATTTCAAGGGCGCATAGGCCTTCGAGTGCTGGATTGCGTGCCCGCACTCATGGGCGGCGATCCCCAGGGCGGCCACGGAAGGAGTCCCGTACACCTCGGGCGACAGACAGAGCCGGTGATGGGTGGGATCGTAGTGGTCGCCCAAGGCATCGCGGATGGCCACGATTTCGACATCGTTGATGCCCGCCGCGGAAAGAATCCGCTGCGCGGCCTCGGCCCCGGTCAAATTCGAACCGGCGCGCACCCGGCTCCAGCGCTTGAACGCGCTGGACACTTTCGACTGGGCCCAGAGTCCGATCAACATCGGCACACCGATCAGGAGAATCCACGTCATTATCATGGTGGAATTAATACGAAATTTTCGGGGTTCCGCAACTCGTGTGTGTGATGGCGGGATCGACGGGCACCTACTCCAGTTCGAAGTTGATATTCACGGTGTAGGCTCCTCCCGATGTGAGCCCGCCCGGTGGCGGATCGATTTGCGGAACGCGCTTCGCGGCGGTGAGCACCGATTCGTCCATGACCGGGTTGCCGCTCGATTTGACAATCTCGGCGCTCGAGATCTTCCCGTCTTTTTCGATCCGGATCCTGACCGTGCAAACAAACGATTTCGACTGGCCAAAAATCGAGGTCGGCTGGTCCCACTGGCTGTAGAAGCGGTCGTGGATGAGTTCATGATACCAGGCGAATTGTGAAGCGTCGCCACCGGCGCCTGTCTTCGAGGATTTGCCGGAACCCTGCGGGGCATTGCCCGAACCTTCGGTGGAGGAATCGGATTTCGAGGCGGAAGTTCCGGGAGATGCGCCGGGCGAAGCAGAGCCTTTTGGGGAGCTGCCTGGCGAGGCTTTGGGAGAGGCCTTCGGGGAGGCCGTTGCGACAGGCGAAGACTTGGGCGATGGTTTGACAGAAGGTTTCGGACTCGGCTTGGGCGTCTCTTTGGGAGTTGGTTTCGGGGAAAGTTTTGGCGTGGGCTTGGGAGTTGGCTTGGGCGTGGGCTTGGGTTTTGGAGTCGGCGAAGGCGTCGGTTTCGGCGTGGCTGTTGGCGTCGGGCTTGGCGTCGAAATGGGAATCTCCGGCTCTGTGGCTTCGGGTGTTGGCACAGGCGCGGGTTCCGGGGTTGACTCCGGGGTGGATTCGGGCGTCGGTGCCGGCGTGGGAGTCATTTCCGGTGTGGGATCCTGTGTCGCGGCGATTTCCGGTCCCCCCCCCGGACTGGCCGACGCGGAGAATGCCCCGGGATCCACCCAGACGACTTCCCCCGCCGGCTTTCTGATCTCCCGCTTGGAAAAATAAAAGAACGCGGCCAGTGCCAGGATATGGATCATGGCGACCAGGATCAGATTCCGCCGGAACCTTCGATCTGCCATTTCAGGGACCGGTTGCGGCCGGTTGTTCCGGATGGGTCATGACGCCGACTTTTGTGATGCCGGTGCGTTGCAGGATATCCATCACGGAGACAAATTTCTGGACGGCCAGGTCCCGGTCGGGACGCACCACGACGGCTGTCGAGGGATTTTCCGCGTGAAGCCCGGCCAGCCGGGATTCCAGGTCCGCCGCGGTGAGAGTTTCGTCGTTCAGCTTCATGACATCGTTTTTATCGATGGAGATCGTGAAGACCTCGGACGGGTTGACGCTGGTCTTCGCGGTGGAACTCGTCGGCACGACCAGGTCGATGCTGTTCTCGATGAGCGGTGTCGTGATCATGAAGATGATCAGCAGCACGAACGCCAGATCGAGCAGGGGCGTCACGTTCAGCTCGGTGAGCGTTTGGAGGTTCTGTCGCGAGGAATATCGTCGCATGGTCAGGCAAGTGATGACCGGCGCGTCTCGCGCGTTCCGTGTTCGACGTAGCGGTGCTCGATTTCCGAGGAAAGCTCCGCGGCAAAATTGTCGGCCTGCACGATCATCGAGCGCACGCTGGTGACCAGAAAATTGTATCCGAACATCGCGGGGATCGCCACGAGCAGTCCGACGACGGTCGTGATCAGCGCGCCGGAGACGCCGGGAGCCATGGCGGCAAGATTGGCGGTGCCCGCCGCGGCAATCCCGGAGAACGCATCCATGACCCCCCAGACGGTTCCCAGAAGTCCGAGGAACGGTCCCCCGCTGACCGCCGTCGAGAGGATGATCATCTGGGATTCCAGCTTGAGGGCCGATTCGCCGACGGCGCGCTCCATGGCAGCCTGCACGGCGCGCATTTGGGCGGGGCTGATCTTGTCCGCGGCCTCGAGGCGCGCGCGGAATGTCTCGTCCACCTCGGTCGATCCGAGCATTTGAAAGCAAAGCTCGGCCGTGCCCGCCGCATAAATGGCATAGAGTGGAGACCCTTCAAAATGGACCCCCTGCTCGTAGATGCGCAGCGGCATTCGATCCCGGTGGAAGAGCGCCGAGAAACGTTCGCTCAGGTGCCTGGCGAAATGCAGGTAACGCATTTTTGTCACCATCACCGACCAACTGAAAATCGAGGCGAGGAAGAGGGTGAGAAGAACAAGCTTCCCCTCGAACGTGCTCTCCAGAAATGCGTAAACAAGCCCAGTGGCAATCATGCCTGTTCGATCGGTTCCCGTCCGGTTCCGGTGTTCATGCGTTGCAGCCTACCCGACACCGGATGGCTGAAAAATGCAAAACTTTTTGCCACAGCGGGTAATCGGGGGTAATGAGGGCGCTCATGCATCGCACGATCCTCTGCCTTCTTCTGGCCGCCGCCACCCTTCCGCTTCACGCCCAGGAGGGGCCTCCCCGCGACAATCCCTACGACGTGATCGGCAAAATCTTCCAACCATTCTGGGCCGTTCTCCTCGCGGATACGAAGAACCCGAACCACGCCGCCACGCTCACGCTTGAGATGAGCGAAGTGTCGGGCCGTCTCCCGGCGAGCATGAAGGGGGCCTCGGTCAAGGGCGCGGTTCAATTCCCGGACAAGGTGCGGCTCGAAGCCCCGGTCCTCGGCGAACAATTCACCATCTGCAGGAATGGAAACGAAGTCTGGGCCACCCCGGGCAGCAAGATGGAATTCCTGATCGCACAGTTCAAAGTGAAGCCGAAAAAAAACCTCAAGCTGAACACGCCGATCTTCCTCCCCGTCACCGCGCAGCAGGCGATCTTTCTTCCCGCGTTGTTTTCCATCACGCGTCCCGATGTCGCCGAGATGGAATCCTTGAACGGAGAGGACTGCCGGGTTCTCACCGCCGGTCTGATGCCCGAGCTTGCCAAGGCCACCAAAGCGGAGGATTTCCAGGGGCGGGTCTGGGTCGCCGCCGGTTACCTGCCGCGCCGCGTGGAAGTCACCCGGAAAGATTTCACCGCCATTGTGGACATCCGCGATCTCACCTTCGCGCCCTCGCTGCCCGCTTCCACCTGGCAGCCGCCGGCGGGAGTGACGGACATTTACCGCACCACTCCCGAAATGCTCGAGGCCCTGCTTTACATTGTCATGAACTCGGTGAAAACCACCGAGGCCGATGCCCCCTGGCTTCACGCGAAGTAGC
>JBAYWC010000152.1:0-5231 GCA_041674265.1 Terrimicrobiaceae bacterium
AAAAAACGTCACCCTCAACGGCAATCTCGCCATCCTGCGAGGGGCCCTCATCGCCCTCAAATCCCGCCTCGTCCCCGACAAATCCTGGCCTTTCATCCGGGAACTTTCCTCCATGAAAATCTCCCTTCCCTACAACATGATTTGCAAAAACCTATTTAAATGAAAACGCCTTGATTGCCTTTTGCCCGCCGGATGGCGCACCCGCCGTTTCCGTGGCCCTTGAAATTCTGGTGATATCCGTTGAAAGACGTGTATTTTTCGAAGGACCCATTGACGTTTTTGCGTATGTCGTTTTCAGAAATTTTCGACCGATCCCTGCGGGAGAAATCCCGTATTGTGGGAGGATTCGAGGCTCTGTTGGAGCCGATGGACAAGCGGGAGTTGGAGGAGCTTGCGGCCCGGGCCGCGGCGCTGACGAGACGCCATTTCGGCCGCACGATGCGCTTGTTTGCGCCGCTTTATCTCTCAAACGAATGCATCAATTCCTGCGCCTACTGCGGATTTTCCCGTGAAAATGCGATCCAGCGGGTGACGCTTGAGATCGACCAGGTCGAGGTGGAGGCCAGGCATCTTGCGGCCGAGGGCTTCCGGAATGTCCTGCTGGTGGCGGGCGAGCATCCGAAGTTTGTCAGCGGGGAGTATCTGGCGCGCTGTATCGCGCGGTTGCGCGGCTTTGTTCCGGGCATCTCGATCGAAGTGGCCCCGATGGATAGCGAGGCCTACCGGTCGCTGGTGGGAGCCGGTGCCGAGGGGCTCGTCGTCTACCAGGAAACCTACCATCGCGGGACCTACCGGGAAATGCACCTGCACGGGCCGAAAAAGGATTTCGACTGGCGGCTGGACACTGCGGAGAGAGGGCACGAGGCAGGATTCCGCAGGATCGGGATCGGAGCGCTCTTCGGGCTTTGGTGCTGGCAGGAGGAGGCGATGGCCCTGGCGACCCATCTGGAGTATTTGCAGCGCGTTTGCTGGCGCTCGCAGATCAGCGTGAGCCTGCCCAGATTGCGTCCGGCCGCGGGCGAGTTCGAGCCGCAACACCCATTGCCTGATCGGGAATTCATCCAACTTCTCTGCGCGTTGCGGGTGACATTTCCTACCGTCGGCATCGTGCTGAGCACGCGCGAGTCCCGGGCTTTGCGTGACATCGTGGCCCCGCTCGGCGTGACCATGATGAGCGCGGGCAGCCACACGGAACCGGGCGGCTACACGGGACAGGGCCGCGAGGCGCTCCACCTGACGGTCCGGGGGAAGGCGGTGCGTGGAACCGGGGGGGCGTCCGCCACCGAGCAATTCGTGATTTCCGACGACCGGGATGTGCGCACGATGGAAAGTTCGCTCGCCCGCATGGGCCTGGAGCCGGTCTGGAAAGACTGGGATGCGGGCATCCTCGGCGCCGCATGAAAACGCTGACGATCAATGGAACCGAGCGGTGTCTGCAGGCTGCCACGGTAGCCGGAATGCTGGAGGAAATGGACCTGCCCGGGCCGCTCGTGCTTGTCGAGCACAATGGTCTGGCCTTGCGGAAATCGGAATGGGAGGACACGTCCCTCAGCGATGGGGACCGGGTCGAAATCCTGCGGATCGCAGCGGGCGGGTAGACAGGTTCAGGAGAAAATAGTGCCCTGGAGGGTGCCGCGCGCATTCGTTGTTCCAACGCAATCCGAAATCGAGCGGTTCAAACAAATTCCCGGCTGCATTTTGCAGAAGACTCGTTGAGGCGTCTGGACAGCACGGCACTCATCCCACCCGTCCGGGCTTCCTACAGGGAAGAGGCCGTGCGGGTTGCGTTCTCCCAGCGGGTCAGGAGGTGGATGACCACATTGGTTCCGAACTTGTAGGTTGAGGCAAGCGATTCGGGCGTGATATTGCGCAGGTAGATGCGGTTTCGCCAGATCACGTCATTGATGGCGACATACTGCCCCTTTGAGTCCTTTCGCCCATCGATCTGCCCTTGTTCGTTGAGACCGATCTGCCACATGTCCCCGTAGTCGTTCGCGGTGTAAATGATGGCCACCTCGCCGTAGATTTTCAGCGCATAGACCGGTTCCCGATAGAAGTTCAAGCCGGGCGGGACTTCCCTGATCTCCGGGTAGTACGTCTGGGTGTAGATGGGATGGTTGAGCGGCAGGGTCTCCCAGTCCTTGTCCACGTCGGGGATCACCCTCTTCATCTCCCGCCGGAATGCGATGTCGAACCGGGAGTTTCTCCCGGGAACCGAGCTGTCGCCCCAGACCGCGCCTCCGAGGCGGATGTATTTCCGGAGGTTTTCCACCTCCTTGTCGCTGAGTTTGAAATCGCGGGTTCCTGTCAGAAAAACAAACGGGGGTTTGACCGAGAAGAGTTCACCGCTGTCGAGTCTGATGGCCTTCACGTTTTTATAGTTGGTCTTGACCTTGTTTTTCGACCGCGACTGCATGAAGTAGAGGAGATTCGGGAGGCTGCCACTATCGATCGCTTTGTTCACCACACGGATCGTCGAGTTCCAGTTTCCCCCGGTGTATTGTCCGATGTAGGCGGTGAACTCGAATTCCCGGTTCCGGCTGCCGGTCCCGCTGCCGCTGCCTTTGCCCCAACCGCCGGTGAAGGCTTTGATCGCCGCCGCCTGGGCGCCGGTGAGACCGTCAGCGCCGGCGCCGGCAGGCTTGGGCGCGCTCATTTCCGCCGCGGATGGAGTAGTGGGATTCACCGGGGTGATGATCATCGGCGCCATGGTGAAGTTCACGGGCGATGGGGCCACCGTGGTGATGGTGTTCACCGGGTTGGTCGTGGGGGTCACGGTGATATTCGGCGTCGTCGGGACAGGCGGGGTATTCTCCGGAGGCGGGGTTGAAACCGAGGGGTCCCCGCCGACAAATCCGCTGCCTTCCCCCTCAAAATCCGGCGGCTCCCGAACCGCTTGGAAGAGCACGGTCGTTCCAAAAATCGCCACAAGAATGACATGCAGGACAAAAGAGATCGTAAAATCCCGGGAATTGCTGAATTTATCGATCAGTTTCTGGACCAACGGACTCTTTGCGGAGGGCATGTCGCAACCCTAGGGCAACCTTCCTTCCGGCGCGAGAAAAAATCTCAAGGCCAAGAACAGCCACAGAAAAAGAAGCCTGTTTCTTCTTCTACCGTGGCGATCCGGCGGCCAGCGCAGGCATGTGATTTTAGAGCCGGGCGCACCCTGCCGGGCGCACCAAAAAAAGAGCCGCGGGCTTGTGGCGCGCGGCTCTTTTGTTGATAGAAGTTGAGTTACTTCTTTTTTCCTTCGCCGGGACGGTATTCCTCTTCGGCGAACTGGAATGCCTGGTCGAGCCCGACCATGTCTTCGCCGGGGCGCAGGGTGTCGAAGGCTTCGGCTTCCTTGCGGAGAGCTTCCTCACCGTAATTGGCAGCCTTGATCGAGAGACCGATGCGGCGTTCCGCTTTGTCCACCTTGATGACACGGGCTTCGACTTCCTGGCCGACCTTGAGAACATCTTTGACCTTCTCGATCCGGTCCTCGCTGATTTGCGAGATGTGAACGAGTCCGTCGATGTCGTCCTGAAGCTGGACGAAGGCGCCGAAGTTGGTGAGCTTGCTGATCGTCCCCTTGACGAGATCGCCGATGCGGAAGCGGGTGTCGATTTCCTTCCAGGGATCCGTGTCGAGCTGTTTGATGCCGAGGCTGATCCGCTGGTTGGCCTTGTCGATGTCGATGACCACGGCTTCGAGCTCGTCGCCCTTCTTGAGCATTTCGCTCGGGTGATTGATCTTGCGGGTCCAGGAGAGATCGGAAACGTGGATCATTCCGTCGATTCCTTCTTCCAGCTCAACAAACGCGCCGTAAGCGGTCATGTTGCGAACCTTGCCCTTGACCTGTTTGCCGATGATGTAGCGGAGTTCGATCTCGTCCCACGGATTCGGCTCGAGCTGGCGGACGCCGAGAGAGATTTTCTGTTCCTCCTTGTTGACGCCGAGCACAACCGCCTCGATCTCCTGTCCCAAAGTAAGAACATCCGACGGGCGGGCGATCCGCTTGGTCCAGGAGAGTTCGGAGACATGGATGAGCCCCTCGACCCCTTCTTCGATCTGAACGAATGCGCCGTAAGGCATGAGGTTCGTGATCTTCCCGGAAACCTTCTGGCCGACCGGAAAGCGCTCTTCGATACGATCCCAGGGATTCGATTGCATCTGCTTGAGACCCAGCGAGACGCGTTCTTTCTCCTTGTTGATGTCGAGAACCTGAACTTCGAGCTGCTGGCCAACCTTGAGGATTTCGCCCGGATGGTTGAGGCGCGCCCAGGACATGTCCGTGACATGCAGGAGCCCGTCGATCCCATCGAGGTCGATGAAGGCTCCAAAATCGGTGATATTCTTGACCGTCCCAACGATGCGGTCACCAACGGTGACGCCGGAGAGAAATGCCTGCCGTTTCTCGGAACGTTCCTGCTCGATGATTTCGCGGCGGCTCAGGACCACGTTCTTCCGGTCCTCGTTGATCTTGACGATTTTGAAATCGTAGATGTTGCCCACGAACTGCTGGAGGTCTTTCGGGGGAATGATGTCGATCTGGGAGGCCGGCAAAAAGGCTTCAACCCCGACGTTCACAGTCAGCCCGCCTTTGACGACCGAACGGACTTTCCCCTTGATGAGGCCGTCGCCCTTGAAGACGCCGACGATCTTTTCCCAGTTCTGGCGCTGGGCCGCTTTTTCTTTCGAGAGAACGACCATTCCCTCGTCGTTTTCGAGACGCTCGAGAAGGACTTCGATCTCGTCGCCGATCTCGACATCGTCGGGGTCTTCAAACTCGGAAGCGGGGATGACTCCCTCGCTCTTGTACCCGATGTCCACGAGGAACTCCCGGGGCCTGATCTCCAAGATGTGTCCCTTGACGATACTTCCTTCGCGGTAATTTTTGATCGAGCTGGCGATCAGTTCTTGCAATGCTGGCATAATGTTGATGGTTTCCTTTGATGGTTTCGCCGCCGTTGGAAAAATTCCACCGGTTGCAACCCTTCTGGCGCGGGCGGGTTGTTTAGAGTAGGCTTTCCTTTTTCGGGAGCAATCTTTTTTCCAGGCTTTTTGCGCGCGAGCACAAGGCATTTCCATTTACCTGACTCGGGCAGGACTGAGCGTGGCAAAAGTAAAAAAGGCTAGACAAAACGCGCTGCGGCGATAGCGTCGTGGTGGGATGAACAAAAAAAGTAAAGTTGGAGATCGGGAGAAAAGGCTCAGCCAGGAACCTGGAGCCGTGGTTCTCAAGG
>JBAYWC010000153.1:0-5227 GCA_041674265.1 Terrimicrobiaceae bacterium
GCCAACCAATAGCATTGGCGATGCCAACCTATTTCGGAAAACGAAGTTCAGTAAAGCTTCTCGGCTACGAACAGCTCGTTTTTGGCGGCGGACTTTCGCCGCTCCCTGCCTCCCGGCGCTCTCACACGATGGGGTGGTGGTGGAGCGGCGACCTTCCGCTGCATTTGGATGAGCCAAAGATCGCCTACTTCTCACTGAACATGTCAACGCCATGCCCGCCTCGGAGCACTTTCCCGGTTCACCGGCCTCGGGTCCCTCTGACGCGTGTGCTGGCGGGACAATCGGCCACGAGTTGACTCGCCCTTCGCCCGAAGGCTGTCTCGCCCTGCGGGTGCCACTGCCGTGGCATCTACCGCGGCGCTTCCCTCGCGCCTTGGTTCGGGAGGCATGCGACTTTCTGAACGATGTGCCCCTAGTGCCCCTAGTGAAGCCCGACCCCACAAGGATTGCGAGCGGTGCGTTGTGACATTCTCGTCACACGAGGGACTGTCATGACTTCGGAACTGCCCTGGCAGAATTCGACGCCCGCCTTTGACAAGACCGCGACGCAAGCACTTGCCGGATTGTGTTTTTCCCTCCTGCTGCTGGCGATCTGCATTCCCTGTTTTCCATCTAGAATTCCACATTTTTCAGCCAAGAGCCAAGGGCTCACTGACTCACTGACCGACACCACCGGAGCCGGGGACGGCTCGGGGGAGACTGCCGCAGGCAGCCCGGAGGGCGAGACGAGCGGGAGCGAGCGAGTCAACGTGAAGCTCGAAAAGCTCAACACGACCACCGTTGCCGATACGGGATATGACTCGCGCGACTGGGCGGCGACCGCAAAGGACGCCGCCAACCGCACGACAACGTTCGTGCGCAAAAACAACGGGGACTTGAAGGAAGCGATACGCAGTGGATCGCTTCGCGGTGTCGAATCGGTTGCATCTCCGCCCGTTGCGGCTTGGCATCGTCAACCCACCCGACGCGCCACACTTGCTTGTCGAGATCTCGAAAATTCTGAGCGAGCGACGAGAAAAAACATTGCCGTCACTGCGCGTGGAACTTTTTTCCACAACCGCTCCGACCGTGCGGGGGCGCGCAGCACAGGCGATGGCATTTTCGTCGGAAACGATGGACCTTCTTGAGGCCCGCCTTGTCACGGGCAGACTGGAGTTGCGGATCCACGAGCAACCGCGCCCACTCGACCAGTGGATTGCCCACTGGCGGAAGGAACCGCTTCACATCCTCATCATTTTCGACGAGGCAGGTGTGTCAATACGTCGCAGCGACATGGGGCTGCCGATGCCGATGAGCCCGTTCTGTGTACGGAAAGTGATTCGCTATCAAGTGCTCAGAGGCAGCCTGCACCTCGACCCTACGACCGACGAGCCTCCGTTTTCGGAATTCATGCAGCTCATGAACGAGGCCGACCGGGGGCAGCGCGATTCGACACCAAACGCCTGGGCCGACGCGGAAAACCTCCGGCAAGTCGCCGATTCGGTTCTGCAAGGCGACGAGCCTGGTGCATTTTGGCTCGCGTTGGCAGACCGCGCGCTCCCGCCCGAGTCGGGGCTCGCGTCGGTGCGACTCCTTGCCCGGCGGGAGGATCAACGCGATATCCTTCTTCTTTCCCGCGACTACCGCCGGTTGGCCGAGATCGTTCGCCCGGCGTTCAATCGCTGGCACCTGCATGTGACCTCGAAGCAGCTATCGAAACTGCTTGAAGAGGGGGTTCATCTCACGGGCTCGGGAATTCTGAATCTCGTCAAGAAAGACGGAACGGTCGATGTGAATCAGGTGCTCGGACTGGCTGGGACGCTGCTGGCCGCGCGGGATTATGCGATCCGTTTCCCCGGTGCTTTGATCGTTTCGATCGACCATCAGATCGCCCGCCACTGGCTCCGGCTCGGAAAGCGCGGAGAACGGTGCGATTTGGTCGCCATGCGACAGGAGAGAGAAGGCATTGTCATCGATGCGATAGAAGTCAAGAGCACGCAAGGCACGGCAACCGCCATTGTGCAATCCACGCGAGATGACGCCGCAAACCAGCTTTCGGCGACACTCGAAGCTGTGTCTGACGGTCTCAGCGGAACCACTCCCAGCGCGGGCGCGCTGTCTGTCCCCCGCTGTGATATGCTCAAAGAGGTGCTTGTGCGCGGATGCCTTGGGAAGAATATAACCGCCGACCTGCGTGAAACGTGGTGCGGCTGGCTGGTGCGAATTTTCCGCCAGGAAGGAGATCCGATGCCTGTGGAGGTTCGTGGGGAAATTGTTTGTGTCGCCCTCGGGGAAAGTTCGACGGTTCCAACCACGAGCCTTGTCCGCGGCGATTTTCCGGTAATCGTCCGCACGCTCGGCGAATCGGAGGTGCAACGCCTTTTGGAAGATGAAGGGGAGCCACCACCGTCAACAGAACCTCCACCAAGCGCCCAGCCACCTGAATCTCCATCGCCAGCGGGAGCCGGAATTGCTCCGAGCGCCGAGTTTTCGGATTGGACATCTCCGCCGCCCGCCCAGACCGCGTCCTCCTCCGCAATTACACGCTTGATGAGCTCGCGGGAATCCTATGGCTGCACGGGCAAAGCGGACTCGATGGCTTTGTCCTGCCTCGCAATGTGTGTATGGAAATCGCCGCGCGCACCCGCGCACCCGCGCACAACCACGCGTGGCAGTCAGGATGCTCACTAACCAGCTCATCCCACATTTTTACGCTTCAGTCCGGGAATCCAATGCAAAACCAAACCGGCATCGCATTGGCGAATCCATGACGGTTGAAAGCGTCGCCGACTATTTCGAGAGCCAGGGAGTGGATTCCAACGGACTGGACAGCATCGCGCGCAATCTCATCTCTTATCTTGGTCGGCACGGAGCCACCGCCGAAGAACGCCTGCGCCAAGGAATCGGCATCTCCAATCGCGGTGATTTTGTCGAAGCCGATGAATACCTCCAGCGCCTCGGACTTGTAACCGTGCGGGGAGGAAGAGCCTTAACTGCTGAGGGACGGCGTTACCTTGCATCGCCTGCCAATCTCTGGCATCGGATCTCGCGACAGAGTTGAATCTTATTGGAGAATGCAAAGCGCGGGCCCGTTCTGAATTCTGACTTTCAGCACCGGCTTAGTCGGCGGAGAG
The DNA here is from genome assembly GCA_041674265.1 of Terrimicrobiaceae bacterium. GTDB lineage: Bacteria > Verrucomicrobiota > Verrucomicrobiia > Chthoniobacterales > Terrimicrobiaceae > QYQL01. Next base: position 3,114 of record JBAYWC010000153.1, read on the forward strand.
CAACGCCACGCCTTCGTCAAGGGTCGCGACATTGGAAACGGAAACGACAGGCGTTCCCTTGCGGATGCGTCCGACGAGCCCGGCGATCACTCCCCCGGGACCGAGTTCGAGGAAATTCGTGATGTGCAGGTGATCGATCAGGTATTCGATGCTCTGGGACCAGCAGACGCTGCCGGTGACCTGGTCGGCCAGCGTGCGGCGGATGTTCTCCGCGTCGCCCACGGCCACGGCATCGACATTGCAAACGACCGGCACACGCGGAACGGACATGGGAGTTTCCTCCAATGCCTGCTTGAGCGTTTGGTAGGCGGATTCCATCAGGCGGGAATGGAACGCGCCCGCGACCGTCAGTTCGACCGCTTTGCGCGCGCCGTATTCCTTGGCGAGCGAGACCGCGAGAGCGATCTTCGAGGATTCCCCGGAAAGCACGATCTGCCCCGGGGAGTTCAGGTTCGCGACATCGACATCCGCCGAGGAGGCCAGCTCGCGCACGCGGTCCTCGTCGCCGCCGATGATGGCCGCCATGGCGCCCTCGGTGGAATCGCAGGCTTGCTGCATCGCTCTCGCCCGTTTGTCCACGAGGCGAAGGCCGGTGCCAAAATCGAACGTTCCCGCGGCGGCATGGGCCGTGAACTCGCCCAGCGACAGGCCGGCCGCCGCATGAAATTCCAGTCCCGGGAACCGTTCCTTCACCACCGCCAGACAAGCCAGTCCGTGAACATAAAGAGCGGGTTGGCAGACGGAAGTCTTGGTGAGTTCCTCCGGGGGGCCATCAAATGCGATTTGGGAAAGCGGATACCTGAGGATTTCATCCGCCTGTTTGAACAGGCCGGCTGCGACGGGGAATTCGGCGCAGAGGTCTTTGCCCATTCCGACGGACTGGGCACCCTGGCCTGAGAAGAGGAGAGCGAGTTTTTTTGTCATGATAAAAACGATCGTGCCGTCCTGCTGGCGGCGGCACGCAGGGACTGTGCCCCACGGGCGAGGTTCTCCGCAAGCCCGATTGCGGGATCGCCGATGGAAACGCAGCGGGAAAACATTTCCGCGGCGGGCTTTTCCACGCGCCCGGCGAATGCGATGCAGGGCTTCCCATGTTTCTTTGCCAACCCGGCGAGCGCTCCGGGCCCCTTGCCCTCGAGTGTCTGGGAATCCAGCGACCCCTCGCCCGTGAGGACGAGATCACAGGCGGCCACCCGGGCTTCCAGTCCCAGTCGTTCCGCGATCCAGTCGAAGCCGGGGACGATTTCCGCCCCGCAAAACGTCAGCAACCCGAACCCCGTCCCTCCCGCGGCACCCGCTCCCGGTGTCTCGCGGTGGCTCGTCCCGAACGTCTTTTCACAGACATCCGAAAAATGCCCGAGATGGGACTCCAGAATCCCGATGTCTTCTTCCGTCGCTCCCTTTTGCGGGCCATAAACCCGGCTGCATCCCCGCGATCCCAGGAGAGGATTTTTCACATCGGACAGGGCCAGGATCCTGACCGGTGCCCGCGGGGGTGGGGGAACGATCCCGACGATGTCGCAAAGGTTCCGGGGAGTGGGTTCGATGTCCCGGCCCAGGCGATCCTGAAACCTCCAGCCGAGGGCCGAAGCCAATCCCGCGCCGCCGTCGTTTGTGGCGCTGCCGCCCAATCCGACGGCGATGATGGATGGGCGCAGCGACACGGCATCAAGAATCAATTGTCCGGTCCCGAATGTCGTCGCCCGGAGGATGTCCCGGTCGCTTTCCGGAATTTTCGCGAGCCCCGAAGCCGCGCTCATCTCGATCACGGCCAGCCGTTCGCCGGGGATCCAAACGTAATCCGCGCTCAAAGCGCGGCCCAGAGCATCACAAACCTCCGCCCGCCTGATCCGCGCATCGCTCCATGAGGAAAACACATCCACGGTGCCCTCGCCGCCATCGGCCAGGCAAGCCCGCTCGAAGGACGTTCCCGGCATCACCTCCCGCCACCCGCACTCGATGGCCTCCACCGCCTGCATCGCCGTGAGCGAGCCCTTGAACTTGTCCGGAGCGATAAGAATTCTCATGCAAACCATTCTGCCATCTGCTACAGGATCGGGCACGATCATTCTGGAGGGGTGGTAGAGTGGTCTATTGCGCCGGTCTTGAAAACC
>JBAYWC010000154.1:0-5161 GCA_041674265.1 Terrimicrobiaceae bacterium
AGAGTCGCAGGCATCATTAAGACCAATGCAGTGGGTCAACTGCGCGTAAAGCATCGTCACCACATGGCTCCAAGCCGAAAACGTCCTGCAAACTTTGTCCACCCCCGTCTCTCTCGCCAACTTTGGCACGAGGTGGGAGGGAATGAGATTGCAGAGTTTTTTGCGAGGCCGACTTTCACGGTTCGTGGGCGTCGCTCCTGGGTCGGTTGAACTTGCAGGCCACCGGTCTGCGCCCGATCTCCGGAAAGCGGGAATTCCCGAAGGCGGATGCCTCGTTGGATGTCTCCTTGGCGCAAGGACGCTTGAATTTGAATGGGCGCGTCGGGCAGGAATTCACGCAACCGCTGGTCATCACCGGAAATCTTCCCTTCGATGTTCCGGCCCTGGCGCGACGGGCCTCCCTCGATTTACAGACTCCGGTGGAATGTTCGGTGGTCATGCCCGGGTCCTCCCTTTCCTTTCTCTCCTCCCTCGTGCCCGGCATCCGCGAATGCCGTGGGACGGCCGGGGCCAAATGGTGGAAGACTATGGATTGGATGAGGCGGCGGCCTATGGTGTCGCTTTTTATCTGGACAGTTTCTATCGCCAACATGGGTATACCCAGGCAGTCACGACCCCGCGCATCAAGGGACCTTGGGAACTGGAGCTTTGCGTCCAAGAGGGTCCCCTGGCACATGTCGGGCATGTTCTCATCGAGGAGAATGCCGCTTTTGACTCCGGAAAAATTGAGGATTATTTGCTCGGCCCGATCCGGGAGAGGTTTCCCAGGGCGCGCAGGGACACGGATCTCCCGCTTGTGGAATCGGATATTTTCCAGGGTGCCGATCTTGTGCGGCGTTTCTATGTCGCGGAAGGCTATCTTGACGCGATCGTCGAACCTCCCACCATCGTCCTGGACGACACGGCGAAGAGCGGATCGATCACGCTGACCGTCCACGAAGGGCCGGGCTATCGGTTCGGAAACATTCGCTTTGAAGGACCCGCCCCGCTGACTACGGGGCGGATGCTTTCCGAAATTTCCTCCCAGACAGGCGGGGGCTTTACGCCTGGCCGGCTTGCCGCGGCCCGGCGCGCCTTGCAGGACCTCTATGTGGCCGATGGATATTTTTTGGCTGAGGTCACGGCGCAGGCTTCCCTGGAGTCCGCGCAAAACGGCGTGGTTCCGGTCGTCTTTTCCATATCGCCGGGAGCGATTCATCACTTTCAAGGCATGACGGTCAAGGGAACGCGGCGCCTGAAGGATTCCTTCCTTCAAAAACGGTTCGGCCATCTTGCCGGCCGGCGCTACGATCCTTCCGCGGTCAACAAGACCTTCCGTGAGCTGATGCAAACCGGGCTTTTCCGAAACCTGCAGATAGATCCCGTTGCTCGGGGCGCGGAGGAAATCGAGCTTCAAGTCCGCGTCGAGGAGGCAAACCCCAAGGAGTTCAGCCTGGCGCTGGGATATGCCAGTTTTTATGGTGGCAGTGTCAGCCTGGCTTACAGCGACCGGAATCTTTTTGGAAATGGAAGGCCGGCGCCTTTCTGTCGGCCAAATCTGTCCGCGTGAACCATGTGGATATCCAGCCCCAAGATCTCGTCGGCCCGGAGGCTTACTCCGTCCTGTCGGTGGGATTTTCGCAAACGTTGGATTATCGGAACAATCCTTCATTTCCCACCAGCGGGTTCTTATTCACCACAGCGATGGACATCGCCCCGGGCGGGCTGAGCCACATCTCCTTTGTCCGCGGCACGGCCGCATTTTCATGGTATCTCCCCGTCACATCGAATTCCTCCCTGGCTCTGGGAGCGCGCGCGGGAGTCATCGCGCCCCTTGGCGATTCGACCCTGCCGATCGATGAGCGGTTTTTCAACGGAGGCGCCACCACGGTCCGGAGCTTTTCGGAATTGACGCTCGGCCCCAAGGATCGGGCCGGTTATCTCCTGGGCGGAGAGGGGTTCACGGTCTTCAATGCGGAATATACTTTCCCCATTTATAAGGATCTGCATGGAGGAGCGGTGTTCGGGGATGCCGGCAATCTCGTTTCCCAGGCCGCATCTTTTGGACTGGCAGACATGCGCTACGCTGTGGGGGCCGGATTGCGCTACTATTTGCCCATTGGAGCCGTTCGTTTGGATTACGGATGGAATCCCGACCCTCGAAACGGCGAGGCTGTGGGAGCTTTCCATTTCGCCATCGGCGTGGCTTTTTGACCCGAAACCGGCGATCCCTCACGCAGGGCCGCAGGGATCGGAGGAAAACGGTTTTTGGTTCAAGCGGCGCGCGCGTTGAGGATCTCTATGAGTTCTTTGGCGGACTCGGGTATTTTGGTTCCGGGGCCGAAGATGGCGACGGCGCCGGCCTGGCGGAGGAAGTCGTAATCCTGGGCGGGGATGACTCCGCCGGCGACGACGAGGATGTCTTCGCGTCCGAGGCGTTTGAGCTCGGCCATGAGGGCGGGGAGGAGGGTCTTGTGCCCGGCGGCAAGGCTGGACATGGCGACGATGTGGACGTCGTTCTCGACGGCCTGCTTGGCGGTTTCCTCCGGGGTCTGGAAGAGCGGGCCGATGTCCACGTCGAAGCCGAGGTCGGCGTAGCCGGTGGCCACGACTTTGGCTCCGCGGTCGTGTCCGTCCTGCCCCATTTTGGCGATGAGAATGCGCGGGCGGCGGCCTTCGCGTTTTTCGAAGTCGTCAGCCATCGCGCGCACGTTTTTGATGTCGTCCATATGTCCGTAGGATGAGGCGTAAACCCCGCTGATCGAGCGAATCACAGCCTTGTAGCGCCCGGCAACCTTTTCCACAGCGTCGCTGATTTCGCCGAGGGTGGCGCGGGCCTGGGCGGCCTCGATCGCGAGGGCGAGGAGGTTGCCGTTCTTCTTGTCCGAGGCGGCGGCGGTAATGGCATCGAGGCAGTGCCGGACGGCGGCCTCGTCGCGTTCGGCGCGGAGTTTTTTGAGGCGCTCGATCTGCGAGATGCGGACGGCCGTGTTATCGACGGTGAGGATGTCGAGCGAGTCTTCCTTTTCGAGGCGGTATTTGTTGACGCCGACGATCGTCTCGATGCCGGAGTCGATTTTTGCCTGGCGGCGGGCGGCGGCTTCCTCGATGCGCATCTTGGGCAAACCGGTTTCGATCGCCTTCGACATGCCGCCGAGGGCTTCGACTTCCTGGATGTGGGCCCATCCTTTTTCGAGGAGCTCGTGGGTCAGGGCCTCGACGTAGTAGCTGCCGCCCCACGGATCGACGACCGAGCAGATGCCGGTTTCGTTCTGGAGGAAGAGCTGGGTGTTGCGGGCAATGCGGGCCGAGAAGTCGGTCGGCAGGGCGATCGCCTCGTCGAGCGAGTTCGTGTGCAGGCTCTGGGTGTGGCCCATCGCGGCGGCCATCGCCTCGATGCATGTGCGGGCGATGTTGTTGAAGGGATCCTGCTCGGTGAGCGACCATCCGCTCGTCTGCGAGTGCGTGCGCAGGGCCATGGACTTCGGGTTCTTGGGATGGAACCCCTTCACGATCTTCGCCCAGAGGACGCGCGCGGCGCGCATCTTGGCGACTTCCATGAAGAGGTTTTTTCCCTGGGCCCAGAAGAACGAGAGGCGGGGGGCGAAAGCGTCGATATCGAGCCCGGCGGCGATGCCGGTGCGGAGGTATTCGAGGCCGTCCGCGAGCGTGTAGGCCATTTCGAGGTCGGCGGTCGCGCCGGCTTCCTGCATGTGGTAGCCGGAGATCGAAATCGAGTTGAACTTCGGCATTTTCTGCGAGGTGAACTCGAAGATGTCCGCGATGATCCGCATCGAGGGTTCCGGCGGGTAGATGTAGGTGTTCCGCACCATGAACTCCTTCAGGATGTCGTTCTGGATCGTTCCGGCGAGTTGTTCGAGTGTCGCGCCCTGCTCGAGCGCGGTGACGATGTAGAATGCCAGGACGGGGAGCACCGCGCCGTTCATCGTCATCGAGACACTGATCCGGTCCAGCGGAATCCCGCCGAAGAGGATCTTCATGTCGAGGATGGAATCGATCGCGACGCCCGCCTTGCCGACGTCGCCGACCACGCGCGGATGGTCGGAATCGTAGCCGCGGTGGGTCGCCAGGTCGAAGGCCACGGACAGGCCCATCTGGCCGGCCGCGAGGTTGCGCTTGTAGAAGGCGTTGGATTCCTCGGCGGTCGAAAAACCGGCGTATTGGCGGATCGTCCAGGGACGCTGGACATACATCGTCGCATAGGGTCCGCGCAGGAACGGGGCGACTCCGGCCGTGAAGTCAAGGTGATTGCAGTTCGCGAGGTCGGCGGGCCCGTAAGCCGGCTTGACCGGGATGGTTTCGTTCGTCGTCCAAACGGAGGCGTCCGGTGACTTGCCGGTTTCGGACTGGAAGGCCTTTCCCCAGGCAGACTCAGTGGCGGCCGGTTCCGGGCTGAAGGCGATTTGTGTGAAGTCAGGGCATTTCATGGCGTCATGGAAAAGTTGGTGTGTGTTTCAGAGCAACCGGCAGGATGCCGGTTTGATGCACGCTGGAAGCGTGCGCTCCCGTGGAAATCTGGAAGTTCGCTTTTGTTTGATGAGTCAGAGCTCCTTGTGGAGATTGGTGAGGAAGGCGAGGCAGTCCACTTTGATGTGGATGAAGTCGTCCACGCCGGAGGCTTTGTGCGCCTCGATTTGATCTGGCGGATAGCCTGCGAGGAGGACCTTTGTGCCGGGCATTTGGGATTTCAATGCGGGAACGAAGGCCGGGACGATTTCGGGATAGGTATCGTCCGTCGAGCAGAGCACGACGACCGGGGCCTTTGACGCGACGGCCTGGTCCAGCGCCTCCCCGACCGACTTTGCGCCGACGGTTTGCTGCCGGACATCGTAGCCGCCTGCGGCGAAGAATCCGGAGGAAAAGTCGGCGCGGGCTTTCGATTGTTTCGGCGGGCCGAATTTCGCGAGCCAGACCTGCGGGGGATTTTCCCTCGTTGCGGCACGGAGGCGTTCGTAGCCCTCGGCGGCGCGGATGACGCGCACGCGGGGGATCTCCGGCACCCCGGCCCCCTTGCGTGGCAGGGCCTTGCGGATTTCACCGATGGTGGCTCCGGCCTGGAATGCCTTCGCGATTTCCTCCACCGAGGCGGATGCCAGGCTCACTCCGCCTTTGCGGGCGGAGGCGATGCGCTTCGACCGCTCGGCGAATTTTTCCTTCGCAT
>JBAYWC010000155.1:0-5112 GCA_041674265.1 Terrimicrobiaceae bacterium
CCGCCGACGCCGAAACCTTGAAAGACAAGCCGCAGCTCTTGGATTGCAACTCGTTGCGGCTGTGTAAAAAGAACGTCAGTTATTCAGGAGGGGGCATCCTGAAGCAGGATGCCCCCTGAGAGAAAAGGGGCACCCATTTGTTTGGCGTAGCCGGGTAGCATTCGTAGGCCGGTACCGCCGCCCGCTCGGCTCATTGCAGCGTGTTCAGCCTGGCCAGCAGATCGTTGAATGTCTCTCTGGCATGGCGGTTCAAAAAATCCGTGAAGGGACCTGCCTTCCCGCCCGCCTCCCAATCTTTGCGCAATGCGACGAGCATGCCGACATGCCGGAGTTCCTCATCGACCGTTGAGTTGGTTTCCTTACCCGGATTGGCGATGTCTGCCGGGTTCAGGTTGAGGGTGATATTGCCCTCGGCATCAGGAACCACCATCGTCGGCCGCGTGGAACGGTTGGTGACTTTCACATCCAGCTTCGCGAGCGCCTTTTTGAGAAGAGGGATGTCCCGCCCCAAAGCGTCCCACTTCCCGGCAAGTTCGGTATTTACCGGATCAGCGGCGGGAGATCCGGGCACGGGTGCCCCATTGCCAGCATCCGATCCCGGAACGCCTCCGCTTCGATCCGCGTCATCCCCTCGAACTCCTCCAGCCTCACCGCCGACCGTGGCCGAGGGGGCATCATTGCCAGCAACTCCACCATCTCCTTGGCTTCCTCCGGGCTCAGGCCCTGGAACAGCTTCGCCTTGGCCGCCGCCAACTGCGCCACCTTCGGCGGGCCCCGAAATGGCTGCTCCTCCTTCTCCCAAGGCGTCACCGGTTCCCGATTGGCTTCCTTCCTGTCCATTTGCAGAAGGATATGCGCTTTCCCCGGCGGAGTCAGGGGAAAGTTTTGCCTCAATCGCGTTCCAGGTGCCTTTCCACTTGGTTGCCTGCGCGGCCGCCGCAGCCCCGGCTTCCTCCGGGCTGGCAGCATTCACTGTGACCTTGCGGCGGGTGGTATAGCCGGCCTTGTCGGGTTCGCTCTGGAGGGTGACGGTGTAGGATTGTTGGCCCGCTGGGGCGGGAGTTGTTTGGAGCGCGGGCGGGGCGCCCGCGCCCTGTTGGGCGAGGGATGATATAGCGGCGTCTCCTTCGCTCTTGACCTCGGCGGCGAGTTTTCCCGGCTGGGAGGTATCCGCGGAAAGGTCCACCGCGAAGGCTTTCGGGTTCTTCGCCACGGCCCGGCGGATGTCGCCGTCCATGAGTTCCAGCGCCGGAGCCGTGAAGACCCAGCGTGTTCCTCCGTTGGCGGCCGGCTTCTGGATGAGGAATCCCTGCTGTTCGAGAGCTTGGCCGAGGTCGGCGGATATCTTCCCCCCTTTCAAAACCTCCTGCATCTTCCCGAGCACGATGTGGCCGATGATCGCGTGCTTGAGCGGCCCGGGGGGCACCGTGCTTCCCGGGGCCACTACCGGCGCCATGTCGCGACCGAGCGCAACCGCCTGGGCGAGCACCGCCGGCCGGCCGGCGACCGCCTCCGCCAGCTTCGCCTTGTCCGCCTTGGGATCGATGGCCGCTATCGCTCCGTCGACCAGCTTTTCATCGGCGAGCAGCACTTGCAGGGCCGCCGCGTTCCGGGCCTTCTCCACGCTCCCGAGCATGTCCGCGGCGGATTCCATCGAAAGGGGGACAAAACTTCGCGCCTCCGCGCCTTCGCGGGAATCAGGTTTCATGCCGATCCACTTCTTTTCCAGTTCGCCGTTGAACTTGGCCAGGGCTTCCGGCGAGCGCACCGCTTCCTGCAGGTCGGTGAAATGTTTGTCGAGCGCGCCAAAAGCCGCTTCTGTCTTCGCGGTCTTGCGGTCCTGCATCCGGGCACCCACGGCATTCATGCCGATGCCCATCAGCAAGCCGGAGAGCCCGGCCACGGCGCCGGCGCTCATCCCATCGCCGGTGATCTGCTTCCAATCCTTATCCGTGAGGCTTTGCAGACTGTCGGAAAAGTCCTGCAGGATGTTCTGGCCGATTTGTTGAAGGCTTCCAGAAACCGCTTCTTCTGGGCCGGCGCAAAGGCTTCGAAGCCTTCAGGCATGAGGGATCTCGGGGTGAGCATCTGCGGGGTGAAGCTCGACCGCCTGATGTTCCATGCGATGCTGCCGTATTCGAACTGGCAATGGGCGGTGAGGAGTCGCAGCGAGTCGTTGCTGTCGGTTCGTTCCGGTCTCAAAGCGACCATCGGACGGCTGGGCCGCGTTCCCAAGGAGTTGCTTATCGATAATTCCTCGACGGCAACGCACCGGCTTTCCGGTGACGGGAAGCGGCGGGGGTTCAACGAGGAGTTCCTTTCGGTTTGCGAGCACTTCAGGATGAGCCAACGCACGACCAACGTGAGCAGCCCGAACGAGAACGGGACCTGCGAGGCGATGCACGGGCATTTCAAAAGAAGGCTGGAGCAGCATCTGCTGCTGCGCGGCAGCCGGGATTTCGAGAGCGAAGAGGCGTATGACCGCTTTGTGATCGGGGTTTTGGAAAGAGCCAACGGGCTGCGGGGCGAGAGGTTCGCGCAGGAGGTGGCCGCGATGCGTGAGCACCTGGCACCCGAGTTGCCGGACTACACGGAGACGATGGTGAGGGTGAACAACAACTCGACGATCCGGGTGTGCAAGCGGGTGTATTCGGTGCCGAGCAAGCTCATTGGCAGCCGGCCGCGGGCGCGGATCCACGAGACGCACATCGTGCTCCTGGATGGGATGGTGGTTTTGGCCGAGCTGCCGTTGCGTGGAGGCGACCGGGGAGCGGTAATCGATTTCCGGCACATCATCAAATCTGCCTGTTTACGTGACCCCGGTGCCACAAGATGCTGCGTTGAAATTTAATTTACGCGTGATTTTTGCCACAAGGAATTGATCAACCAGAGTCACGTAAATAGCCCTATCATCAAATGGCTTGTGCGCAAGCCGGGAGCGTTTTCCGAATACCGGTGGCGGGCGGCGATGTTCCCCTCCCTGGTCTGGCGGGCGGCCTACGATCACCTCTGCCGCCACCACGACGCCCACGCGGCCGACGTGTGTTATTTGGAGATCCTGCAACTGGCGGCCGACGAAGGCCTGGGCGCGGTGGAGAACATTGTCGAGCAGTTGCTCCTGGCTCCCAAGCCTGTGGTGAACGCGGCGGAAGTCACCGCGCTGCTGCGCACCTACGAGGATGAAGGCGATGGCGTTCCGCGAACGCAAGGCCATGCCGGTGTCGTTGCCTGTCTACGACGGGCTTCTGGGAGGCGGTCTATGAAGTCCGACCACGAGGGAACAACGGTGGAGATGCTGCTGCGCGGCTTCCACCTGCCCACCATGGCCGCGCTTTACGAACCGACAATGCGGCGAGCCGAGGCGGAAGGCTGGAAAGTGACAGACGTTTACCACCTTGAGGGAGTCAGCGGAAAAAGGATTGCTGGCCACCCTGAAACGCAACGGATGCTTTCAGACATCCGAAGCGGAAAAATCACCGCCTTGATTTTTTCCAAACTGGCACGCCTCGCCCGCAACACGTCCGAGCTTTTGGAATTTGCCGATATGTTTCGGAAGAGCGGGGCCGACCTTGTTTCTCTTCAAGAGTCCATCGACACCTCGACACCGGCAGGCCGTCTCTTTTACACCATGCTTGCCGCAATGGCCCAATGGGAACGAGAGGAGATCGTTGAACGGATAAATGCCTCAGTTCCCATCCGAGCCAAACTTGGCAAGCCTCTTGGCGGTGCTGCTCCCTACGGCTACCAGTGGCAGGATAGAAAACTCGTCATCCATCCCGAGGAGGGACCGATTCGCAAAATGATGCATGAGATTTTTTTGGAAACCCGCCGCAAAAAAGCGGTGGCAAGTCGACTGAATAACTCAGGCTACCGAACCCGGAAGGGGGTGAAATTCTGCGCGGCAACTGTCGGCAGGCTCATTCAGGATTCAACGGCGAAAGGAATGCACCGGACCAACTACACTCGCCGAACAGGAAATGATGAAGGGTGGGAGTTCAAACCGGAATCAGATTGGGTAATTCATCCTGTTGAACCGTTGATTTCGGAGGAGCTTTGGCAGCAGTGCAACGACCTTCTTGGTGCCAGGGGACCAGTGAACAAACCATCAAAACGGACGGCGCATCTTTTTGCCGGATTGGTCTTTTGTGGATGCGGAGCGAAAATGTATGTGCCGAGCAACAGCCCAAAATACATCTGCCCAACCTGCCGGAACAAGATCCCGGCAACCGATCTTGAGAACATCTTTTTTGAGCAGTTGCAGAGTTTTTTGGTCTCCCCCGAGCAGATCAACGCCTATCTCGGTCGGGCACAAGATACCCTCATCGACAAAAAAAGCGTCCTGAATTCCCGGCAGAAGGAATTGGAAAAAACCCGGCATGAAGTCGAAAAGACATACCGGCTGTATCTGGACAATCAGCTTACCGGGGATGCTTTTGGGAAGTTTTTCAAGCCCATTGAGGAACGCCAAAAGCAGCTTGAAGAGGAGGTTCCCCGCATCCAGGCAGAGATCGATTTCATGACGATCAGCGCCCTTTCGAGCGATCAGGTCATGAGTGATGCCCACACCTTGGAGGCCCAATGGCCCACCCTCCCCAAAGAGGAGAAAAGGAACATTGTCGAGTGCATCACCGACAAGATTACCGTCGCCAAAGGAGAGATCACGATTGATCTCTGTTACCTTCCCTCTTCCAAGGAACTGGTAAAAAGGGAGTGGAGCCTAGGGGGTTCGAACCCCTGACCTCCTCAATGCCATTGAGGCGCTCTACCAACTGAGCTAAGACCCCCCGAAACCTGATTTACTCTGGTATGCCCGCATGTGCCGGCATAAAAAAGTGCTTTTTGTGATTGAAGGCATGAAAAAGCGCGCCTCGAAAGCCACTTCGAAGCGGTACGCCTGAATACCCGCAGGTATCGCGAACCTGTACACGCGGGAGACTAAATACTATTTCGTAAAAATGGTCAAGGGTAGGCGCACATTTTCCCTGCTCACGGGCGCATCTGCGATAGTTGCAATCGGCGATGGATGGCCAGGGAGCATGGGCGTCCCGCCCGTGTAGGGCGCGGCGGCCCGATGCGAGAGCCTGGGCCCCAACAGGCGGGACGCCTGTTCTC
>JBAYWC010000156.1:0-5078 GCA_041674265.1 Terrimicrobiaceae bacterium
ACGCCGCGCCACCACTGGAATACCGGCCTGCTCCCCGCGGCAGGAGCCTTCCCGCATATCACGATCCGGCGAAAAATGCAAAGTTGCTCCCCTTTCCACATCCGGCCGCCGGGTTCTTTGCTGAGCAGTTACATATTTTCTTCATTCGCGCTGATCCATTCCATTCGCGGGCCGGGGTCCGTTTTCCCAATCCAGAGTGGTGCAGGCGGCGATTTCGTTGGCGTGGAAATCGGCGGCGCCGATCCGGAGGTGCAGGGACGGGTCTCTGCGGGGATCCACAAAAAGCTTCTCCTCATCCAGAACGAGAAGTCCTTCCAGCGAGGGACCATTCCAGAAATCAATCCGGACCTGTCGCCCGAGCGGGAGACCCTGTTTGCGGGCGAGCGATTCGATGAGCTTCCGCCGTTCCGCCCGCCAGGCCTCGATGCCTTCGCCGGATACGGCACCGGGGGATCCCGAAAAATCGAATGCCATCTGGCCAGCTGATCCGTTGATATCTTGCACAATTGTGAGGCACCCCAAGAATCCCATTCTTGGATTTCAGAGTCGAGTTGTCTTATTCCTCGCGGCGTTCTTCGGCGCGGTCTTCGAACCGGGTGTAATCTTCGAGGAATGTCAGCGGAACGTCGCCGGTCGGTCCATTGCGCTGCTTGGCGATGATGAGGGTCGCTTTCCCCTCCGCCTCTTTCCGGGCTTCCTCATCTTCGGCATAATACTTTTCGCGGACGAGGAGGGCCACGACATCGGCATCCTGCTCGATGCTTCCCGATTCCCGCAGGTCGCTGAGCCGCGGACGGCCCTTGCTGTCGCCGGTGCGCGATTCGGGATTCCGGTTGAGCTGCGCGAGCACGATCACCGGGATTTTTAGCTCTTTGGCGAGGGCCTTGACGCCCGAGGAAATCTCAGCGATTTCGATCTGGCGGTTGTCCTGTGCGCGACGGGAATTCGACCGCAGGAGCTGGAGGTAATCGATGACGACGAGCTTGATGTCTTCGCGGTTGTGCAGGCGGCGGGCCTTGGCGCGCAACTCCAGGATGCTGAGCCCGGGCGTGTCGTCCACGAACATCTTCGCCTTCGAGAGCAGTCCTGCGGCCGAGCTGATGCTGCCGAGTTCCTGCTTGCCGATAAACCCGTCGCGGAGCTTCTTGGAATCCACCCGGGCGCGGGAACAAAGCAGGCGCTGCACGAGTTGCGGGGAACTCATTTCCAGGCTGAAGACCGCCACCGGTTTTCCGGCATCCAGCGCCACATGCTCGGCGATGTTCATGGCCAGGGCGGTTTTTCCCATCGATGGGCGCGCCGCGATGACGAACATTTCTCCCGCGTGCAGCCCGCTCGTCATGTTGTCCAGAACATGAAACCCGGTGGACAGGCCGGTGATCCCGCCTTTGTTGGCGACGAGCTGCTCGATGCTGGTGATGGCCTCGTTCACCATTTCCTTCATCGTCGGGATCGCCGCGCTGACCCGCTCTTCGCCGATTTCCAGGATTTTGTGTTCGACCTCGTCGACGAGCAATTTCACATCCCCCTGCTCGTCGTAAGACCGCGCGGCGTATTCCGTGCAGACCGTGATGACTTTGCGCAGCAGGTATTTTTCGCAAAGGATCTCGCGGTAATAATCGGCGTTCGCTGCCGTGGGAACGAAGGTCAGGAGGTCGGTGACGACCGATGCCCCGCCCACCTCATCGAGAAGCTTTCGATCCTCCAGATGCTGGGTTACCGAGATCAGGTCGATCGGCTTGCCGGCATTGCGCATTTCCACCAGAAGCTCAAAAATCTTCTGGTGGGCAGGCAGATGAAAATGCCCGGCCTCGATCTGGGAAATCGAGTCGTCGAGAACCGTTGACGAGAGGAGAACCGACCCCAGGAGGCCCTTCTCCGCATCGAGGCTCTGCGGAAGAGCCCTGTGAACATCCGGCAAATAACTGGCCGGCTTCTGTGAGTAATTCCCTCTTTTTCCCCGGCCTTTTCCGGTCGGAGTCCCGTTTCCAGAAACGGGATTCTCCTCAGGACGACCAGGAGATCCGGCGGACATTCAAATCAGGATTTTGCGGACACCCTGCGGCGGGGCTTTCTCTCGTCTTCCACTTCTGTTTCCACGCTCTTTGCCACCGCCGGGGCGGAAACTTTGAGATGCAAAGTGGCCGTGACATCAGGATGAAGCTTCACGCTGACCTCGTGGTCACCGGTTTCCTTGATTGCCTTGTCGAGAACGACGGCGTGTTTCGGAAGCTCTTCCAGTTTCAATTCCGCGGCAATCCGGTCGTGGATGTCTTTGGCCGTGACCGAGCCGAAGGCCTTGCCGGTCTCGCCGGTTTCCAGGGTGAAAGAGACTTTCAGCTTGTTGATCTTGCCAGCCAGCTCCTCGGCGGCGGTGACTTCGCGTCCTTCCCGTTCGGCGCGTTTGGCTTTCAGGTGATTGATCTGCCGCAACGAGCTTTTCGTGACTTCGAGGCCCTTGCCCTGGGGAAGAAGAAAATTCCGCGCATATCCGCGGCGGACCTTGACAATGTCGGCTTCCGCGCCGAGCGACGGAATGTTGGCGGTGAGAATGATTTCGGTGTGTGCCATAAGAATTAGAGATTCGGCGGGAGAGAGAAGCTAGCAACTTGCCGAGGGGTGTCAATCCTCCTCATTCAGAAAAGAGCGTGCTTTTTGAGCCCGGTTCCGCAGCCCCTCAATAAGTCGCATAATCGGGCACGAACATCCTTTCGGCGATGTGCTGCTCCAAGTTATCCGGACGAGGGAGTTTGGCATGTCCCAAGTCATAGGCTCGCCCGGCGACGGCTTTTGCGATCTTTTGCGAGACCGACCGGATCCGCGTCAGGGAAGGATAAACGCCGCCCCGGGACAAATCTTCCGCCGTCACTTCTGCGGCCAGGGTGCGCGCCGCGGCAAGAAACATCGAGTCGTCAACCCGCTCTGCCGCGCAGACCAGGGCTCCGAGACCCACACCCGGGAATATGTAAACGTTGTTCCCCTGCCCGGGGTGGATGGTCCGACCGTGGTATTCGACCGGTTGGGAGGGGCTCCCGCTGGCGAATATTCCCCGGCCCTCCGTGTGAAGATAGGCCTCCGCCGCCGTGCATTCGGCTTTCGATGTGGGGTTGGACAGCGCAAAAATGACCGGTCTCTCATTGATCGCCGCCATGGAATGCAGGACCTCGGGTGTAAAGGAACGCCCCACGCCGGAGACGCCGATCAGGGCGGTCGGACGGACTTTTTCAACGGCTGCGGCAAGTGAGGTGACATGCTCCGCCTCATGGGCAAAGGGGATTTTGTGCCCGGGCATTTCGTCTCCCCGGTTTTTGACCAGCAGGCCTCTCGAATCCACAAACCAGCAGCGCCGCCTCGCTTCCGCTTCGTCGAGGCCTTCCTCCCTCAAGGTGCTGACCAGCAACTCCCCGATCCCTGTGCCGGCCTCCCCGGCCCCCAAAAAGACAATTCTCTGTTCACGAAGCGGGACGCCAGTCTCCTTCGTGGCGGCGATCAAGCCTGCCAGAGCGACGGCGGCGGTTCCTTGAATGTCGTCATTGAAGCAGCAAATGCGATCCCGCCATTTGCCGAGGAGATCGAAGGCATTGTGATTTCCAAAGTCCTCGAATTGGATCAGGCTCCCGGGGAATACTTTCTGGGTGGCGACGACAAATTCCTCCAAAACCCCCCCATATTCCTCACCCCGCGCCCTCTTGCGGGGCAACCCGATATAAAACGGATCCTCCAGAAGGGCGTCGTTGTTGGTTCCAACATCGAGTGTGATTGGCAGGCAATAATACGGATGCAGGCCCGCGCAGGCCGTGTATAGCGCGAGCTTTCCGACCGGAATGCCCATTCCCAGCGCGCCGAGGTCCCCGAGGCCGAGAATTCTCTCCCCGTCGGTCACGACGATCAGTTTAACCCCCTGGTTGGGCCAGTGACGGAGGATGCTCTCGATATTGCCCCGGTCATCGATGCTGATCCAAAGCCCCCTGGGGCTCCGGAAAATGCCGCCGTATTCCAAACAAGCCTGCCCGACGGTCGGCGTATAGATGACCGGCATCATCTCCTCCAGATGGTCCAGAAGCAGCCGAAAAAACAGGGTTTCGTTCCGCTGCTGAAGAGCCGTCAGAAAGATATACCTCTCGAGGTCCGATTCCTTTTTCCGAAATTGCCCCAAGGCCCGCTCCACTTGCTTCTTCATGGAAAAAATGCGCGGAGGCAAAAGGCCCCGCAGCCCGAGCGCATCGCGCTCTTCCGCGCCGAAAGCCGTTCCTTTGTTGCGCAGGGAGTCTTTCAGAAGAGAGACGCCGGTGGGAGAATTGACCCCGCCATGGGGTTGGATATCAAGAGATCTGGATGCCATACCCGTGCATCAAGCCAGTGCTCCGGTGAAGTGTAAACAGCGTTCATCGAAACTTGGGGAATCTATTGACCCGGAGCATGAATGATCGCTCGTCCGGGCAGGGCGCGGTTCAGTGCTTCGAACAAAAAATGGGCGGATCCGGGGATGGATTTGCGCGTTTTTTTCATGGATTTTTCGATGGGGAATCAAAAATGTTCCTGGCACATCTTTTTATTATTTTTTTTGTTGACGCCTGGGAATTCCGATAACGAAAGGATTTCGGGACGAGACAGGCGAAATATTCCAGCCGGTTCCAGGATGCAGAAAAATATTTTTGAAAAACCATTGACGTTTTCGCGCGGGCGGATATTCTGACAATCCCGCTAGCGAAAAAGCTGGCAGGAAATTGATCTCCCGAGGGTGACCTCGACACGTCGGAAGCAGCGGAAAACCTTCCCTGCCGGACGCGTCACCAAACGGGTTTGTTTTTTGATAGTCTGATTCGAATTTTCGCCGGTCATCGGCAAAATTCAGAACGCAAACACAAGTAGACAATCAGCAATATGCTGAATTGTGCGTTTCCGTCGGTTTTGTAATTTTAATTTGACGGCCCAAATAGTAGCCGAGTCTCACTCGGCAATATATGGATAGTCAGGAAATTTCCACCAGCAATGGTGGGCAAACTTTTCACGGAGAGTTTGATTCTGGCTCAGAACGAACGCTGGCGGCGTGGATAAGACATGCAAGTCGAACGGGA
>JBAYWC010000157.1:0-4987 GCA_041674265.1 Terrimicrobiaceae bacterium
CTCCCGCCGCTTTTCTGTCCTATTCGGGCATGTTGTCCCTCCTCCAACACCGCGAGAAAAAACGCCTCGCCCACACCCGGGAGAAATCCTCTTGAAACGAATCTTCTGGCTCCTGTTCTTTGCGGCCACCGCGGCTGGAACCTCCCTCCCCTTCCTGCCTCCCGGTTCGTGGCCCTGGTGGGATCCCACATGGATCGCCTTTTTTTTCGTTGCCGTTTATTACGACCTCGCCGGGTCCGCCGGACTTGCCGCCGCAAGATTTTCCTCGGGCATCGTCGTGATCGCGATGGCGGTCGTTCTCGGGCTCGGCGGGCTGACAGGATGGCCGGTCGGGCCGCTGCGATTCACCGCGCATGCGGGGCTCCTGCTGGGCGGGACTCTCCCGCTCGTCCTTCCGCTGCTGGCATTTTCGCTGCTGACAGCGGGCGGCCAGGCCGCGGCTTCCGCTTTCCCCGGGATGGGCCGGACCGCCCACGCCTTCGCCACCGCCGCCGGATTTCTTTTCTCGATTGTCAACGGGCTCGCCTTTTTCGTGGCCGACAGGATCTGGTGGGAATGGAATCCGATGCATGATCCCCATGCTGCCGGACGGGCGGTGTTCGGGCTCGCGTTTCTGGGTGCGACCGCATTCGCGCTGGCCTTCGTTTGTCCGGTGGACTCCCGCATGCGGCTCAGCCGCTGGAGCCCCGGCTTGGTCGCCTGGCTCGCGGCGAATGCCCTTTTCCTCGTCGGAAACCTGGCCGGATTCCTCCCATGACAATCTTCGAATTCCTGCGCGACAGGCTCCGGGGCGAACCGCCGATCCATCCGATGGACCGGAGGATCGCCAAGCGCTGGGTCAAGGAACGTCTGAAGCGGCTCTATCCGGAGCTCCGGCTTGATCCAAGGGCGCTTGAACAGGCCTATCAGGAGCTTGGCATCGAGCCGCACGAGGGCTGCGGCAAGGGCGGGTCCACAGTTTTCGAAATCACGCTTCCGGGGGAGGCGCGATGAGCGCGTTCCTCGTGCTCGTTCCGGTCCTGTTTTTTTTCGGCTGGGCCACATGGGCCTACAACCGCCTGGTCCAGGCCAGGAACCAACAGGCCGAGGCATGGAGCGGGGTCGATGTGCAGCTCAAAAAACGTTCGGACCTTGTCCCACCGCTTGTCGAATGCGTTTCCGCCTATCAACAGCACGAGGCACGCACATTCCGTGACGCCACAACCGCCCGCCAGCCGTCGGATGTCGCGCGCGAAATCCGCGGCCTCCTCGCCGTCGCCGAAGCCTATCCCGAACTCAAGGCCGCGGAAAATTTCCGCAAGCTCATGGGGCAACTGGTCCTGATCGAAGACGACCTCCAATACGCCCGTCGCTACTACAACGGCTCGGTGCGCGATTACCGGAACCTTTCCGAATCGTTTCCCTCGAACCTCATCGCCGGCGTCTTCGGGTTCCATGCGGGCGGGTTCTTCGAAGTGGAATCCGTCCTCGAACGGTCGAACCCGGAGGTCAAACTGTGAAAAGCCTTGCCGCCGTCTTTCTTGCCGCCTGCCTCCTCCCGGCAATGGCTGCCGAGGAAATCCGGAGCTTCTCAAGCCATATTGAAGTGCTGCCGGACTCGGACCTTGTTGTCACGGAAACCATCCGCGTGACGCCGGAGGGCGACAAGGTCAAACGGGGGATCTACCGCGATTTTCCGAAGATGTATTCCGGGCCGTTCGGCCTCCGTTCCGAGGTGCCTTTCGAACTTTTGGAAGCCCTTCGCGACGGGAAGCCGGAACCCTGGCATGCCGAGCAAAAATCGAACGGGCTCCGGATTTATCTCGGCAAAGCGGATTTCCTGCTGCCGCGCCGGGAGACGACCTATACGATCAAATACCGGACGGGACGGCAGTTGGGTTTCTTCAAAGATTTTGACGAGCTCTACTGGAACGTCACCGGCAACGGATGGTCGTTCCCGATTCTCAGCGCTTCGGCCTGCTCGCCGTCTTGGGATATTTTCTTGCCAGTTGGACACTCGTGGGAAGGGATCCCAAACGGGGAGTCATCATTCCTCTGTTCGCCCCACCGGAAGGATTCACCCCGCAGGAAGTGCGGTATCTCGACGGGCTGGGCACCTGCGACAATACCAGCCTCTCCGCGGCCATCCTGCATCTCGCCGTGCAGCGCGCCCTCACCATCCAGGAATCCACCAAAGGGGTCTATACGCTGACCAAAGGCAAGGCCTCCGGTCTCGATGACGCGGAAACCCGCCTGCTGGAAGCGCTGTTCACAGGCGGTTCATCACTGAAACTCGTTCAGCAGCGCCATTTCGTCCGCTTCCACCGCTCCAGGCTCCAGTTCCGGAAGCGGCGGAGGGGGCTCCTCGGGGGGGCGGAGGATGGTAGCGGCATCTGCCAGCATGCGCACAATCCCCGCGATGTCATTCAAGGGTGCCCGGATTTCATGGCAGACACGATTCAGGGAACAATATGGATAAAATGATATTTTTATCTTGATTTTGTCTTTTATTTCCCTACCAAAGAAATTTGCTATGCGCCATCATCCGAACATTTTCTCACCTGAAGGAACCCCGATCGCCGGACGCACGGTGGGCGAATTGGTTGCCGAGCGGCCCGGTCGCTCCCGCGTCTTCCAAGCGTTTCAAATCGACTTTTGCTGCCAGGGAGGACGCCCGCTGAGCGAGGCATGCCAACGCAAAGATGTTCTTGAGGAGGATCTCCACCGTCACATCCATCTGGAAAACAGCGTGCTGTTTCCGGCTGCACAAAAGATGTCAGACATGCCATCGTAGGCCCTTATGTTTATCTACGGGAAAACCTCGGCAAACGCGATTGCGGTAATGAGTTTTCTTGCGGCCGATCCGAAACGGCGGGCGGGCTCCAGCGAGATCGCCAAGGCACGCAATATTTCACGGGCATTAACAGCCAAGCTGCTCACCCAACTGGCTGCGGCCGGGCTGGTTCACGGGCAACCGGGACCCGGGGGCGGCTACACTCTCGCAAAGCCATCCGGAGAGATCTGCCTGCTGGACATCGCTTCGCTTTTTGAGCAGACCGAACCGCCGTCCCTGTGTCCTTTCGGCCATGGCTGGTGTGGGGTGGGAGAGCCCTGCCCTCTCCACAACATGATTGACGGCATGATTGACTCCATCCGTTCGTTTATGAAGAAGACCAACCTGGCGATCTTTGTGGGAAAACCTCCGCAAATGCCCGCGGCCAAGCCGCGGAGCAAGAAAAGGAATGTTCAGCACGCTTAATCCGGCGGCACTCCTCACTGCGACTCTGGCCACGGCCGGGTTGGTGGGCGCGATTTTCCTGGGGTCCCGGAATCTGGGCAACTTCGACGCGGCGCTCGTGGCCTACCTTTTCGGATGCATCTTCGCCTGTTTTGGCGTCGTCTATCGCTACACGGTCTGGCTCCAGCGCCCGCCGACCTGGAAATATTTTTTGCGCGGCTGGCAGCTGTTCTTCTCCGGGCGAGCGATCGTTTACGGGTGGGAGTTGGCCAAGCACTTCATGGTGAATTTTCTCGGTCAGCGCTTCATCCAAAAGCGCGGACGCGCCCTCGGGCGCGGGCATATGCTTATGGCCTGGGGATGCATCCTGGCTTTTGGGGTGACCTTCCCTCTGGTCTTCGGATGGATTCATTTTGGCCTCAAGCCGGGCGGGATCGACACCTACGAGATCTACACCTTCGGATTCAAAACGATGGAGTTTCCGCTCCACACCTGGATCGCAACGCTGATCTTCAATGCGCTAAACTGGTCGGCGCTGCTCGTCATCGCCGGGGTCATGCTCCTCATGCGCCGGCGCCTCACGCACGCGGGACAGATCGCGGTGCAGACGTTCGAGGGCGACTGGCTGCCGCTCCTCCTCCTGCTCGCGATTTCGGTAACCGGCCTGGGCATCAGCCTCGACTACAAGCTCATGGAGGGGAAGGCGCATCAGTTCATGGCCATCACCCACGCGATCACCGTCATCCTTTTCCTTCTCTGGATGCCGTTCGGGAAATTTTTCCATATCATCCAGCGGCCCGCCCAGCTCGGCATCGCGATCTACCGCAAGGCCGGAGCGGAAGGCCCACAGGCCTGCTGCCCGCACACTGGAACAGATTTCCTTTCGCAGATGCAGCTCGATGACCTGAAGGACGTCACCGCCGAACTCGGCTTTGATTACACCCGCAGCGACGGGAAATCCCATCTCGACTACAGCCCGCAGGGCAAGCGCGCCCTGCTCGCCAAGGCCCACCTCAAAGCCCGGCAGGAATCCGGGCGATATTTCGGATGAAGAAAAACACCCCCCCAGCGGCACGGAGAGACGGAAGCATTGATTTGATCGGCGCACTCGCGTCTCGCCACCCCTGCAGTTTGACCTCTTGATCCTATGGCCACGCTCCCCATTCCCGCTGAAGACATCATCGCCCGGTTCGGACCCAGCCTCAACTTTCCCAATCCGGAAGGCATCGTCGGCCGCGACGAGCCGGATGAAGTCGTCAAGACCCACTGCTGCTTCTGCGGCATGCAGTGCGGCATCAAGCTGCTCGTCAAAAACAACCGGATCGTCGGGTTCGAGCCCTGGGAGGAGTTTCCTTTCAACGAGGGACGCCTCTGCCCCAAAGGCGTCCAGCGCTATTTGCAGAACGACCATCCCGACCGCCTGCTCGATCCGATCATTCGCGTCGGGGGCAAGGGATTTGAAAAGCTCGGCTGGGACGCCGCCATGGAGCGCGTGGTCTCGGAGATTCAACGCATCCAGCACGCCCATGGAAATGACGCTTTCGCCATGCTTTCCGGCGTCTCCCTGACCAACGAAAAATGCTACCTCGCCGGAAAGTTTGCGCGCATCGCCCTCAAAACAAAAAACCTCGATTACAACGGGCGCCTCTGCATGGTGAGCGCCGGGGCGGGGAACAAAAAAGCCTTCGGCCTGGACCGGGGCTCGAACAACTACTCCGATCTCGCCCACGCCGAGGTCGTCATGCTCTGCGGGACGAACGTCAGCGAGAC
>JBAYWC010000158.1:0-4922 GCA_041674265.1 Terrimicrobiaceae bacterium
CACCGACACCGACACCGACACCGACACCGACACCGACACCGACGGCCAGACCTGCCGCGACTCCGGCGCAGCCAAAGGCTGTCGCTTCGCCACGACCCAGAGCGGTGGCACCGGTCGCGGTCGCCTCGCCAGCTCCCAGAGTGTCCGCAAAAACCGACGCGCAGCCGTTGTCGGTCCATGCGACATCCTCCCCGCATGCCGTCTCCGTCGCGCCGGTCGCGCACAAACCGGTCGCCGCCGCCAAACCCCGTCCCTCCGCAACCTCATCTCCCGTGCTGGGATCCGAGATCGAGCTGTCTCCCGATCATCTGGTTGGGCAAACCATTGCGAACTACCACATGGAGGCCCGCATTGGAAAAGGTCCTATGGGCCCCGTTTACCGCGCCCGCCAGACGAATATCGAAAGATTGGTCCGATTTTATGCCCTCGATGCCTCGCTGACCTCGGACCCCGGCGCGATCCACCGGTTCCTTTCGAATGCCAGCGCCAAAGCCAAGGTCACGAATCCTGTCATCATGGCGGTCTATGAAGCCGGAGAAAGCGAGGGCGTATATTTTTACTCGTGCGAATACATCCCCTGCCGCTCGGTCGGCCAGCTCCGGGAATCGGGCGGCACCCTCGACGAAGCCACCGCCCTCTCGGTTCTCAAGGCCGCCGGGGAAGCTCTGGACTATTTTGCCCGCGAAAAAATCGACCACGATCTTCTCACGGAGAACGCGCTTCTGATCGGCCCGGGAAACCGCATTCGGGTGGCGAACATCGCTTCGAATCCGGCCGCCCAGACCTTCGATCTGAAAGCGGAAATGCAGCGCGTCAGCGAGATCGTCCTGGGTGCCCTTCCGCCTTCCGGCACCCCAAAAGCCCGCGACCTGGCCGAGCAGCTCGGTGATCCCGGGAGCGCGCCTCCTTCATGGGCCACCTTCCTCCAAACGGTTGCCACCTACCAGCCGAAAGCCGTCATCGCCGATGCCTACAAGCTCGATGCCCAGGAGCGCGCCGCCATCCGCATCGTCGAGGAATCCAAAAAACGCCAGAAACGGGGGATGCTCATCAACACGCTCGTTTCCCTCGCCCTCCTCGCAGCGGCCCTCTTTGCCATCTATTTCGCTTTCCTGCGCCCCAAAAGCGCCACCGTCCGCGACCTGGAAAACATGGTCGAGGTTCCTGCGGGGGAATTCCTTTATCAGGACGGCCAGAAGGAAAACCTGCCGACATTCTATATCGACCAGTATGAAGTCACGATCGGCCAATACGCGCAGTTCCTCGATTTCATCGAAAAGAATCCCGGCAAAGTCGCCCAATTCGAACACCCGGATCAACCCAAGGACAAACCTCATGAGCCGGTGGAATGGGCAGACAAAAAAGAACTCACCCCCCCCTTTCCGGGATACTACCAGCGGGCTCAGCGGTGGGGAAAATACAAGGAAGCCGCTCTCGACGTGAACTCCCCGGTATTCGGCGTGGATTGGTTCGATGCCTATGCCTACGCGAAGTGGAAGGGCCGTCGACTCCCCACGGAAAAAGAATGGGAAAAAGCCGCCCGGGGAACCGGTGGCCGGAAGTTCTCCTGGGGGAACGACGAGGATCCGTCCCGCGCGAATACCGGAGCCGATCTCGACCCCAATCCCAAGAAGGGCGGCGACAAAGACGGCTTCAAGCGCTGGAACCCGGTGGATGCCAAGAAAGGCGACAAGAGTCCGTCGGGAATGGTTGGCGCCTCCGGAAATGTTTCGGAGTGGACGGCAACAATCGTGGACAGCCCGGAAGGCGGGGGAAAGGTCCCTGTGATCCGCGGCGGAAATTGGAAAAACAACGACCCGTCCGTGACACGCCGCGTCCTCAAACTCCTGGACCTCCAGCAGGATGATGCCCTCGGGTTTCGCACGGCCTCCGACACCGCACCCGCAAAAAAATGAGGATCTCCCTCGTCCTTCCGGCCCTCCTCCTGGCGGCTCTCACCGCGAACGCCCAAATCCAGGTGGATATCTCGATGAAGAGAAGCCTCTACATCGCTTACGAACCGATCCTCGTCACCGTGACGATCACCAACCTGTCCGGAAACGAACTCACCCTCGCGGACAGCGGCCACAACAAGTGGTTCGGATTGCAGCTGGAGACTCTCGACGGACGGCCCATCCCACCGGTGGACGGAGAATATTCCAACCAGCCGGTCGAACTCGGCCCCCAGCAGAAAATTTCCAGGACCGTCAACCTGACCCCCCTTTTCCCCGTCAGCGAATTCGGCGGCTACCGGCTGAAGGCCAACGTCTATTCGCAGCAAAACAACCGCTTCTTCACCTCGCCGGCAGGGAATTTTGAAATCACCGACGGGCGCGTGATGTGGCAGAAATCCGTCGGCGTTCCGGACGGATCGCCCGGGGCCGGCACCACGCGCATGATCACTCTGCTCTCGCACCGGCTTTCCCAGAGCACGCAGCTCTACATCCGCATCGAGGACAAGCAGGCGGGGATCGTTTATTGCACGCACCAACTCGGGCGGTTTCTGACCTTCGGAAGCCCGAACATCCTTCTCGATACCCAGAACAGGATCCATATTCTCCAGAACGTCGCTCCGAAATCCTATGTCTATTCCAAGATCGGGCTCAACGGAGAGGTCGTGGAACGCAGGTCCTACAACGAGTTTTCCTCGCGTCCCGGTCTCCGCAGGGGCAGCGACGGCAGCGTCCTGGTTGTCGGCGGGCAGGCCTACGATCCCAATGCCCCCCAGCCGGAACAATCGCTCCCCGCCATGCACGACCGCCCCATCCCCCTCCCGGGATCCAAGGCTGCGCCAACGCCGGAAGACAAGCGCCCGGAAAATCTCCTCTCGCGGTAGACTCCCATGATCACTGTCGTGGAAGGCAAAAAAACTGGGGCTGGGAAGAAAGGGGAGGCCGGACTCAACAAGCTGGAAACTGCAGATCGTCCCGTCCACAACTGGTATCGGTTCGTTCTTTCGTATCCTCCGCATTTGGTTCGCGAATATCTTGAGAAATTCGGGATCGAAGGGACGGCCCTTGTTCTCGACCCGTTCTGCGGAACAGGAACCACCCCCGTGGAATGCAAAAAGCTTGGCCTCTCAAGTGTTGGCATCGAAGCCCACCCCATGTCGCACTTCGCCAGTTCCACCAAGGTCGATTGGCGGGAGGATCCGGACTTGATCGAACGACAGGCAGTGGCTCTTGCCGAGAATGTGCTCGGCCAACTCGACAGACAGGGAATCATTGACGATCCCCAGCCAAATTTGATTCGGGAAACCTCCCCTCTGCCTTCCCTGCTTTCCCTGCCGGATGAATCACAGAAATTGCTTCTTCTGAATTCCATCAGTCCGCTGCCACTTCATAAAACCTTGACTCTATTGAAAGAGATCGATCGTTGTGAAACCGGGAGAAGTTATTTCAGGCTGGCTCTGGCAAAATCTCTCGTGTCAAGCATAGGCAACCTGCATTTCGGCCCGGAAGTTGGCGTGGGACCAAAAAAAGAGGATGCCCCGGTTGTGTCCACTTGGCTTGGCAACGTCCTGCAAATGGCGGGTGATTTGCGCGCGATCAAGCGGCATCGCAACACCTCCAGCATCATCCACAACGCGGACTCGAGGCAGATGCAGCGCTTGTTGAAACCTTCCTCGGTCGATGCGGTCATCACATCTCCTCCCTATCCCAATGAAAAAGACTATACACGAACAACACGTCTGGAGACGGTGATACTCGGCTTCGCAAGAGACAAACAGCAAATGCGCAGCCTCGAGCGGAGCATGCTTCGCTCCAATACAAGAGGGGTGTATAAAGAGGATGTGGATGACCAATGGGTGAAGGATCATCGTAAAATTCAGAAAATCGCCAAGGAAATCGAAGAACGCCGGATCGCCATGGGAAAAACGAGCGGCTTTGAAAGACTCTATGCGAGGGTCACCAAGCTGTATTTCGGCGGCATGGCACGTCATCTTTCCGAATTGAGACCTTTTTTGCGAAAAGGAGCCCGCTTGGCCTACGTCGTGGGCGACCAGGCGTCCTATCTCCGCGTGATGATCCGTACCGGAACGATTCTTGCCTCAATTGCGGAAGAACTCGGATATGTCGTCGAGGACATTCATCTTTTCCGGACAAGATTGGCCACCGCCACGCGGGATCAATTGCGGGAAGAAGTCGTGGTTTTGCATTGGCCGGGAAAAAGCTGAAACTATGACCAAAAACCGTTACTCGAGGATCATCGAAAGAATCTTCTTCTCCCACCACAAGAAGGGCAGTGAATCCGTCCCATTCGACAGGCAGGAGATCGCAGGCATCGCATTGAAACTCGGCATGGCGCGTCCGAAGAATCTGGGGGACGTTGTTTGCAGTTTTCGCTTCCGCACCGAGTTTCCAGACTCCATCAAAAAAACCGCTCCCGAAGGGCGTGAATGGGTCATTCGGAAGTGCGGTAACAGCAAATATCAGTTTGTTTTGGCCAAAGAGTGGTCGGTAACTCCGAATTTACAGCTCGTAACCATCAAAATTCCCGATGCCACGCCGGGGCTGATTGAAAAATATGCTTTGACCGATGAGCAGTCCTTGCTTGCTCGCCTGCGTTACAACAGGCTCATCGATATTTTTACCGGTCTGACAACATACTCTCTACAAAGCCACCTCCGCAGAGGAGTGAGGGGCGTGGGGCAAGTCGAGACCGATGAAATTTACGTCGGAATCGACAAATGCGGCGTTCACTCCGTGCTCCCAGTCCAAGCAAAGGGAGGGAAAGACAAAATCAGCGTGGTGCAAATTGAACAGGATTTTTCACTTTGCGCACAGGATTTTACCGCGCTTCTTTGCCGCCCGATCGCGGCCCAATTCATGGGCAGCGGGGTGATCGCCCTTTTTGAATTTTCCATGACGGATGATGGGATCAGAGTGGTGGTCGAGCGACATTATCAACTGGTGCCTCCC
>JBAYWC010000159.1:0-4872 GCA_041674265.1 Terrimicrobiaceae bacterium
ATTCAGGTTCGCTTGCGCTGCGGCTCGCAGGTTCGATCCACGGAGCTTCGTTGCCGCGATTGCTCGCGTCGCCGTCCGCTTCTCTACATGCTGGATATTCAGTTGGCATGATGAACACTTTTCCGTTCATTGGTTTGGTTGGCGGTGCTCGCGCACAAAAACTCACAAATAGACTCACAAAAATTGGTCCGGCAGGGTCAATTCCTGTCCGTGCCAGTCAAGAAACTGACGATTGGATCTGATTTTCAAGGCGTTGGAAACCAAGATGATAGTCAACTCGCGTCCGCTCTGGTCACGACCTGTCCCGACAATGGAAAGTGGTCGGGGCGACAGGATTCGAACCTGCGACCTCCTGGTCCCAAACCAGGCGCTCTACCAAGCTAAGCTACACCCCGATGTTATTTACAGTGAGAAACTTACAATGATCGCATGAATGGGGGAAGACCCTTTTACAACCAATTTTTGTCACCCGGCATGATTGGGATTTAAGCAAATCTCAAAGTGGAAGCGACAGAATCGGATTGGAAGAATGTTCGACCATCTCTGCATCGGCAAAGATACAGGGTTACTATGCGTTGGGAAAATACCGTGGCAAACAAATTCGCCCCGCGACAACAAATTCTCCGGTCTCCGAAAAAGATCCGGCGCATACCTGGCAGGGTTCCGGGGGAGATGATGCTGTTTGTCTGCGGTTCTTGAGGAGGTCCGTCGCAGGCCGTTGGCCCGAGAGCCGTCGAGCCTGTGGAAGTTTTCGGCTTTCTCAGACTGCGCCCGGCGGCTAGTTTGGGTTGCGGCTCCCTATTTGTCCCGTGCAAAACAACGATTTCCCGGCTATTGCCCTTGATCCCTGTTTTCCGTTTGATCGCATCCGGGAACTCTATCTCTACGAGGAGCCCGCGCTGCTCGCTTCGATCCGGCGGGGAGACCGGAAGGAAGCGACCCGGATCATCAATCTTTTGCTCGTGCATATCTACAGCGCGGGCGCGGAGAGGAGCGAACTCCTCAAGGGCCTGCTGCTGGAGTTGATCGTGATGATGTCGCGGGCGGCCGTGGAAGCCGGCGCCTCGCAGACCGAAGTCCTCGGTTTGCGTTTCCAGCATCTTACCGAGCTGGCGGGGATCGGCGATGACGAGCATCTGGCCCGCTGGCTGAGGGAGTCGGTCGTCAGGATCTTTGAAACCGTCGAACGCCATCAAAATACCGCCCTGCCATCCGTTGTCGTTCGGGCGCTGAAAATTATCCGGGAACAATCCGCGGGTCCCCTGACAAGGGCCAGGGTGGCGCGCAAGGCCGGGATCTCGCCATCGCATCTGGCCGATCTCCTCCAGGAACGCACGGGCCGTTCGTTCACAGAACTGGTCCGCGCGGCCCGCGTCGACCGGGCTTGCGGGCTTCTCCGGAGCACCGAACTCTCGCTGGCCGACATCGCCGCCGAGTGTGGATTCTGCGATCAGAGCTACTTCACCCGCGTCTTCCAAAAACTCAGGAAGGAAGCCCCGAAACAATACCGCGACAATTTTCTCCGGACCCCGAAAACACAAAAGAATCCGCCCTGAATACAAGACCACGGCGCGCGGATCCGCTACGTTGCCCATCGTTCCAACACCATACCATGAGCAATCTCACAAACCTCTCCCTCGCAGTTGAAAAAGGAAAACGCAACGATGCCAAAGCCCTGACCCAGGCCCTTCTGGATGAAGGGATGAAGCCGCTCGACATCGTCGAGAAGGGGCTCGTTCCCGGCATGGGTGCCATCGGCGAAAAATTCAAAAACAACGAAGTCTTCGTCCCGGAGATGCTGATTGCCGCCCGCGCGATGAAGGAGGCGATGGCCTTGCTCGAGCCGTTGCTCGCCCAGGCCGGCATCAAGCCCAAGAACACCGTTGTCATCGGCACCGTGCAGGGCGACCTTCACGACATCGGCAAAAACCTGGTTGCCATGATGCTCAAAGGCGCGAATTTCGGGGTCGTGGATGTCGGCACCAATGTCGCTCCGGAAAAATTCATTGACGCCGTGAAGGAACACAACGCCTCGCTGATTGCGCTCTCCGCCCTGTTGACCACGACCATGCCCGCCATGAAATCAACCGTGGAAGCCGTGCGTTCCGCCGGCCTCAAGGACGTGAAGATCATGATCGGCGGAGCGCCCGTCACCCAGGACTACGCCAATGAGATCGGCGCGGACGGCTATAGCGCCGATGCCGCCAGCGCCGTGGACCTTGCCCTTGGCCTTGTGGGCGAAACCAAGTGAACCGCTCGTTTTATCTCGATCTCGCGGCTGCCGGGCACCGGGCGCCGATCGGCACGCATCTGGTCCTGCACACCAAACCGGATGCGGAGGCCATCCTGCTGGACGGTCCGAGGCTTGGCGGCGTAGCTGCCGAGACGGCGGAACGGTTCCGGACTCCGTTGGCGATTCCGCTGATGGATCTGGCGCTGGAAAAATCCGCTTTTCTCGGGGCGATGGGAGTGCCGGCAGAGGAAGTGGATTCCTTTCATTTCGACCGGCGACCCGGAGATTCCGGAGCCCTCCAGATGACGCCCCGGATGCTCGCGACATGCGAGGCCATCGCCCATGTGGCCGCGAAGCCCCCGCTCCTCCCCGTCGGGATGGGGATCGGCCCTTTCTCCCTGATGACCAAGCTGGTGAAGGATCCGATCACGCCCGTGTTCCTCGCGGGAAGCGGGATGACCGGCGAGGACGAGCCCGAGGTGGCCGTGGTTGAAAAATGCCTGGAGGTCGGCACGGAGATCATTCTTTCCTATCTCGCAGCCCAGGCGGACGCCGGGGCGAAAGCCATCATCGTCTGCGAACCGGCCGCAAACCTCGTGTATTTTTCCCCGAACCAACTGGAGGAAAGCTTCGAGATTTTCGACCGCTACGTGATGTCGCCGATGCGCCGGGTCAAAAAGCTTCTCGATGACAAGGGAGTGGATTTGATCTTCCACGATTGCGGCGAACTGACCAACGGGATGGTGGCGAGATTTGCCACGCTCGACGCGTCCATGATGAGCCTGGGATGCTCGCGGTGTCTTTGGGAAGACGCCGCGCTCGTGCCGAAAACCACCGTCCTCTACGGCAACCTCCCCACAAAGAAATTCTATTCCCCACAACTGACCGTGGCCGATGTCGAACTCCTTTCCCGGGAGCTCCTCGAAAAAATGCGCGCCACCGGGCATCCGTTCATTCTGGGAAGCGAATGCGACGTGCTCAGCGTCCCCGGCAGCGAGCGGGAAATCCTTTCCAAGGTCGATGCCTTCATGAAGATTGCCAGTCCCTGATCGCCCTGATGACTGCCATGCGGGACCAACCACGCATCGGGCTCATCGCCTGCCGGGTCTTCGAGGAAGAAATCGCCCTGCATGGCGGGGGGGCTCCGCATATCCTGGAGACGCGTTTTCTCGAGGTCGGCCTCCATGACCAGCCGGGCAATCTCCGGAAAGCCGTGCAGGCGGAGATCGACGCATTCGACGGGCGCGGCGACATCGATGCGGTTGTGTTGGCCTATGCGCTCTGCGGCCGCGGAACGGCCGGGCTCCGCGCGGGACGCCACCGGCTCGTGATCCCCCGCGGGCACGACTGCATGACCGTCTTCATGGGCAGCAAGGAAAAGTTCGCCTGCCAGCAGGCGGCCTGCCCGGATTCGTATTACTATACCCCCGGTTGGATGAAGGCCAACCGGACGCCGGGCCCCGATCGGCTGGAAGCCTTGCGGGCGGAATTCTCGGAAAAGTTCGATCCCGACGACGTGGAGTTTCTGGTCGAATCCGAAAAGGCCAACTGGGCGCAGCACGGGCGGGCGGTTTACCTCGACCTCGGCACGCCCGGGGCGGATGAAAAGGCCGCGAAAGCGGAAGCCTCTGCCAAAGCCCTCGGGTGGGAATTCGAGCGCATGCCGGGAGATTCCTCCCTCCTCGAAGACCTGCTTTCGGGCCGATGGGATCCGGAGCGTTTCCAAATCATCGAACCCGGCGGAATGCTGGACCACGCGCCGGATGAAAAGATCTTCCGCGCGCGGCCCTGAGGCCGAAAAACGGATCGCAGCAGGCCCAAGGCCCGGGCATTTGCATCGTGAGGTCTTGAAGATCGCCCTGGATGGGATGTGATCAAAAGGGGGAGAGGCAGGGGCGGCCCGCCCAATGCCAGCCTATTCCGCAAACGCAATTTGCCCGCGTTCCCGCAGAATGATCCGGCGATGGCCCTCGTAATCGCTGGCCATTCCCTCGACGCGGACCTTTTTGCCGTTCCACGTCTCGATGCCGGGAAAACGTGAACGGATGTCTTTCATCACCACGACCGCAAAAATTTCCCCGGGATAAGCGGCTCCGAAATTCAAAAAAACCGTCCCTGAGCCCCTGACGACCTCACGGATCGTGTCCTCGAAAAGGACCTTCTCTCCCATTTTCCCCGCAGCGCTTTTCGCATCCAGCACCTCTCCGCAGAGCGCCATGGCGAGCAACCCGGGAACCAGGCCGACAACGCAGAGCTTTCTCATGCCTTCCGGGTAGTGGATTGCAGCGTTTGGAACAAGGTTCTTTTTCCCAACCGCATGATCGGTGAAAAGAGGGGCCAGCCGCGCCTCCGCCTGCGCGGATCCTCCCAGGAACGAGAGGCACAAAAGGAAAACACCGAAGGCAACCGGGAAAGAATGGAATTCAGATCGCCGGATCTCA
Organism: Terrimicrobiaceae bacterium; assembly: GCA_041674265.1. Lineage (GTDB taxonomy): Bacteria > Verrucomicrobiota > Verrucomicrobiia > Chthoniobacterales > Terrimicrobiaceae > QYQL01. Next base: position 4,675 of record JBAYWC010000159.1, read on the forward strand.
CCCCCAAGAATCGGTGCGGAAAGGAGAAGCCGGGAGGTCGCCGCCGTTGCGCAGGGTGCCGGCGGGTTTCCGGAAAGCAGGTGCCAGACCTGGACGAGAAGCTTGCGGGCCACGGCCGCGACGGCGGTGTTGCGGTTGCCTTTGCGGGCGAAGAGGTTCCAGCCCCATTTTCCCAGCGGCGTGTTCCCGCCCATTCGC
>JBAYWC010000160.1:0-4704 GCA_041674265.1 Terrimicrobiaceae bacterium
CCTTCCAGCAGGGCGAACCCCTCGCACACTTCTTCGAGCTTTACCACCGCTACCCAGCCAAAGCCCTCAACCTTATCCTTCAAGCCCGACCCGTCCTATAACACTTCCAGCCAAACGCCCTGGTTTTACGGCACCGTGTCGGTTCACGGTTGCCCGATGGGAAATCTTGTGCTCCAATGACCGACTGCCCATGAATGTCGTTTGTGATCCTCAACCCAATTGTATCGTCAACCTTCAAGTCGATCTCCCCGCTGACCAGGTGACCCGTGAATGGCAGTCCGTTGCCAAAGATTTCCGGCGCCACGCCCGGATTCCGGGTTACCGCCCCGGCAAGGCTCCCCAGTCGTTGATTGACACGCGTTTTGCAAAGGACATCCGCGAGGAACTCGAAAAAAAGCTCCTCCGTGAAAGCATCAACGAGGCGATCAAACAAAAGAACCTGAGGGCGCTGTCGGTTTCAAAGGTCGAGGACGTTCAAATCGGCGAGGACAAAACCATGCGCTACCGGGCGAGCATCGTCACGGCGCCGGAGTTCGAGTTGCCCGACTATTCCTCGATCACCGTCGAGCTGGCGAAACGGCCGGTCGCCGGGGAGGACGTGCAGAAATGGCTGGAGCAATTCCGCGATCCGCATGCCACATTCGAGGCGGTGGAAGGCCGCCCTCTTGGCATGGGCGACTACGCCGTCGTGACCTATGAGGGCAGGATCGGCGACCAATTGCTTTCGGAAGCGCTTCCCAAGGCTCCGGCCCAACTGCAAGGACGCCGGAACGCGTGGATCTTCATGGATGAGGGAACGCTGATCCCCGGCTTCGCCAAAGCCCTCGAGGGGATGGCCATCAACGACGAGCGCTCGTTCACGCTCGAAGTGCCCGCGGATTTCCCGCTCGAGGATCTCCGCGGATCAAACGTGAGCTATTCCACCACCCTTCACGCGATCCATGTGAAGCAGCTTCCTCCGCTGGATGATGCGCTCGCCGAAAAAATCGAACCCGGGAAAACCCTCGAAACCCTCCGCGCGGAAATCCGCGAGCGATTGGAAAACCTTGCGGAGTCCCAATTCCAGAACGCCAAGCGCAATGCCGCCCTGAAGCAGCTCCTTTCCCTCGTCCAATGCGAGCTTCCCGCGCAGACCGTCCAGCGGGAAGTCTCCAGCATCCTGCGCGAAATCGTCCAGGAAAACCAGGTCCGCGGCGTCAGCGACGACGAACTCCGCACCCACCAGGACGAACTCATCGGGCTCGCCCAGCAGAGCGCCCTCGATCGCGTGCGCGGCAATTTCCTTCTCCTGCGCGTGGCCGAGAAGGAAAAGCTGGACGTCACGGAGACCGACATGTTGATGGCGGTCTCGGAGATGGCCCGGCACCACGAGATCCCGGTCAAAAAACTGGCCAAGGACCTGCAATCGCGCGAGGGGTTCGGCCCGATCCGCGAGCGAATTCTCATGGGCAAGGCCCTTGATTTGATCGCGGCGAATGTTACCGTTCGCGAACCGGCCGGAGGAACGGCCACCACCTGATAATTTATGTTGGTTCCCATCGTTGTTGAACAGACCGGGCGCGGAGAGCGCAGCTATGACATCTACTCGCGGCTCCTGAAGGACCGCATCATCTTTATCGGCATGCCGATCGATGATCATGTCGCGAACCTCGTCATCGCGCAGTTGCTCTTCCTTCAGATGGAGGACGCCAAAAAGGATATCAGTATTTATATCAATTCGCCCGGCGGATCGGTCACCGCGGGTCTCGCGATCTACGACACCATGCAATTCGTCACCTGCGATGTGAACACCTACTGCATCGGCATTGCCGCGAGCATGGGAGCCGTTCTTCTTTGCGCCGGAACCAAGGGCAAACGCTTCGCGCTGCCGAACTCCGACATCATGATCCACCAGGTCTCCGGTGGCGCGCAGGGCCAGGCCAGCGATGTCGAACGCCAGGTCGAGTTCATGTTCAAGCTCAAGAAGCGCCTCAACCGGATCCTCTCGTTTCACACCGGCAAGCCGGTCGAGCAGGTGGAAAAGGACGCCGACCGCGACTATTACATGACCGCCGAGGAGGCGAAGGAATACGGGCTGGTCGATGAAGTGGTGAAGTCCCGCAAGGAACTCAAAGGCATCGACAAGCCCGCGGAGTAAGATTCATGGCCCGCACGAATAATCTGACCATGTGTTCCTTCTGCGGCAAAAGCCACTCGGAGGTTCGCAAGCTCATCGCCGGACCGGGGGTCTATATCTGCGACAGTTGCATCACCGTCTGCAAGGGGATTCTGGACAAGGAATTCAAGGAGGAGAACAAGAAGGCGAAAAATGCGATCCGGGTCCCAAAGCCGACAGACATCAAGCACCAGCTCGACCAGCATGTGATCGGCCAGGACTTCGCCAAGAAGGTCCTCGCCGTGGCCATGCACAACCACTACAAGCGCCTGCTTCAGGAGACGCCGTCCTCGGTCGGCCTCGACCCGCTCGCGGATGTCGAGATCGAAAAGAGCAACATTCTTTTGATCGGCCCGACCGGATCCGGCAAGACGCTGCTCGCGCGGACCCTCGCGAAGATCCTCGATGTCCCGTTTTGCATCGCCGACGCCACTTCGATCACCGAAGCCGGCTACGTGGGGGAGGATGTCGAGAACATCATTCTCCGCCTTCTCCAAAACGCCGACTACGATGTCAAACGTTGCGAGATGGGGATCGTTTACATCGACGAAATCGACAAGATCGGGCGCAAGACCGAGAATGTGAGCATCACGCGCGATGTCTCGGGCGAGGGGGTCCAGCAGGCGCTCCTCAAGATGCTCGAGGGCACGGTTTGCAACGTTCCCCCGCAGGGCGGCAGGAAGCACCCGCACCAGGAATACATCCAGGTCAACACGGAAAAAATTCTCTTCATCTGCGGCGGCGCGTTTGTCGGGCTCGACAAGATCGTCCACCGCCGGATGGGCGGCCGGGCGATGGGATTTCACACCCGCGAGGACGTTTCCGAAGGGCTGCTCCAGCGTGAGGCCTTGAAAAAAGTCGAACCCGAAGACCTCCTGAGCTTCGGGCTCATCCCGGAATTTATCGGGCGCCTCCCGGTCGTCGCCACGCTTGACGAACTGACCGAAGACGAGCTGGTCACCATCCTCACCGGGCCGAAGAACGCCATGGTCAAGCAGTTCACCAAGCTGCTCGGCATGGACGGAGTGGCCCTCAACATGACCAAGGACGCCTTGCGGGCGCTCGCTTCCGAAGCCCAGAAAAAGGGCACCGGTGCCCGCGCCCTTCGCGCCATGCTCGAGCGGATCATGCTCGACATCATGTTCGAATCCCCGGGCCGCGACGACATCGCCGAGGTCACGATCAACCGCGCCGTCGTCGAAGGCAAACGCTCCCCGCTGATCCGCAAGAAACAGGAAAAAGACGCGGCCTGATCCGTGGGGCCGCGACGGAGCCGCCGGGGCAACCGCCTTCAAGTCTTGGAGCGAATTCGCGCGATCGCCCACGCGGCGTGTTCGGCGACGACCGCATCCGCGTCGCGGTCGGCCGACTCCAGGGCGGCCAGGTCCCCGGAGTCTCCCACATTTCCCAGCGCCACGCACACATTCCGCAGAAAACCCTGCCTCCCGGCGCGGCGGATGGGGGAGCCTTCAAAAAGGACCCGGAATCCTGCCTCATCCAGCCCGAGGTAATCCCGGAGCGGCCATTGGGAAGCCGGACGAACGGCGAACGAGGCCTCGCGCGAGGCCGATGCAAAGCGGTTCCACGGGCAGACATCGAGACAATCGTCGCATCCAAAAACCCGGTCGCCGAGGAGCGGTCGGATCCGTTCCGGCAGCGGGCCCTCGTGTTCGATGGTCCAGTAAGAAAGGCATTTCCTCGCATCGACTTTTTGCGGGGCCACGATGGCCGCGGTGGGGCAGACATCGATGCACCGGGTGCATTTCCCGCAGTGATCCCGCATCGGGGTCCCCGCTTCGATTTCCACCGTCGTGATCATCGCGGCCAGAAAGAACCATGTGCCAAGCTTCGGGTGCAAAGCCAGTGTGCTTTTCCCATGCCACGCAATGCCCGCGAGCACGGCAAAATCGCGTTCGAGGAGCGGTCCGGCATCCACGAAGCCCCGTTGCCGTCCGCCCTCCGCCGCCAGCGCGCGATCGAGCTGTTTCAGGCGTTTCGGGATCAGGTTGTGGTAGTCCCGCCCGCGGGCATAGCGGGCGATCTTCCCCCTCACCGCGTCGCCATCCGGCGGCGGGGGGGACGGGACAAAATAGTTCATTGCCAGCGCGATCACCGAACGCGCGCCGGGCAGAAGAAGTTCCGGGCTGCACCGACGCTCCGGCCCGCGGGCCATCCAATCCATCGAGGCGTGGCATCCCTGCGCCAACCAATCATGAAACGCTTCGGCATGAGGGGCCCGCACCGCGGGGGCAACGCCCACGGCATCGAACCCGGCCGCTGTCGCAATCGTTTCCAGTTCGGTTGTCGTCATCCTGCTTTTCCGTATCCTGACGCGATTTGCGCGATTTGCGCGAGCTTCGATTCCCCGGGCGTGAGAAGCGGAAGAAATCCGGGCTGCTCGTCCGGTTGAACTTCTCCCTTTGGCAGATTAGCCTAACTTCCCCGACGGAAGGCCTGAAGGGCCGATAAACACAGAGGGTCCGATATTTTTCGGGCTACAGCTGTGCGCCGGAGGGGAAGGCGGCCCACTTGGGAGGGGAGGCGAAGAG
>JBAYWC010000161.1:0-4689 GCA_041674265.1 Terrimicrobiaceae bacterium
CCTGCTGGACGATCTGGCCACCATCACCCGCAACACCATCGTTCCCGCCATCCCCGCCGCCCCCGGCTGGGACCGGGACACCGAACCCACCCCACTCCAAAAGAAAATCCTCGACCTCCTCGACTCCCTCCCCAATCAGCAGCCAGTAGCGGGAAGTTCAAAATACCCGCAAACCCTGCAGTGATGAGCCTCTCCCTCTTTTTTATCCCTTGAAGTTCAGGTTAGCCTTTTTACTTCTGCCACGCTCAGTCCTGCCTGAGTCAGGTAAATGGAAATGCCTTGAAGCGCGGCAGGAACGGGAAAGAATTGTTTTTGGCGCCGCGAGCGGCCAAGTTACGAAATGGACCGGGTCATGAAAGATCTGCGGACGTGCCTCAAGATCGCTTGGGAAGCGGTGAAAACTTTTTCCGAGATCGACGGGGAACAGCGCGCGGCGTCCTTCGCCTATTACGCGCTTTTCTCCCTGGTCCCGCTGTTCGCTCTGATGCTGACCGTGGGGTCCTCGATTTTCGACTCCCAGGAAGTCATCCGGACGGTGGAGCGCTTTTTCCCCATCGGCGAGCCCCAGCAGGCCTTCATGTGGCAGATGGTGGCCTCGCTGGAAAAATCGCGCGGAAGCGTCACTCTCGTGTCTTTCGCGATTTTGATCTGGTGCTCCCTGCGGTTCTTCCAGGCCCTCGTCCGGGGGGTCAACCGCGCCTGGCACACCGTTGAAATCCCCTGGTGGCAACTCCCCATCAAAAACCTTCTCATGATCGCGGTCCTGGCCAGCGCGCTCCTGATCGGCCTGCTCGCTCCGGCCCTTCTCCAAGGCGCCAAAAAAATTGCCGTCGCGTTCCAGGATTTTTTGGAATCGCACCTCCCGGCGCTCAACCTGGACATGCTTGTGGGGATTTTCGATCTCGGGCGCTACGCGTTGTCCGGGGCGGTGTTGTTTTATTCTTTCATCCTGCTCTACATGCTGGCCCCGAGGCGGCGGGTCTTGTTCAGGCAGGTTTGGATCCCGGCGCTGCTGGTGACGTTCGCCCTGCAGGTCTGCCAGAACGCGTTTGTCAACTACCTGCCGCGCTTTGTGAATTACAACGCGATCTACGGCACGGTCGGAGTCATGATGCTTCTCATGCTCTGGGTTTACATCACCGGGGTCGTGATTTTTCTGGGGGCCTGCCTCTGCTCGGCATCCGCGAAAATCCACGGGGGCGAAAACGCTATTCCATCCAGTTGAGGATGTTGAAATTCATCGAGATCATGACCGCAACAACAAGGGCTGTGGTCAGGATCCCCAACACCGCCACACTGGCGGCGGAAAGGAGAATCACCCGGATCTGGCGGTCCTCGGGATCTTTGGTGTCAAGCATGGCAGCAGATAAGGCGATGTGGCGGGGATTGTCAAATCACTCGTAGCGGAGGGCCTTCACCGGATCGAGGCGCGCGGCAAACCACGCCGGGATGAGCGCGGCCAGCGAACAGATCAAAAACGCGCTCACGCAGATGATCGCCACATCGGACGGGATGACCTGCGCGGGGATTTCGCTGAACTGGTAGATCCCTCGGGGGAAAATTTCGATCCCGAAGGTCCCGGCCAGCAACCGGCTGACTTCGTTCCGATATTGGACCATGTTGATTCCCAGGAAGAGCCCTGCGATGGTTCCGAAGACGCCGACGACCATGCCCTGGGCAAGAAAGATCCCGATGATCTGGTGCGTCCTCGCGCCCAGCGCCTTCATCACCCCGATTTCGCGGGTTTTCTGGACGGTCACCGTGATCAGCGTGTTCATGATCCCGAAGGCCGCGACCAGCACGATGAACATCAGCAGGAAGAACATGACGTTCCGCTCCATGCGAATGGCATCGAAGATCTGCTTGTTGAGGTCGATCCATGTCAGCGCAAACTCGGGCGGAGTGAGCTTGGAGTTGAGCGAATCGCGCACCTCGGGCGCCAGGTAGGGGTCCGTGGTCTTCAGGGCCAGGCCATGCACGGCGTCGCCAAGGGTGTAGAGTTCCTGGCCGATATGCAGCGGGACCAGGAGAAATTCGCTGTCGTAAAGATACCGCCCGCTCTCGAAGATGCCGCTGACTTCGAGTTCCCTGGGCAGGATCATTTGCTTCAAGGCACTGGCGTCGGCCGAAGTCCCCCCCTCTTTTTCCAAGCGGTCCAATTCGTCCAGAATCTGGCCGAGGTTTCCCGGCGAATAAACGGTGACCTTGTCTCCCACCCCCGCCCCGAGTTCCCTGGCCAACTCGGAACCCAGCACCGTCTTGTCCCCCTCGAGGTCGTAGCTGCCGTCCACGATGAAACCCGCCATGTTCACGACCTTTTTCTCGAGATCGGGCTCGATCCCGCGGATTTTCGGGGCAAGCCTCCGGTTCTGGAACTCGACGATCACCGGGCCCTGGACAAACGGGGCCACATCCGTCACATGCGGCTCGTTTTTGCAAATTTCCATGGCCTTGGCCCAATCTTCCATCACCGCCCGATTGCTTACGGCCAGATGGGCGTCGAATCCGATCACCTTCCGCCGGAGTTCCTGCTCGAACCCGGTCATCACCGAGATCACCAAAATCAGGACCATGATCCCCAGCGTCACCCCCAGAATCGAAATGAGGGTGATGATCGAGAGGAACGTGCGTTTCGGCTTCAGGTAACGCAGGGCCAGGAACAAACTGAAATGATTCTTCAACACGGACAACCTCCCGTATAGCAGCTCCCGGGCGGCCGGGAATATTTATCCTGAAAAACGGGCTTTTTTAGACAGGCTTCACAGGGAGGAACGCGCAGCGAAGCGCGGAGGGATCAGGTGAGGCAAACTGAACACTTGTTGACTCCCGCCGGGTCGGTCTATCTTTTGCCGCCCGCGCACCATGTCTGAAATTTCACGCCGCCGAACATTCGCCATCATCTCCCACCCGGATGCCGGCAAGACGACTCTCACCGAAAAGTTCCTGCTCTATGGCGGGGCTGTGCAGCTTGCCGGAAGCGTGACTTCCCGGAAAAACCAGCGCGCCACGACGAGCGACTGGATGGATCTCGAAAAGCAGCGCGGGATCTCGGTGTCGTCCACCGTCCTCCAATTCGACTACGGCGGCTGCGTGGTCAACCTCCTCGACACGCCCGGCCACAAGGACTTTTCCGAGGACACCTACCGGGTTCTCACGGCGGTGGATGCGGCGGTCATGGTGATCGATGCGGGAAAGGGGATCGAATCCCAGACAAGAAAACTCTTCGAGGTCTGCCGTCAGCGAGGGGTGCCGATTTTCACGTTCATGAACAAGCTCGACCGCCCGGCCCGTCCGCCGCTCGACCTTCTCGACGAATTGGAATCCGTCCTCGGCATCCACGCCCTTCCGATGAACTGGCCGCTGGGTGACGGCCCGGAATTCAAGGGCGTCTATGACCGGATCAAACAATCGATGCATCTCTTCGAGCGAACTCCGGGCGGGGCCTACCGCGCGGCGGTCGCGGTGAAGAATATCCATGACCAGGCCGTCAAGGACACCGTCCTTCCGGATGTTTACGCGCGGGTCTGCGACGAACTCGCGCTGCTCGACGGCGCGGGCGCCGAGTTCGACTCCGACGCCGTCCGCGCCGGCAAGGCGACGCCGGTTTTCTTCGGGAGCGCGATGAACAATTTTGGCGTCCAGCTTCTTTTGGATTCGTTTCTGGAACTGGCTCCGCCGCCGGCTTCGCGCGCGAGCGGCGACCGCCTGGTCGCTCCGGACTCGCCCGCATTTTCCGGATTCGTTTTCAAGATCCAGGCCAACATGAACCCGAAGCACAGGGACCGGGTTTCCTTCATCCGGGTCGTCTCGGGATGCTTCCGCCGCGACATGGTCGCCCATCATGTGCGGCTCGGGAAAACCGTCCGCCTCGGAAACTCGCAGCGCCTTTTCGCCCAGGACCGGGAAACTGTGGACGAGGCCTGGGCGGGCGATGTCGTCGGCATCGTCGGCAACTACGATTTCCTGATCGGCGACACCGTGAGCGAGGACCCCGCGATTGCCTACCATGAGATCCCGCGCTTCGCGCCCGAGTGTTTCGCCTATCTTCGGAATTCGAGCACGGCCAAGTTCAAGCGCTTCCGCGAGGGCCTCGACCAGCTGTTGAAGGAAGGGGTCGCGCAATCATTCGAGCTTCCGGATTCCCTCCAGCGCGTTCCGCTTCTCGGCGCGGTGGGCCCGCTGCAATTCGAGGTCATGCAATACCGGCTCGAAAGCGAATACAACGCCGACTGCCGGATCGAATCCGCCCCCTGGAAATTTGTCCGCTGGCCGCTCGGCAAGGACACGCCGGTCACCGAACGCCCGGATCTCATGCTCCCCACCGGCTGCGCGCTCGCCCGCGACACCTTCGGCCAATGGGTCGTCCTCCTCCCCAGCGCATGGACCACCGGCTACCTTGAGGAAAAAAATGCCGCCTACGCCTTCCTCTCCGCGCCCCCGCCCGCCCGGCCGCAGGCGGAAAAATAGGGCTCACGCAAAGCGCCAACGGAACGCAGGCGTCCCGCCCAATGCCACTAGCCTGAAGTTCCCAAGGCAAAAAGGCAATTAACCACCTGCCAAGCAGGAGGTTAATTGCCTTTTTTGTCTTCCGAATGTAGCCATGTATATTTTATTGAGGAACGTATTTTTCTATTGACTATTATTTATCTGTGCTGTTTGTTATATCAAACAGTAGCCATGTTTATCGAG
>JBAYWC010000162.1:0-4607 GCA_041674265.1 Terrimicrobiaceae bacterium
GCGCAGCGTGACGATCACAGACGCAGCAGGATTCGCAATCTGTCCTCGACCTGTGACATGGTGGACGGGGAGACGGTGTCCCAGCGGGTGACAAGCCGGTCTTTGCTGATCGAGCGCACCGCTTCACACAGAAGGGCGGAGGGATTTGTGAGGCCGCCTTCCGGGGGCTGGACAACAACATGGAATGGGATGGGGCGCAAAGTGGATGTGATGGGTACAACGACAACGAGGTCGGCGCGGCTTTGATTGAATGCGTCCACGGAGACGACCAGCACCGGACGGCGTCCGGCCTGCTCGTGGCCGCGCACCGGATTCAGATCAGCGAGCCAAATGTCGCCACGGGCTGCGGATGTCGCCATCGGTCAAGGGGCGAAAGGTTCCAACCCATCGCTGCTGGTGGTGTCGAGAGATTCCATTTCCCGGTGATAGTCGGCAGCGGAATCTGCCGGGAGGCTGGCGTAGGCCAAACTGGCCTGCTCCAGAAATCGCTGACGGCGATAGGAATCCAATGCCGCATCAAGGACATCAGTCATGGTGGTGTGTGCCTCCTGAGAGAGTTGCGCGAGGATATCCTTCCCCCGATTGGAAATGCGAACGGTGGTCGGCATGTCTGGAATATACAAATATGTTGATTGTTTTGTCAACAAAGTTGTCTGCGAAATTCGACGCCAGCACCGCTGCGGGATTGGGAATTTCCGTGAAGAGACAGGTTTAGCTGGATAGACAGCCACGGGTCTTGCACGGTGGTGATCGGTGGTGGGTCGGATGCCCGCGCTCCGGTATTCGACATCATCGGCTTCGCCAAAACACTTTCCCAGTGATCTCCACTTCCAAGTCCCGACTTTCTGAGCGAGCGCTTCTCGTTCTTCTGGCGATGGTCCAGTTCACCCACATCATGGATTTCATGATCATGATGCCTCTGGGACCGCAGCTCATGCGCGTCCTCTCGATCTCGGCCTCCGAATTCAGCCTTTTGATCGCGGCCTACACCATGACAGCCGGGGTCATCGGATTTTTCACGGCGCCATTCATCGATCGTTACGACAGGCGCGTGGTGCTGCTTGTGGCCTATGCGGGATTCATCGTCGGGACCTATGCGTGCGCGTCCTCCGAGTCCGTCGGGCAACTGCTCCTCGCGCGTGCGGTCTGCGGGGCTTTTGGCGGCGTTTCGAACGCGACGATCCTTGCCATCGTCGGCGACCTTGTCCCCACCGAGCGTCGCGGCGCGGCGATGGGAATCATCATGACCTCCTTCTCGGCGGCCGCGGCCTTCGGGGTGCCGTTCGGGCTGTTCCTTGCCCAGCGTTTTCGTTGGGAAACGCCCTTTTATCTGGTCGTCGGAATCGCGCTGGTAATCGAGGTGCTGCTGATGGCGCGGCTGCCGCATGTCCGCGGACACCTCGCCGATGGACCACCGCCGTCATTGAAAAACTTCGTCGCCCTGCTCTCGGATTCGAATGCGTGGAGGGGAATCCTCCTGATGATGTCACTGGTTTTCGGCCATTTCACCATCATCCCGTTTCTGTCGCCGCACTTGGTGTTCAATATGAAATTTCCCGAATCCCACCTCCCGCTCGTTTATGTGGTCGGCGGCGTTCTGACCATCGTCACCGCGCCGTTGATCGGCCGGCTGTCGGATCGTTTCGGGCGCGCGAAGGTCTTCACGATTCTGGTGCTCGTCGCCACGGTGATTATTTCCATCCTCACCCACATGGGCCCGCTCCCGGTCTTCACCACGCTGGGCATCACCGGATCGTTTTTTGTTTTTGCGAGCGGCCGCTACGTGCCTGCCCAAGCGGTTCTGACCTCCGCCGTCCCCTCGGTGAGCCGGGGGGCCTTCATGAGCCTGGTCGCCTGCACCCGGGACCTTTGCTGCGGGCTGGCAGCGGTCCTTGCCGGCCGCGTGGTTGTCCAAACCTCCACCGGCCTGCTCCACGTGGGCTGGCTCGGATGGCTGGCCGTCGGCACCAGTCTCCTGAGCATCTGGCTGATCCGCAGAGTGAGGATCGTGGCGGACAAGATCCCTTCCGCCAACCAATCCGCCGTCCCGCTCGGCGTGGCCGCCGATGGATAGCAGACCTCTGCGTTCCAACCCAAAAAAGCATTTTTGAACCACAGAGAACCCGGAGAACACAGGGAGAAAGCCCAACAAAGGACTGCCCCCTTCGACTTTCTCCAGCCAGATCGCCCAACTCGCCACAACGCTTTTGTCGGGCGTGGTCTGTTTGAAATATCCCCGAAATCCTCTCGCTCAGTGCCAGCCAAGCGGTTACAACGTCCGCTCATGCAGTGGATTGCCCCCTCCGAGAAAGATGCCGACAACGCAGCTTTGGAAAAACGCCTCTGGGATGCGGCAAATCAGCTCTGGGCCGGGGCAGGATTGAAACAATCCGAATACTCCGAGCCGGTCCTCGGCCTGATCTTCCTCCGGTTCGCAGAAGTCCGCTTCTCCGCCAAGCGGGCGAAATTGGAGGGTGAGGCACCGTCAGCGCCCAAACTTTCCCGGCGCGGATCGCGTTTGGACGAACCCGCCGCATACCATGCCGACGGCATCCTCTACCTTCCGGCAGCGTCCCGGTTCGACCACCTGCTGAATCTCCCCGAGGGGACGAACATCGGCCAGACCGTCAATGACGCCATGCGGGCCATCGAACGGGACAACCCGCACATGGCGGGGGTTCTCCCCAAAGGCTACCAGATTTTCGATTCCCGCCTGCTCGCCGAACTGATCAAGACGGTTTCCACCATCCCTGCCACGCTGGAAGGGGATGCCTTCGGGAAAATCTACGAGTATTTCCTCGGGACGTTCGCCATGAGCGAGGGCCAGAAGGGCGGCGAGTTTTACACGCCCCCGAGCATCGTCCGCCTGCTGGTGGAAGTCCTCGAACCCTACCACGGCCGCATCCTCGACCTGGCCTGCGGCTCTGGCGGCATGTTCGTCCAAAGTGCCCGATTCGTCTCTGCCAACCGGAAAAACCCGGCCAGCGAGCTTTCGATTCACGGGCAGGAACGTGTGGATGCCACCGTGCGGCTGCACCGGCCCGTTCGACCTATTTTTTGTTTAGTCGTTTGTAAATCCAGTCTGGGCTTCGTCGCAGGTCAACCACCGCCCATATCGTCACTTCATCACTATCGACTGAGTAAAATACACCGTGGGGGAAAACTCTACTCAACAGACGATGAAATCCCTGAATCTCGCGGTGAATGCCAGCAGTGATCTTCAGGCCTTCAATATCCGAACGTAGACAGGCCGTGAAGTAGTCTCCCAGGCCATATTCTTGTGCTTCGTAAAACAGAAATCCCTCATTGATATCGCCAAATGCATCCTCAGAAATGAGTATCTTCTTCATCCGCGGCCAAGTGCAAATTTGACTTGGTCCCAGTCAAGCAATTTGACCTCCCCGCTCTGAACGCGTGCTTGGCGCTCCCTCAAAAGGGCCATTACTTCCTGCGAGACAGGTGCTTCCTCGTAGTGCTCCCGCATGTCTTCCCATATAGCCTCCATGATCCGAATCTTCTCATCTGTAGGAAGGATTTTGATGTCCTGTGCAGTCATATTTCGAGTTTACCCAACTGTCCGAGAAACGCGATTCTTTTTTGTCGAACGTCCGCGGTGAGGTATCCCTGCTCGCTTTTGGCACCAAAGCCTGCTCCGCAGGCGACGTGCCGAAAGTCCCGAAGGGACAGGGATTAGCTCGACCGCTCCGTTCGGCCTATTCATCTCTAATTGCGGATTGTGATCTGGACACACGAGTGTCCGGTTATAAGTTCCACAATAGCAACTGGTTAGAATCTAATGGTTCCAAATGTCTGAAGTCGCTTTCTGTAAGTAGCTCATGCATAGTCATTTTCTCAAACGGGTGAACGCTCAAAAGCTGCAAAGTTCTGTGCAATGTTCCTGGCAGGTTCAAACGCTCCGGCTCGCACAATGAGATCCATGCGCCGAAAGTCCATGTAGCCACGATCCATCACGTAGAAGGCTCCCGGTTCGAAAAACAAGTCGTCGAGCCATCGCGCGTCGTGCTGGCGTGCCTCGGAGATGAAGATGCAAGTGGGAATCGGCCCCCGCAAATCGATCTGCGTGTGCATCTTGATTCCCGCTTTGGTGTTGCGGAAGTCGGCCCATGGGAAGAGAGTCAGCGACAGGTCGATAGTCGTCGAGTCCAGAGCGTAAACGGTGTTCTTGATGTCGAGCCCAAGATCCTCCCCGGCGTAGAGCGGACGGGCTTTGCGCATGAGAGTCTTGGCCAAATCCTCCCACAGCCGCCAGTCGCGTTGATTGTTGGCGTCGGCCAAAGTCGACTTGGCCACAGGCTCCCGAAATCCCAAGTGGTAAAGAGTTCGGGGCCGCGCATCCAGGCAGTCGACGATATCCCGCAGCCCTTCCCGCCAGGTCAGTTGGGCAAAAGCCATGCAGATGAGTTGCTGCCGGCATCCAAAATGCCGGACTCGCGACTCCGCATCGTAGTGATCCACCAAGCGGGAAAGCGTTTGCCAATGCACGAGGTCGAGAAGTTGCGAGAGGACGTAGCGGCCAGAGTTCATGACCGGAAAGGCTGGCAAGATCCCCGCCGGAGTTCAAATCCCTCACATCGGTTTTGCCACGC
>JBAYWC010000163.1:0-4546 GCA_041674265.1 Terrimicrobiaceae bacterium
CTTCCGCGAGTGGAACATTGGTGGCGTGGCGTTGTCTGTGAAAACGGGCGAAGCTGTGACCCCGTTCAGGAGATTGCCCTATTCATTTTAGGCAGTTGCCCTCGCGTCAGGCAACCAACCAACTCAAACAAAAAAAATGCCATGACCCGGCGGCTCGAGGGAGTTGCCAACTCGATCCCGAACCCATCCTGCACGATCCGCCAGCGGAGCTTGGCCAAATCGGTCAGCAGGCGGATGCACGCCTCGTATTTTTCGCGGCACCCGTTGAGCCCGGCGGCAGATTCCGCCCATGCCAGCTCATCCCGGCACATGGCGTCCAACCGATCTGCTGCAGCGTGTTGCTGCTGAAGTCGGCGAAGCTGTCCGGCCAAGGAGCGAAAACGCTCGGCGGCCAAGCCTTCCAGATCATGGTGAACAGGCGAGAACATTTTGTGAGCATCGCCAAAAATTCATATTTTTCGAGAGGAAAACATCAATGCGAAGGTCTTTGGACCTGAAACGTCACGAAACCCGCTTGAAGTTCAGTGTTTTTTTCGTGAGAAGAGAGACCATGCCGGAAGTCATCAATGATCTGATCGAGGAAATCCTCACGCTCAAGCGCGAGCGGAACGCGGTGATTCTGGCCCACAATTACCAGACCGCCGACATCCAGGAGCTTGCGGACTTCGTCGGGGATTCGCTGGGGCTGAGCTACAAGGCCGCCGAGACGGGGGCCGGCGTGATCGCGTTTTGCGGGGTCCACTTCATGGGGGAAACCGCAAAAATCGTGAGCCCCTCGAAAACCGTCGTGATTCCCGACATGGATGCGGGGTGTTCGCTCTCGGATTCGTGCCCCGCCGACAAGCTGGGGGAGTTCCTCGAGGCGAACCGCGATAAGGACTATTTCGTCATCGCCTACATCAACTGCAGCGCCGGGGTCAAAGCCCTCGCGGATGTCATCTGCACCAGCGGAAATGCCGTGAAGGTTGTCGAAGCCGCGCCGCCCGGGCGAAACATCCTGTTCGTGCCGGACCAGAACCTCGGGGCCTGGGTGATGGAGAAGACCGGGCGGCCCATGGACCTCTGGCGGGGGAACTGTTACGTGCATGTCGAGTTCACGCGGGACAGCATCGGACGGATCCGCGAGGAATACCCGGAGGCAAAAGTGGTCGCCCACCCGGAGTGCACCCATGCGGTCAGGCTGCTCGCCGACGAGGTCTGCTCGACCGAAAAAATGATCGCCTATTGCCGCGGCAATCCGGCGGGGGAATTCATCATCGTGACCGAGAGCGGAATGCTCCACCGGCTCCGCCGCGAAGTGCCGGGCAAGATTTTCATCCCGGGGCCCACCGAGCTGTGTTCCTGCGGGGACTGCCGTTACATGAAGCTGAACACGCTGGAAAAATTGCGCGACTGCCTCGCCACCCTGCAACCGGAAATCACCATCCCGGAAGACATCCGCGCGAAAGCCGAACGTTCCGTGAGACGGATGCTCGAAATCTCCCGCTGAGGAGGGAGTTGCCAAATGACTTTCGATCCCCAAAGCGAACGGCTGATCCTTGGCGAGCGGCTGGATGCGGTGGAGGTATCCCGTTCCTGGAAACTTCTTGGGCAAGTCCCGCAATCGTGCCAGGTCGATGCCTCGAAAGTGGAGACATCGGACGGGGCCGGGCTGGCATTCCTCTGGTCCCTGGGCCGTCAAAGAAAGGCGGATATCACGGGCCTGCGTCCCGAGATCGCCGCCCTGCTCAAGCCATTCGATGAGCTGCCCGCGGAATCCGCCGCGGTGCCGGAGCGTGATCGGTCGGTCTTTGTCCAGATCGGGCGCGCCACATGGGCGATCCTGAAAGATATCCGGGAGCAGATCGCCTTCATCGGGGAATTCACGGTCACCGCGCTGCTCTGCGTCGCGAAGCCGCGCCTGGTCAGGTGGGGGGACATGTGGGTCACCGCCCAGAAAGCCGGGGTCGATGCCCTGGTGGTCGCGGGCATGGTCTCGTTTCTCACGGGAATGATCATGGCCTTCCAGGCGGCGGTGCCGCTCAAGCAATTCGGGGTCGATATTTTTGTGGTGAACCTTGTCGCGCTGGCGCTGCTGCGCGAACTGGGTCCGATCATGACAGCTGTCGTGCTGGCGGGCCGCTCGGGTTCGGCGTTTGCCGCCGAGATCGGGACGATGACGGTGAATGAGGAAATCGACGCCCTGCGAACGATGGGCCTGGATCCGATGCGGTTTCTGGTGGTGCCGCGCGTGCTGGCCGGGTTCCTTGTCACGCCGGTGCTCACGATTTACGCCAACGTCCTCGGGGTGGCCGGGGGCTTCCTGGTGATGATGGCCCAGGGGTTTCCCTTTGCCGCGCTCTGGAACCAGCTCGTCAGCGCAGCCGGCATCAGCGACGTGATGACCGGCATGATCAAATCGTTCGTGTTCGGGGTGCTGGTGGCCGGAATCGGCTGCCTCCGCGGGCTCCAGACGGGGAATGGCGCCACGGCGGTCGGCGCGTCCACCACGCGGGCCGTCGTGAGCGGGATCTTTCTCATCGTTCTTGTGGACGCGGTTTTTGCCGCCATCTTCTACGTCCTCAAATGGTGACCGGCCCGCACATCATCGAGGTCCGCGACCTGACCGCCGCCTATGGGGATTTCGTCCTTCTCGAAAAGATCTCCTTCTCTGTCCGCCGCGGCGAGGTTTTCGTGATCATCGGGGGCTCGGGCTGTGGCAAAAGCACCCTGATGAAACATCTCATCGGGCTCCTGCCGCCCGCCTCCGGGGAAATCCTGATCGATGGCTGCAACGTCACGGCCGCCTCCGGGACGGAGCGGGCGGGGCTGATCAAGAAGTTCGGGGTGATGTATCAAAGCGGCGCGCTTTTCGGGTCCCTCACGCTCGAAGAAAACGTGATGCTTCCCATGGAGGAATTCACCGACCTGCCCGCCGACGCGCGGCAGCTTGTGGCCCGCATGAAGCTGTCCCTCGTCGGACTCGAACGATTCGCCGCCCATTTCCCCGCCGAGATCAGCGGCGGCATGCAAAAGCGGGCGGCCATCGCGCGGGCGATGGCTCTCGACCCGGACGTGCTCTTCCTGGATGAACCTTCCGCCGGGCTGGATCCCGTGACCTCCGCCGGGCTCGACGAGTTGATCTTGAGCCTCAACGACAATCTGGGCGTGACCTTTGTGATTGTCAGCCACGAACTGGCCAGTATCTATGCGGTGGCGGACCGCGTGATTATGCTCGACTCATCCAAGAAGGGAATTTTGGCCGAAGGCCCCCCTGCCGATCTCAGGGATCATGACGAGGATCCCTTCGTGCATGCCTTCTTCCACCGCGAAGCCCGGGAGATGTCCGCTTGAGCGCCAAACCCGATTTTTTCCGGATCGGCGTCTTCGTTGCCGTCGGGATCGCGCTGCTGGTTTTTGCGCTGCTGGTCTTTGGTGGCGGGCAGATGTTTCTTCCGAAGATCGAGATCGAAACCTATATCCGGGGATCGGTGCAGGGGATCGATATCGGATCCCCGGTGAAATTCCGGGGGGTTCTCATCGGCAAGGTCACGAAGATCGATTTTGCCTTCAGGGAATATGACCTGAATGAAAGCGACGGGCTTTCCAACTACGTCGTCCTCTACATGGAGGTCAACCGGGCGGTATTCCCCGGCATGTTCACGGACGACCTCACCCCGCTTTTGGCAAAGAGCATCGAGCAGGGGCTCCGGATCCGGATCGAGCCCCAGGGGATCACCGGCTTGAACTATCTGGATATCGACTATTTCGATCCCACGCGTTTCCCCGCGCTTTGGCCCCCGTGGAAACCGCACGTTTATTACATCCCCTCGGCCCCGGGCGAACTCACCAGCTTCCTCGATTCCATCAACGCCATCCTCCACGAGGTCGAGAAGCTCAATATCGGCGGCATCAGCAAGTCCGGCACCGAGCTTCTGGAGAACCTCAACAAGGCCGTCGTGGGCGCGCAGGTGGAAAAAATCAGCGGCGATCTCCAGTCCCTCATCCAGGATTCCAATTCGATCCTGAAAAATGCCCGGATCCCCGAACTGTCCGCCGACGCGAAAAAATTCCTCGGGGAGCTGGAATCCTCGAACCTCGAGATCCGGAAGATCCTCAAGAATCTCGAACCCGCCACCAAGCTGGATCCCGGACAGGTTCGCGGGATCGTGCAGAACCTGGCCTCGACATCGGCGAATCTTGAGCAGATCAGCGAATCGGTCAAAAAACGCCCTTCGCTCCTGCTCTGGGGCTCTCCGCCAAAGGCCCCGACCCCGAAGCCGACGCCCGCGAAGAAGCGTTAGCCCGGGCACATCGGGATTGACTCGCCCAAGTGGGAACGGCAAATGCTTGTCCCAACAGTCGGGTCACCACCGACGCAACCCATTTCCCTATCTGCCTGTTTACGTGACCCCGGTGCCACAAGATGTTGCGTTGAAATTTAATCCTAAAAAGGAAAATGGAACTGTCGAAAATCGGGCAGTGTATTGAATTGCAAGGTATTGAGCATGAATCGGTAATCACCTGGAAGATTCATCTCGGAGCGATGGGAATTCGCTTAAAATCA
>JBAYWC010000164.1:0-4524 GCA_041674265.1 Terrimicrobiaceae bacterium
GGTCATGTTCGACGAGCCTTCGCTCCGGGCCTCCCTGCCCTTCCTCGAGACGTTCAGCGAAATCGAGGGCCTCGACGCCCACGGCCGCTCCGCGCGCATCCGGCTGGAAAAATGATCTGGAGACCGCCAACGGCCACTCAAAACCACTGAAAATGGCTCCGCCCCGGGAGGGTGAGGCTCTGTCCGAACCCAGATATTACGGCTCACACGGAGGTTCGCCCTCCCATCGTTGGCGTTACGCGCGGATCAGGGACCAAATGGAGAATTCTGCTTTCCTGAGCGAGACCACCAACCAAGGGTGTCTATTCCCGGATGCAGTCCATGACTTGATCCCACGCCCAATCCACCTGCGTGCCCACTCCGCCCAACTCCCGGCAGACCAGCCCGTCGCGGGGGTTTTGCCCCGCGAGATTCCTCCAAAAAGAACTCCGGCCATCCTCGTCAATCTCGGGAAACAGCAAAAGAACCCGGCCCTTCCGGCCAAGGATGGCGCGGGCCTGCGCCTCTTCCATTTTCGCGGGAGCCAAGAGAAGAAGAGGAACACCGTCATCCGGGCGATGGCCGTTCACCGCATCCCCGGCCAACACAACGAGGTCCGCCAATGCTCCCTCATTGCCGCCCAGAAGAATTTCCGATTTGGTTTCCAGTGCCAGCGACCTCAGAAGCTTCCCATACATCGGACCGAGAACCGCGGCATCGGGCACAAACCAAATCGTTTTCTTCCCGCCCTTCGGAGCGATGGCGACAACAGATCTGCCTTCCCGGGAGGGCGCGAATGTCCGGGCGAGCAGATCGCTTCTGCTCTGGGAGAACCCTGCGAGCCAAAGCCCGAAAACCATCGCGCATGTCCCGCAAAGCCCACGCACCAAAGGCCGCAGAGTCAGCGCGCGAGGGCGCAGGCACCTCGTGGCCACCAGCACAATAATGCAGCAGGCCGGAATGATCCAAAGGCCCCAGTCCTCCATCGTCGTGCTGAAAATGCCCGCAACCAGAAACGCCAGGATCGAGCCACGGAAGGCCGTGCGGATGCCCGAAATTTGCAAATGGCTGGGAACGGCTGCTTCAGCTGCCGCCGATGGCAACTCCGGCTCCGCCGGACAAGTGTTTTTGTGGGGCAGATGAATCAGCCCCTCCTTGGCATCCACCGCTTCTCGACGCGGGGCTTCCATGTGCGACTCCTTGCCTGTGGATTTCGGGCTCCCCGGAGGCGAAGCCATCGAAAACCAGAAGACCAAGAAGCCAAAAACCGCCAGCGCAAACATCCCCCGCCCCTGCTCCACAAGGAATGTCAGGTAGCTGTTCACCATCGTGCGATACCCCTCCGTCCGGTCCGTCGCCTGATACCACTGCATGAACTCCCTGCCGGATTGCCCGCTCCCGAAGCCCGCCGGGTTCTCGCAGGCCATCTGCAGCCCCGCCTTCCACAGGTCGATGCGATGCGTCACCGACGCATCCCCGAGACTTTCCGCAGACCTGCCGGCAAGCCCGCTCCAGACCGCCAGGCAAACCAGGGCAACCACGAGTGCCGCCGACAGCCAACTTTTCGCTCCCCCCTGCCTCGAGGGCACCGCGCCGTCAGCGCCTGCTTCCGCAACAGCCCCGGATGCCCCTCCAGTGCCGAATGGCGCGAAGTTCAGCGACGTGGAGCGGGCGTCTCGCCTGCTATTCCCTCCACAAACTGGCAACCGGGACGGTCGCCCCACATCCGAAACTCCGCTTATCTTGGCACTGTTCCCTCCATTCTCACCCCGCCTGCGGCCTCTCCAGATCGCCAGCGCCCAAACGTATCCGAGCGCCGCCAGCCCCGCCACGAGCCCGCCGCGCGAGAACGTCATCACCAGGCACGTTCCGGCGGCCAAAAATGCGCCCGCGGTAACAACCAGGGCAGAAATCCTCAACCCCGCCCGCCGGATCCCCCACGACGCCGCCCACGCCCACCAGCAAAGCGGCAGCAGGCACGCGAAGATGGCCGCCGCCTTGTTCGGGCTCTCGAACCCGAAACTCCATCTCAGCGTCTCCCCGTAGAGATACTCGGTCATCCCCGTTTCTATTTCAGCTTCTGCGAGAGGCCCTCCAGAAGGTCGAACCTCAACGAGGGCGACTCCGCGGGCGTCGGGACGATTTCCGCTTGAGGGCCGGCCCCCTTTGCCGCCTTCATGTAACCCAGAAACGGCTCCCGCTTCTCGGGGGCGGGATCCAGGCTGGCGAGCAGAACCTTTTGCCGCGTCAGGGGAAGTGCCTGGAGCGGCGAGAGCTCGTCCCGGGGGAGGAGCAAAGGCGCATCCACCGCCGCCACAGCCCGGAACCTTTCGCTCTTCAACCGGGGGGCCAGAACCAGAAAGTCCCGGCCGGCATCCTCAAAACCCACTAGGGAGATCGGGAGCGAACCCCACTGGGGGCCTGAGGCGATCCAGTTTGCGACGGCCTCCCACTCGTCGACCCCGACATCCTCGGCCGAGGGCGCACCCACGACGATGAACCCCTGCATGGCCAGGAAATCCATGTCATCGCCTTGATAAGCGGGAAAAGCGGTGCTCCCGCCTCCAAAGAGGACGATGCCTTTGGGCGGGAGCCCGCGGGGGTAACGCACCAGCACCTCGATCTCCCGCCCCCGCGGAGTTTTCACGGCGCAAAACCGGTTCCCGTTGCTTTGCCATGCCGCCGCGAAATCCCCGGAAGGAAAAAGCAGCCGGGGCCCCGCGCCTTCTCCGCCCCCGGTGTTCTGTTCGATGGCGCAGCCCTCCGGGAGCTTCGCCGCGAACGGCCAGGTTTCGGGCTTCGCCAGCGCCCCCTTCAAACGCAGATCCCGGATCGCCACCAGAAACTGGTTGGCTATGGCAAACCCGGCCTCGTCGGCGG
Organism: Terrimicrobiaceae bacterium; assembly: GCA_041674265.1. GTDB lineage: Bacteria > Verrucomicrobiota > Verrucomicrobiia > Chthoniobacterales > Terrimicrobiaceae > QYQL01. The sequence goes on from JBAYWC010000164.1 coordinate 2,860, forward strand.
AATGGTGGAAGTCCTCCACTTCGTGGCGCTCGAACCCTTTCTTGTCTCCGGCCACCGGGGGGGTGATGGCGCAGAGCATGTTGAGCCCCAGGGCCCGCCCCTGCTCCACCAGCTCTCTGTTCGCGTCCTCCCGGCGATCTCCGCGCGTGTGGACAAGGCACCACGCGACGGCGTTCGGCCCCGCCATCGGCTCGTAGTGCCAGCCGCTGACCAGGACGGCCCCGTCCACCTTCCCGGGGTAGGCGAGCGCAAACCGCTCCGCCATGCTGGCGCCGCCGGAGTTTCCGGCCAGCAGCAGGTTTTTTGATGCCCCCCCGACCTTCTGCCTCACCTTCTCCCAGGCTTCGAGAACCGTTTGGAAGAACCCGGACCCGGCAAAATAGTAACACTTTGCCGGGTCGTCGACCAGGGCCGGGTCGGTCGTGATATCGCACGAGAAAACGGTCATGCCGTGCATTTCTGCCAGTTCGCGAAACGGCGAACCCTTCAAAATCGATCTGGCATTGAGAAACGGGGCATAAAACACGATGTCTTCCGCCCCTTCGGCCGGACCGCCATCTTTCCCGGCGGGAACCAAAACCTGGAAAATGACCTTCTTGTTTCCCTCCAGCTTGCTGGGCAGCTCGAACCCCCACTCCTTCGTATCGTATTTCTTCGCCGAAACCGGCCGCGAGGGGAGGCTCGCCGGAAGATGCCCGGCACTTGGGAACGCCGTGGGCACAAAAACCGCCTTCCCGGCGCCCCCGGTTTCGGGTGGCAGGGGATCCGCGGAGATGACTGGCTCCGGATTCCCGGGCTCCGGCTGCTTGGCCCCCGTTTTGTCGGGCAGGGAAGGAGAAGCCGCGCCCGCCTGCACGCCCGGCCCAACAGGAGCCAGACCTGCGGCGGCACCGGGAGCCGGCGACGGCGAAGCCTGCGCTTTCGCGGGGGCAGGCGCGTTCGCCGGAGAACCCGCCGGCGCGGGCCGGGCCGCAGAAGTGCCCGGGGCCTCCCCGACCCGGCGCAGCGATTCCTCGGAAACCAGCGATACCGGCAGCCGCATCATGCCGTGCGGAAGCTTCATCACGATCTCGCCCCCCTCGACGCGCGCCTCCTGATACTCCATCACCGCCCCGGATTTCATCGTCACCTTCCCCCCGGTTTGCCCGAACGCCGAAACCGCGCAGACCGCCGCAAAAAACCAAAAAGACAATCTCCGGAAGCCGGGCAGGAAACCCCGTTCGCCTCGAGGGCAAACCATCCCCGCCGCGCAAGTCTCTTCTGCTGGGGAGCACATGCGTCCCGCGTGTCGGGCTCGGCGTCCCGCCGAGCCCTCTGTTTTCTTCATTGTCGTCATCATTCCTCCTTTGCCCACGTCTCGGCGACGGCCCGGGAAGGAAGCCCGACCCTGGCCGCATCCGGGATCGAGCCCGCATCGGGATCCACGCGATACCTTTGGATGTCCCCATAGAGCACCGGCCCGCCCCCCATCCGGCCCGCGTAGTGCGCGAGAAAAACCTCCGCCATCGAGCGAACTGCCGGCGTGAGTTGATGCCCGGTATTCTTGTAGGACCTCCACACCCACGGCAGGTCGAGCGCCATCGCCTTCTGGAAAAATTCCCGCGTCGCCTCGTAGCGCGGGTCCGCCTCCCCGCACATGACCAGCGCCGGAACCGGGCGCAGCGA
>JBAYWC010000165.1:0-4451 GCA_041674265.1 Terrimicrobiaceae bacterium
CTCTGCCTCCACTGGATCGCCCACCAGCCTCGCCCACACCACAAAACCACCTCCGACTTCTTCTCTGCCATGAACGCAAACCACCACCGCTATCCCTTCCGTGCCATCTTTGCCTCTCGCCCTTCGTTCAACACCGCTTCATGAATTGGCCGTGGCGCCGGCGCTTCCCAGAGCTTCCTTTGTTGGCATAACCCCGCGGATTTGATATTTGCGGGAAATGCCCAGCCGTCTTTTCAGGGACCTTCTCTAGACACGCCTCGACGCCCGTGCGGGCTCCACGGTCGTCCTGCGCCTGGAATTGCACCGGCATCTTCCCGAAACCGCCAAACTCGGCGCGCACTCCCACTCCCACTGGCAGGCCCTCCTCTATCTCTCCGGACATGGAGTGCAACAGATCGGGCGGAACATCCATCCCATTTCCGCCGGCTCGCTCGTCATCCTTCCGCCTGGATCCAAGCATTCCTTCCGGCGGGAAGCCAGCCAGCCGCCGCTCTGCCTCATGCTGGATTTCCGGGCGCCGTGGCAGAAACGCGTCGCGGTCCGCTCGCTGGCCGCGTTCGAGATGGCCCGGACCCGTTCCGTGCTCGCGGACATGGCCCGGTTGAATGACGACAAGCGGATTCCGGGAAGGAACTCAGAGCTTGAGATTGACCATCGCGGCATGCTCGGCATCCGAGCAGGCGGCGTTGAGCGGAACACCGGTCTCCAGCGGGGATTCCTGCACGAGCCCGTTCGAGAGCAGGTAGCTTTCGAGTTCCTCGCCGCTGAGGTCAGGCAACATCACGCCGTTCACCACCACGCAGGGAGAGAGCGGCTGCCCGCTGAGCTGCTCCATCTCGAACCGGTGATCGGGATTCACAATGATGTCCTTCTCCGTGTAAGGGATGTCGTATTTTGAGAGAACGGCGCGGACGCCCTTGCTCCAGCCGCAGTGGGTTTTCAAGTAGGCAGTGATTTCGGGTTTGCTCATGGTTGATGGATGAATTGCGGCGCAATGTAATGGCAAACGGCGCGGAGTCAATGGGGCATTCCCCGCTTCTCCGCCCGCGCCGGGTTTTTCCCGGGCAGAAAGCCTTCCAGGATGAAGAGCCCCGCAGCCAGGCAGATGCAGGAATCCGCAATGTTGAAGGACGGCCAGGGACCATACCACGGCAGGATCACATCGAGAAAATCCACCACGTAGCCGTGCAGGAGGCGGTCCGTCAGGTTTCCCAGAATCCCGGAGACGAGAAGCGCGGCGCCAACTCTGGTGGGAATGCCGGCGAATGCCCCTTTCCAAGCGAGGACAGCGACAACGATCAAGGCGGTGCCGGCGAGCAGGACGAAGAAAAGGTTGCTGTCCTTCAACAGGCCGAAAGCGGCGCCTGTGTTGTGAACCTGGACAAAATTCAGGACCCCCGGGATGACGGGGATCGATTCGTCGGTTCCAATGTGCCGCAGCACCAGCCACTTCGTCGCCTGGTCGGCGACGTAAAGCGGAAGAGTCAGGAGCAGGAAGTATCGCAGGGCGGATTTCATGGAGCATCAGCCCGCCACGACGGCCTCCGCGCACCTTGAACACAATGTCTGGTGAGAAAGACAGGCTCCGACGTCCTCCCGGTGCCGCCAGCAGCGTTCGCAGCGCAGGGTGGATGTTTTCGTCGCCGTCACCCCGGCCTCGTCTCCGGAAACGACCGTGAGATTGCTGAGGATAAACAATTCTTCCAATTCCGCGCGGAGCGACTCCAAAAGAGGCAGATCGGATGGGGCCACTGTCAGAAGGACATCCGCTTCGAGGGCGCTTCCAATCCCGCCTGCCTTCTGGATTTTCTCGACCGTCTGGGAGATCCTCGCGCGGATTTCGATCAGTCGGTTCATGTCCCGGATCGCTTCCGGGTTGGTCCATGCGGGATCGGGATTCGGAAACAACTGCAAATGGACCGACGAGTCCTTTTGGAAATACCCCCAGGCCTCTTCCGCGGTGAATGCGAGGATCGGCGCGAGAAGGCGGGTCAGGGTATCCAGGACTTTGCGCATCGCAAACTGCGTGGCCCGGCGGCGCCGGGAATCCCCCTTGTCGCAATAGAGCCGGTCCTTCGTGATATCGACATACAGGCTGCTCAGATCGACCGCGCAGAACTGGTTGATCGTGTGATACACGCGATGAAACTCGAGGCTGTCGTAGGCCTCGGTGCAGGTGGAGACGACTTCCTGCAAGCGGGCAAGAATCCAGCGGTCCACAAATGTGAGGTCATCCGAAGCCGGTGGCTGCGAGGCATCGTAGTCGTGCAGATTGGCCAGCAGAATGCGCAGGGTGTTGCGGATCCGGCGGTAAGCATCGGAGAGCCGCGTGAAAATTTCCTCCGAAAACGGCACATCGTCGGTGAAATTGACACTGCTGACCCAGAGGCGGAGGAGGTCGGCCCCGTATTTTCCGACATAGTGGTCGGCTTCCGTGGGCTTCTGGTATCCGCCCTGCGCGGACTTCGAGATCTTTTTTCTCGTGTCCATGTCGACAACGAACCCGTGCGTGAGAACCGCCCGGTAGGGGGCGGCTTTGTTCATGGCCACCGAGGTCATGAGCGAGCTTTGGAACCACCCGCGGTGCTGGTCGGTTGCCTCGAGGTAAAGGTCGGCGGGAAAGGCGAGTTCGGGCCGACGGCGCAGAACCGCCTCGTGGCTGAGCCCGGAATCCATCCAGACATCGAGGGTGTCCTGCCTCCGGGTGACGCCGGTCGGAAGCCCGACAAGAGTGGCCCATTCCTCATCGCCGAGTTCAAACCAGGAATTCGTCCCGCGTTCGGCAAAAACATCCGCGACCTTCGCGATGATTGCGGGATCCAGGACCGGGTCCCCGTTTCGGTCGTAGAAAACCGGCAGAGGAACCCCCCAGGTGCGCTGGCGCGAAATGCACCAGTCCGGACGCGATTCCACGGTGCCCCGGATCCGGTTGCGGCCCCAGTGCGGAAGCCATTTTGCCGCGTCGATCTCCGCGAGCGCAGCATCCCGGATGGAATCGATCCGGATGAAAAACTGTTCCACCGCGCGGAAGATGACCGGTGTCTTGGAGCGCCAGCAATGGGGGTAGCTGTGCTGGTATGGTTCCTGTCCCGCGAGCGCACCCTTTTCCCGGAGCAAGGCGATGATCCCCTCGTTCGCATCGAAGACGTATCGGGCGACGAACTCCGGCAGCCCGCACTCCTCGGTGAACCGGCCATTGTCATCGACCGGGGAAAGCAGCGGAAGACCGTGCTCCAGGCCGAGCTTGTAGTCGTCCTCCCCGTGGCCGGGCGCGATGTGGACGCAGCCTGTTCCGGTATCGAGGGTCACAAAGTCCGCCGCATAGATGGTCGACGTGCGGTCGAGGAACGGGTGGCGCGCGAGATGTCCCTTGAGTTCGCTTCCCGGAAATGTCTTCTCGACCGCGACCTTTTCAGCGCCTGTTGCCGCGCAAAAAGAGCCCACAAGCGCTTCGGCCATCACGAGCGTTTTCTCCGCACCGTTGAGCTTCACCCTCACGGCGGCATAGGCATGCTTCTCGTGGATCGCAACCGCCAGATTGGCGGGAAGCGTCCATGGCGTCGTGGTCCAGATGACAACGGATGCCTTTTCGGAAAAGTCACCGCTGGCGAGAGGAAACATCACGTAAATCGCCGGGGAGGTTTTGTCCTGGTATTCGACCTCGGCCTCGGCCAGTGCCGTCTGGGCCCCGGTGCTCCACAGCACCGGTTTCTTCTTGCGATAGACCAGCCCGGCATCCACAAAGCGCCCGAAGGAGCGGATGATGTCCGCCTCATACGCCGGATCAAGTGTGAGGTAGGGATTCCCCCAATCGCCGAGAACTCCCAGCCGCCGGAACTGCGCGCGTTGGATGGCGAGGAATTTGCGGGCGTATTCCTCGGACCGGCGGCGGACTTCGACGGGGGCGAGTCCGGCGGAGGATTTCACCACCCGGAACTCGATCGGCAACCCATGACAATCCCAGCCGGGGATGAACGGAGCGCGGAATCCGGCCATCGTCCGCGACTTCACCACGAAATCCTTGAGAATCTTGTTCAGCGCCGTTCCCATATGCACATCGCCGTTGGCAAACGGAGGCCCGTCGTGCAGCACGTAGAGCGGCCGATCCTTCCGGGCTTCCTGAATTTTTTCGTAAAGCCCCTCGCTCTCCCATTTTTGAAGCATCTCCGGCTCACGCCGGGCCAGCCCCGCCTTCATGGGAAAATCCGTCTTCGGCAGTTTGATCGTGTGTTTGTATCCGCTCATGGAAAACCTCCATCCCTATCAGCCCGCCGCCCGCGGGTCAAATGGTGCGCACCAGCCATCCACGGCAGGGCGTTTGGCTGGACGTGTTATAGGACGGGTCGGGCTTGAAGGATAAGGTTGAGGGCTTTGGCTGGGTAGCGGTGGTAAAGCTCGAAGAAGTGTGCGAGGGGTTCGCCCTGCTGGAAGGGAATGATGGCGAGCAGGGC
>JBAYWC010000166.1:0-4196 GCA_041674265.1 Terrimicrobiaceae bacterium
AGGGAAGACAAACGCCTCGAACAAATGAACCTGATGGCGCTTTGAGCGCCTCACGATAACAAACAACCGCTTTGAGCGGTTCACGCTATCTCAAGCCTCCGGCTTTGCCGGAGGTTTCTGACATGAAAATGCCTTGCGCTCAGTCCTGCCTGAGTCAGGTAAATGGAAATGCCTTGAAAAGGCTTGATTTTCGTGTTTTTTGCGCTCGCATTTTCCGGACATTCCTGCGCAACCTGCATCCCTTATTCCAATGACAAAATTTCATCTCTCCGCCGTCATCCTCTCCCCGGTTGCCGCAGCAGCGCTCGCCTTGCTGCCGGCATGCAAGCCCGCCCCAGTTTCCACGGAAGTCGCCGCCTCCCCCACTCCGGCATCGACGGCAACTCCCGTTCCTACCGCAACCGCAGTTCCTGCCGCGTCCGGGACCCCCGCTGCCGCAGATCCTGAAACCGGCGGTCCATCGGTCGAATTGAAAGACCCGCTCGCCAAGGTCAATGGTGAGGAAATCTCCAAGACCCAGGTCGAGGAAGCCTTCAACGCCGCCGTCCAGGCATCCGGCGTGAAGGCTGCCGACCTCACTCTCGACCAGAAGATGAACGGCTACCGCCAGATTCTCGACGAGTTGATCATGAACAAACTGGTGGCAAAGGCCGCCGCGGGCGAAACCGTCTCCGACGAGGAAGTCACTGCCGAGATCGCCAAACTGAAAAAGCAGTTCCCTTCCGAGGATGCTTTTGAAGCCCAGCTCAAGGAAGCCGGCCAGTCTCCGGAAAAACTCAACGCCGCCCTTCGCACCATGCTCCAGCAGCAGCACTGGATGCAAAGCCAGATCAAAGACGGGAACAAAATCACCGACGAGGAGGCGAAGAAGTTCTACGACACGAACACCGAGGAATTCAAAAACCCCGAAACCGTCAAAGCCAGCCACATTCTTTTCACGGTCAACAAGGACGATTCCGAGGATGTCGTGAAGCAGAAGGAGGCCGCCGCGAAGAAGGCCGCCGCCCGCGCCAAGAAAGGCGAAGACTTCAACAAGCTCGCCAAGGAACTCTCCGAGGAACCCGGCGCCAAGGAATCCGGAGGAGACCTCGGCTTCTTCGCCAAGGACCGCATGGTTCCCGAGTTCGCCGACGCCGCCTTCAGCCAGAAACCGGGCGACATCAGCGCACCGGTAAAAACCCAATTCGGCTGGCATGTCATCAAGGTCACCGAGAAAAAGCCGGCCGGCACGATTCCTTTCGAGGAAGTCAAGGACCAGATCACCGCCTACCTGAAGAGCGCCAAGCAGAGGGAAGCGGTCCAGGGCGTCCTGAAGAAACTCAAGGACTCGGCCCAGATCGAATCCACACTGCCACCGGGAAACTGAACGGGCGAATGGGACGCCAGGCAAAACCCACCGCCGGAGTCATCGGGCTCGGCATCATCGGAAGCAGGGTGGTATCCGCTTTGAGAAAAAGCGGATACCAAGTGTGGATCTACAACCGTTCCCCGCGTCCCGAACCGAACTTTCTCAGCTCCCCGGCCGAAGTGGCCGAGGCGGCAAAACATATCCAGATCTTTGTCTCCGACGGCCCCGCCCTGCTTTCTGTCGTCACAAGCCTCCTGCCAGCCCTGACCCCCGACCATGTCGTGATGAACCACGCGACGATTTCCCCCCATGAAACCCGGGAAGCGGCGGAAATCGTGGCCTCGAGGCATGCGAAATTTCTCGACGCCCCGTTCACCGGAAGCCGCGACGCGGCCGGGCGGGGAGAACTCATTTATTATATCGGAGGCGATCCGGCAGTTCTGGCCATGGTCCGTCCGGTTCTCCAGGCCTCCTCGAAAGAGATTCTGGAAATCGGGGAAATCGGGCAGGCCACGATCGTCAAAATCGCCACCAATCTCATTTCCGCAACGGCTGTGGAAGCTCTCGCCGAAGCGCACGCCCTGCTGGACAAAAATGGGATTGACCTCCGGAAACTGTCGCTGGCCCTCCGGTCGAATGCCGCCCACTCCCCTCTGGCGGATCTGAAAATTCCCGGCATGATCTCCGGCGACTTCGAGCCCCGGTTTTCTCTCAAGCACATGTTCAAGGATGTCCAGCTCGCCCTCGGTCTCGCCGCGGAGAAGGAAATCGATCTGCCCGCCGCCTCCGCGTTCGCGGGCGCCGCCATGGCAGGGATTCAGCAGGGCTGGGGAGATTCCGACTTTTCCGTGATTTCCCGCTTCTACGGATTCCCCGGCCAGGGCCATGCGCTTCCGGGAGTATCCGCGGAAGCCGCCGCGCCCGCGCCTGTGGCCACGGCAACCAAGGCGGCACGCGGCTGGAGCCTCTTCCGCGGCGGAAAGTGAGCAGGACCCCCGCGGATCGTCTGCAGACCCTCCGCGACTCCGGCGGGTATTTTCCTCTCCATCACAATTGCCGGATCCGGCTCACCGGAGCCGACCGGACCAGATACCTCAACGGCCAGCTCACGATCGACATCTTCAGGCTCGCCGAAGGCCTCGCCAAACCCGCCCTGCTCCTCACCCCCAAAGGCAAACTCTGCGCGCCGCTTTGGGTCTGGAAGGAAACCGATTCGCTGGTGCTCGAAGTCGGGGAAAGCCTGCGCGGGGATGTCCTCGCCCGCCTCGAACGATACATCATCTCGGATGATGTCGCTCTCACGGATGTCTTCCCCGAGTCTCCAGGCTCCCATGTTTTTGGAACCGGAACCGCACCGGAGGAATCTCTCGAAATCAACAGGCTCGGGGTCGCCGGATTCGACACCGACAGGGAGCCGGCAGGACTCCTCATGGCGGAGCCCGCGGAGGTGGAATTCCTGCGCATCGAACGCGCCCTTCCCCGGTGGGGGCTGGAATTGGATTCCAGCACTCTGCCGCAGGAAGCCCGGCTGGATTCCTCCTCCGTGGATTTTGACAAAGGCTGCTATGTCGGACAGGAAGTCGTGTCGCGCCTCAAAAGCGTGGGACGGGTGAACCGGCGCCTCCATGCTTTCAGGGGCACGCTGGAGCCCACATCCGAAGAACGTCTTTCCCTTCATGTGCCGGAACGTCCCGGCGCCCCTGCCGGGGTCCTCACCAGTTGGTGCCAGGATTTTGGGTTGGCGCAAACCATCGCACTTGGTTATCTCAACCGTGAGTTTGAAGATTCCGGTTCGTTCGTGGCCGCCGATACGGCGGGCAATGCTCTTGGAAAATTTGAAAAACGTCCCATCCTGACCTGAATGAAATCCTACCTCGCCTTTTTCCTGCTTCTCGCCTCCGTCATGTCCGGAGCCCACGCCGCCCCCCTCGGCCCGGATGTCGCCGTCCTCCAAATCCGCATCGGAAAAGCGAAGGAACTCCAGCGCGTCGTGATCGGACTCCATGACGGCTCCACCCCCGTCACGGTTGCGAATTTCAAGGAACTCGTCCGAAAAAAATTCTACAACGGACAGCGGTTCCATCGCGTGTTCCCAGGAGCCTTTGTGCAGGCCGGCGATCCCTCCAGCCGCCACGGCCAGGCAGACCGCACCGGAACCGGAGGTCCCGGATATACCATCCCCGCCGAGATCAAACTCCCTCACGCAAAAGGCTCGGTCGCCATGGCCCGGCTTCCCGACGACATCAACCCCGCGAAAAACTCCAACGGCAGCCAGTTTTACGCCTGCCTGAAGCCGCTTCCCAAGCTCGACGGCCAATACACGGTCTTCGGGGAAATCCTCGAAGGCCTGGACGTTCTGGACTACATCAGCAACCAGCCCACGAACAGCAACGATTTTCCATTGCCAAAAATCGTGATAAAATCCATTGTCATCGAACCGCGCGTCGCCCCACCGGCGAACCAGTAACTTCACTGACTCCACGCGCAATCCCCAAGGGTAGGTACCGAAGTGGCCAAACGGGGCGGACTGTAAATCCGCTGGCTTACGCCTTCAGTGGTTCGAATCCACTCCTGCCCATTCCCATCAAACCCGCAGCAGCAAAGGCTCTGCGGGTTTTTTGGCTTTTTGGATCGTTCCCACTAGAAACGGATGGAATTTACAGGAAGTGGCCTGAATGTGTCCGCTATTTGTCCGCCAGAAATCCCCGGAAATCCTATTTTTGAGGGTAACTGCTCAGGGGGCATCCTGAAGCAGGATGCCCCCTGAGAGAAAAGGGGCGCCCATTTGTTTGGCGTAGCCGGGTAGCATTCGTAGGCCGGTAGCGGGAACGCAGCCTGGTTATCCGTA
>JBAYWC010000167.1:0-4021 GCA_041674265.1 Terrimicrobiaceae bacterium
AAACTGTTCCGCCTTCGGAACACCCACCCCGTCTGCGCCCGTTACGCTCCTTGCCGCTTTCACCGCATCGCCTGATGGAAATCACCCAAAGAGTCTTTCGCCAGTTGGTCACCCTGTCGCAAAAGTTGCGCCGGATTCCTGCCGTCGGGGAAATACCCGGCGTTCGGCAGGAAGCGATTTCCGCGCCTTCGATCCGGCAGGGTGGCCACCAAACTCCATGAAAGAAGCTCCCCAATCGGTCTTCGAATCGGAAGCAACCTCTCTGGCCATGGACTTCCACTGCCGGGATGGCCGGGTTCACGGTTTCCCCTGCGGCCATTTGCTGCACTTTCTTTGCGAGGCAAACCCGGATGCGGAGCTTCAACCCAACGCTCCCGCCGAGCGGTTCCGCCTCTCCTTTTCCACCCATGACATGATTCTTCTCGGCTGGCGTCTGAAGGCACTCGTGCCTTTGCTTTGCACGGGACGTCTGGCGTCGATCCATGCCGTCGAGGCCCGGTATTACGGGCTCACTCGGGAGACGCCTTTTGTCTGCGAGATAAAGGTGGAAGTTCCACCGCGCGAATGAACCCGTTTCCGCAGACCATTCTCACGCCGACAACCGCCCATCGCATTCCGCTCACTGCAAATGCGGACGAGGTTGTCTTCAAGCTGCTCGAATTGCGCATCAACGCTTCGGCGTTCTTCATGGAGACCGAACAACTCGCATCCATGGAAAGCGAGGGATTCGCCAACGATTTCGACCGGGCGTTCGAGGATTTCTTTTATCAGATCCCGCCGGAGATTCGCGGGAAGGTTTTTCCTCCCCCGCCCGAAGAAAAATCCTCTCCGGCCGCGCCGGAGGAATCCACCGACTCCGGCATGGCCGCGAACAGGCAACCCCAGGCACTGCAACACGGATTGGCGCTTTAGCCGCTTTGCGCTATCGTATGGGAAAATCCCGCCCATGAATCCATCCGCCAAACCCAAGAATGTGCTCGGGCCGCTTCTCCGCCAATTGCGGGAAAAACAGGGCTGGAGCCATGTCCAGGTCGCGGAGCGGTATGCCCAAACCGGCTTCGAGTGCCCGGAGGAAAGGATCATCCGCATCGAGAATCAGGAGGAACCCATTGCGGATTACGAAGTCCTGATTTTTGAGCGCATTTTCGGAAGATCGGAAATTTCCGGGTTCTTCGCCCGAGAACTCGAAGCGCGGTTTGGCAAAAAAGAAACTTGGAAGCCGCTTTAGTAGCGGGAGTTCAGCCTGGCCGAGAGTTTCTCGAACAGGTCTGGTGCATGCGGGTCAATGGACGCCGGGAGCAGGTCCCGGTATTGCACGTCGAACACCCGCATCAGGAAAAACATCTGGTATTCCCGGACGCAGTGGAGACCGCTCTCCAGCTTGGCCACCGTGCCACGGGATATGTCCCAGCCGGCTATTTGCAGTTTGGCCGCCAGTTGGCCCTGGGACCATTTCCGATTCACCCGCAGTCTGCGAATCTGCGGCCCGACGATGTTGTTGACTAACCTCTTCATATGGTGAGGCCAATCTGCCCGGAATTGCGGACAAGTCATTTTCACGGTGACGGGGCGGCCCGAACCCGTGCCGAAGCGGCCTTTTCGGTTGTTTCGTCACACTCCGCGAGCGTGTCGCAAGGCTTGGCGGAGACGGGCAGCGGGCTTTCGTCCGAGCTCGAATTCACGGTCATGTGCTTCCAACAGGAAGGTGATTTTGTCGCGGGATATGAGGGTCAGATTGCGCACGGCTTTCAAGTTCACGATGAGCGAACGGTCTGGACTGAGGAAAAGCGATTCCGGCAAAAGTTCCTCCCATTTGGAAAATTTCCGCCGCATGAAAACCATGCTGCCATCCGCAATGAGAACCTCCGTGTAATTTTCCGCGCCGACGACGCCGACAATCTGGGAAACGAAGATCACCCGCGCTTTCTTGTCCCATTCCAAAATGATGGGGTCGTTTGGCGCAAACTGTTTGGTCTGGGTGCGCGAAGGCGCCTGATGGATTCGCTCAATGGCGTCGGAAAGTCGGCGGGGATCCACCGGTTTGAGCAGGTAGTCCACGGCGTTTACCTCGAACGCCCGGACGGCATACTCGCTGTAGCCGGTGACGAAGATGATCGCGGGCAGCGGATCGAGTTTTTCGAGAAGAGAAAAGCCGGTTTTTCCACCGAGTTCGATATCGAGGAAGATCAGGTTCGGGTGGAGGTCGTTGCACAATGCGACAGCATCGGAAATGCCTTCGGCTTCTCCGACGACTTGGACGTCAAAGCGCCGTTCCAGGAGTTGTTTCAGGTGGTTTCTGGCATCGGCGCGGTCATCGACAATCACCGCCTGCAGAGTTTGTCGGTTCATCATTTGACGGGAAGCAGGATTCGGATGGTCACCCATCCTTCCTCCTCAAGGATTTCCATTTTGTCCTGGTTTTCATAGAGCCATTGGAGTCGGCGTCGGAGGTTTTGCAGTCCGATTCCTCCAATCGTCCGGTTCCTGTCCGGGTTCACCCAGCGGCCGGTATTGGCGACTTCGATCACAAGATCGGACTCGCATCTGCTGACGGCCAGACGGACCACGACAGGGGGAGCCCATGTCCGAAACCCGTATTTGACGGCGTTTTCAACGAGCGGTTGCAGCAGGACCCCGGGAACCTTGAGGGGGCGGGCGGATTCCTCGATCTGGCATCCGACGTCCAGTTTTTCCCCCAACAACGTCTTCTTCAATGTGAGATAATCTCCGAGGGCACGATATTCTTCGTCCATCGTCACAAAATCGTCTTTCTGGTGGATCAACGAATAGTTGAGGTAATTGGCCAGCGACTGAACCATTGCGGTCACCTTGGGCATCCGATGTCCGATGCTGGCGAGAATGCCGGTCATGGCATTGGCAAGAAGGTGGGGATTCATCTGTGCCCGCAGCATTTGGAGTTCGGTTTCACGGTAGTGGGCCAGTGCTTCCGCGAGTCTTTGCCGCAAGTCCTGGCTCTCGGAAATCAGCCGGAACATGAAATAGAGGAAACTCCATCCGGCAAAGACGGCGGCACGGTAATACAGAACACCCATTCGGGTGGCGTCATTGCTGAACCCGGCTTCGTCGAAGATGACGACATTGTGCAAAGCGATGGAAATGATGATTTCGATGGCGCTGCCCGCAAAAGAAAGCCCGAATGCGGTGAAAAGAATCCATGAAACCCTCCAACGTCCGTAGATGTGACGATACACCAAATACATCCCGAAGGTCAGGAGCAACCCTAGCAATTCGCGGTAGAATGATACGGCTGCTCCTGCTATCGACCCGAACAAAGCCCATTTGACGGGAATCGAAACGAGAGAGTAAACCGCCCATCCGCCGAGTTGGTATCTCCAGAAAAGGGGCAGCTTGGACCAAAAGGAATTCATTTTTCCATGGAGGGGTTCACCGTTTTCTGGCGGGTGCGCGGCGATGGTGGAACGGTTTCCAGAACTCGCTTTCAAAGTCTTTTCCGAAGACTTTTCGCAGGTAATAAATCTCATGCCCGCGGATCGTGGCGACGCCTGTTTCGATCTGGGAAAGCAACGCCCGCGAACAACGCCGGAATCCACCGCGTCTCAACCGGGCGGCAAGTTCCTGCTGGGTCAAGCCGTTGAGAACGCGGCTTTCCCGGATGCGGACGCCCAGAAGCCTTTTCCACTCCCCGTTCACCGGCGACACCTCCGGTTGCTCGATATATCGAGCAAATTGCCTCCTTCTCCTCCCGCGTTATTTTGCGGGAAGAGTTTATTAAACAATGGTCGTTAGATTTGTTTCGCCAAGTGGCCACGCGAAAGCTTCAAAAGGACGAGGCCCCTGTGGTTCTTGTTGGACTGCCAGCAATTGCTTTTCCGTGACATGTGGATTTTCCGGTATCCCGTTTCTTTTTTAATAGAGCGCCCTCACCCGTTCGATGTTGAGGTAAAGGGTCGAGGGGAGGGTGTAGTCGGCCTGGTGGAGCTGGGTTTTGTCACCGATCCCGATGCTTCTCATTCCCGCAGCCACCGCCGCTTCCAGACCG
>JBAYWC010000168.1:0-3930 GCA_041674265.1 Terrimicrobiaceae bacterium
CACCACTGGAATGCCGGCCTACTCCCCGCGGCAGGAGCCTTCCCGCATATCACGATCCGGCGAAAAATGCAAAGTTGCTCCCCTTTCCACATCCGGCCGCCGGGTTCTTTGCTGAGCAGTTACGAAAGAGAAGCATCAGGCATGCCGAATATCGAAAGGCCATGTTTCCAAAGACCGACGAACCAGAAAGGGAGCCTCCTGGCTCATCGGAACGGCTGGTGACTCATAGGATCCCACGATCAATCCACCTCGCCATCAGGGAGTTCTTCCGGAAATGGCGAAGGACGGGTCATCGAGCTGGTCAGTTCGATGTGCTGCCCTGTGTCTGACGAGTCCAGAATCGAGTGCATGATGTCCAGAACATGGTATGCGGTGTGGGCATTCGCCCGGTGCTCCCTCTTGTTTTGACAGGCGGAAACCATATCGGAAACACCCAGGCCACGGCTGTTGGCGACGTTTCCGAAACTCAAGGGAACCTCGGTCCAATTCTCCTCGCCTTGCCGCCGGATACGGACCGGCCCACCGAAGGTATTCGGGTCCGGCACAGAGAGTGTGGCTTCCGATCCAAAGATTTCAAGGCACGGCATCGAATGGGCCTTGACATCAAAGCTGGTCGCCAGCGTGACCAACGGTCCGGACTCGAAATCCAAAACAGCCGCGATGTGGGTCGGGGTCTCGACGTCGATCGTGCTGCCGGCCAGAGGTTGGCTGGTAACAGTCCTCGTCGGAAAACTGATCCGCGCAGAGCCGGTCACCCTGCGCACCGGCCCCAGAAGCGTGGTGAAGGCCGTGAGATAATACGGACCCATGTCGAAAAGCGGCCCGCCGCCTTTCTTAAAAAAGAAACCGGGGTTGGGATGCCAGTGTTCCCAACCCGGACTGAGCATGAAGCCCGCCCCTCCAATCGGTTCCCCGATCGCTCCTTCGTCGATGAGCTTGCGGCAGGTTTGAAGTCCGGCTCCAAGAAATGTGTCCGGGGCACATCCGACCAGAAGATCTTTTTCACGGGCGAGCCCGATCATCTCGCGGGCCGCACGGCGCTTCTGCGCGAGCGGTTTCTCGTTGTAGAGATGCTTCCCGTTTTTCAGAATCTCCATCCCCACTTCCGCGTGGACCGCCGGGATCGTGAGGTTGATGACCATCTCGATGTCCCGATCCGCCAGCAGCTGCTCCACCCGCAGCGGGCGGGGAATCCCGCGCTTCTCCGCCAAGGCATGGGCTCGTGCAAAATCCAGATCCGCACAGGCCAGGATCTCCAGGTTCCGGAATTTCCGCCCCGCCTCAGCGTAGATCTCGCTGATATTTCCGCACCCGATAATTCCGGCCTTCATTTTTTTCATATGAGATAAAATGACCGAGTCTGCCAGCCGACCGCAAGAGTAGAGTAGGGATGGCACAAATCAGATCGGCAGGCGGGAAGGGGAACCCAAAAATCATCGCACCTCGAAGTGGACCGCCCGCGCAGCCGCCTCGGCATCCGCGGCAGAGGCGGCATGGATCCAGAGGAGAGGCTCGCCCTGGGAAACGCGCTCGCCGATTTTCCGGATGCCAGAGAAACCGACGGCAGGATTGATGGCGTCGCTTGTTTTATGCCGCCCCGCTCCCAATTGCACGGCAGCCCCGCCGATCCGGCCCGCATCCATCCTGACAATCATCCCGTCATGGGGAGCCGGAAATGGACGGATGACGGGAGCCGGATGGAAGAGATCCCAATCCCCGAAGACCCGGGGATCCCCGCCCTGGGCTTCGACAAGCGCGAGGAATTTCCACCATGCCGAGCCATCATGCAGGCGCCTGGCGAGAACGTCCCTCGGGGAATCGGAGACCGCGGCCGCGAGGTCGAGAGTGATCGCCACCAAATCCTCCGGGCCACTCCCCAGCAGGGTTTCGACGGCCTCGCGCACCTCGAGCGCATTGCCGACGGCGCGCCCGAGCGGTTCGTCCATCGGCGAGAGGAGAAACGATGTGCGGACCCCGTTGCCTTCGCCCGCAGAGGCAAGCCCGGCGGCCAGCAACTCCGCCTCCCCGCGGGTTTTCATGAAGGCCCCGCTGCCGAACTTCACATCCAGCACGAGCCGGTCGAGCGACTCGGCCAGTTTTTTCGACATGATGCTGGCGATGATGAGCGGTCGCGACGGCACGGTGGCGGTCACATCGCGCAGGGCGTAGAGCCGCTTGTCCGCCGGACAAAAATCCTCCGTTTGGCCGACCATGAAGACTCCGATCTTTTCGATCTGCCGCAAACAGGCGGCCTCGTCGAGGTGGACATTGAAACCGGGAATGCTCTCGAGCTTGTCGAGCGTGCCGCCGGTGATCCCGAGCCCGCGCCCCGAAACCATCGGAACCCACAGGCTGTCGCAGGCGAGGAGCGGAGCCAGAACGAGGGAAACCTTGTCGCCGACCCCCCCGGTCGAATGCTTGTCCACTTTCGGAGGCGAACCCGTCGGCCATCGAAAAACACGCCCGCTGTCGCGCATGGAAGCCGTCAGATCTGCCGTCTCGGCATCCGACATCCCGCGAAAAAACACCGCCATCGCAAACGCGCTCATCTGGTAGTCGGGCACCGCCCCCGAAGCATACGCGGCGATCAACTCCGAAATCTCAGCAGTCTCAAGCTGGCCGCCATCGCGCTTTTTTTCAATCAAAGACGGAATATGCATCGCGTGATCTTTGTGCTCAGAACTGTGCCGACAGTCCCTTGATACTCATGTTCTCGGCATTCGCATCGTAGGAAACAAGCAGATAACCCCGATGAACTGGTGTGGAACGATCTGAAAAACAACTGCCTGGGCCGAAAGGCGATTGTCTGCGCCGAACAGCTCAAAGCAGAGGCAATCAGCTTCCTGCGGTTCCTGCAAAAAACCCCTGATAGGATACGGTCCTAGGTCGTAACCGTTTCGCTGCCTTGCGGGGTGATGACGTGGGTGCGGCGTCCAGAGGTGCGTCGAAGCGGAACTCGAACGTCGCGCCTTTGCGGTCCTTCGCGAACCTCAGCCGTCCCTGCTGGTCGAAATCGCTGGTGACGGTGCGCCCGTCCGCCCCGGTCTTGACCGTGCGCGGAAGCCCGCCCGGAGAGAGGTGCCGTAGGCGAACGCCTCGTTGCGCGTGCCGGAATTGGAACCGGGATTACTGCTGGAAACGAGCCGGTTATCCTCATCGTAGAAAAACTTCGTCGTGCGGGCGCCGGGCCGCCGGGCTTCCTTGAGGTCGCCGTTGTTCTTGCGCACGAACGTCGTCGTGCGGTTGGCGGCGTCTTTTGCGGTGGGGCCGCCCGGTCGCGCGAGTCATATCCCGTATCGGCAACGGGGGTCGTGTTGAGCTTTTCGAGCTTCACCCTGTCGGTGGGCGAGTAGGTTACGGCTTCCTGCGGGCGCTGCCCGTCATACGTCATCGAGGTCGCGTAGCCGGTTATTTCCCCTGCTGCCGAGGTCTTGGTGACAACGCGGTCCTGCCGCGCTCGTCATAAAAATAATGGGGCGCCCCGCCCTGCGGGTCCACCTCGAAGCTGTCCCGGCCCGTGTAGTAAAGATGGAACGTCTTGTTCGTGTCCCCGTGCAGGAACTGGCGCTCCACCCTGCCGAAGAGGTCATAAACGTTCTGCGTGACCGTCTCGTTGTCGTGGTCTGGAAAATACGAAATTCGAAATGGGGAATGTGGAATGAGAAATGCCAGCAGCAGCAGCAGGGAAAAACACAAACCGGCAAGTGCTTGCGTTGCGGCCCTGTCAAAGGCGGGAGCGGGGAGTTGCCGGGCAATGGTCATACAAACGGCGGCTTCTTGTTATCGCCCGCTTTCTCGCATCCCCGTGACTGAGTATTAGCCTGAACTTCGAGGGATAAAAACCCCGCGAAGCCGCATGGGCACTTGATCTGCGGTCTTTTTTTGCCTCCATGTGTAGCCATGTAATATATAATTTGTCTCTTGCCGGTA
>JBAYWC010000169.1:0-3919 GCA_041674265.1 Terrimicrobiaceae bacterium
ACCGACCTTCCGCACAAGTTTTGGACTTTGACGATATTGGCCGTCTCATCTCGCTCGTTGTGCCTTTTATGTGGTTCTTGTTCATCGCGGTAGCATTTTGCCTGCAGCTTCCTTCAGACTCCGTCTCGCGGCGGACGCCCTTGCCGTCCGGCTAGCACTTCCCCTTGTCGGGCGTGCAGGGGATTTGAACCCCCAAGTGAGTGCGCCCTGCCGGGCGCACCAAAAAAGAGAAGAGCGTTCAAAGAACGCTCTTCTCAATATGCCAGAGTTGTTGGTGATCTTATCAGTGAGGCTCTCCGGCCGACCCAAGCATCGCTGCTTTACCTTACAGCAAGGCATTTTCATTTAAATAGGTTTTTGCACGGGTGTCCGGTTAACTGACTGATGAAGTTCTGGAAGAATCATAAAATGAGCAATTTGCGCGGCAAAACCGATGTCACACATTTGAATTCAGAGGCCCTCTTTGACAGGCTTCTGCATGAATTCCGGTCGCTACGTTCTTTCTCAAATCCTCGACCTTGTGGATCGCAAAACTCTTTCCCGCTTGGTCGATCGCTACAATGCGGACCCGCGTGACGCTGCACGGGCGGACGGAACATGCGGGAACGACTCCGATGTCCTTGCGGCAGGATGCCCTCGTCGGGGCCGCGGCCTGCGTGTTGGCCATTGAGGGTATCGCGCAAAGCCGGCCTGCTCGATCAGGTTGCGCTGTGTTGGCGGAGATTTTGGATCAGCCGGGCGTAGGTTTCCGAAGGATTGTCGCCGAGATGGTCCACGGCGATGCGGCGCAGGTTGTCGGCGTAGTCCACGCGAAAAAGCCCGAATCTCGGCGTGAACGAACCCCATTCGTAATTGTCGGTGAGCGACCAGTGGAGGTAACCGAGAACGGGGAGCCGGTCGTCCAGCATCCTGCGGATTTCCGCAAAATGGGCGATGAGGAATTCGCTGCGTGTAATGCGGTCTTTCCGGTGCGCGCCGGGCCGGTTGTCGGCCTTCACCCGCAGCGCCATCCCGTTTTCCGCAATGAGAATTCCCTTCCCGGAGAACGCCCGCGCATAATGGGAACAGAACGCGTGCAGACCTTCGGGAAGAATATGCCAGTCCCACCATTTGCTCGACAGCCCGTCCATGAGATATCCGTGCAGGCTTCCGCTGGGAAATTCCAGGTCGCTGAACGAAGGGATCCGGAAAATGTGGCTGAGAAAGGGATCGTAGTAATCCAGGCCGAGATAATCGAGAGCGACGTCGCGCTTCGAGCGGGCCGCCTCGGCCAGGAAAAATCCGAAGGCCGCAGTCGTGGCGGCGCGGCTGACAAAGAAATTGGCAATCCCCTGGATCGCCAGGCCCGGCCAGGTGAGCGGATCGGCGCGGAGCGGGAGATGCGCCTGCCCCAGCGTTTCCCGCAACGCTTCGGAGCGGCCGGCGAAGTAGCCCCGCAGAGAGTCGGGGGAAATCCCGTGCTCGCGAAGGCAGAGCAGGTCGAGCAGCATCTGCTCGGACCAATACACGTCGCTGCAAAAGGTGTTCATCGTCACGCGGGGGGCCGGCCAGCCCCGCGATTCGTAGAGATCATGAATGCCATTGTAGGCGCGGACGTGCGCGGCAAGGAGCCGGTTGTAGGCCGCCAGCCCGACGGGAATTCCGGCGTCCGGACCACCCGGAAAGTGACGGTTCAAATAGGTGTTCAGAACGAGCATGTTCGGCTCGTTGATCGTCACATACCAGGACACCGGATTTTGTCCCAAACGTCCGCACAGCCGCTCGTTCATGCGGTCCAATGTCCGGACGGCGAAGTTTTCAAACAATTCCGGCGTGGAGTCCTTGAGCCAGGCATTCAGTCCCAGCCAGGCCGGATGCGTGAAGTGGTGAAGTGTCACGACGGGTTCGAGCCCCGCCAACCGGCAGGCGGCGATGCGGTCGGCGTAAGCATCGATGGCGACGGGATCGAAATCCGGAGCGCGTCCCGCCTCCAGGGATTCGCCGGGCTGAACGCGCGCCCACTCGATACTGAGACGGAAGGCATTGAGCCCCATTCCGCGACACAGTTCAAAATCCTCCCGGTAGCGGTTCCAAAAATCCGTTGCCGGCCCGGTGCGCGCAACCCTCCCCGCCATCTCGTGGGTCGCCCAATTGTTCTTGGGCTGTCCGGGCCCGTTGACCCCCCTTCGCACTGGTAGCCCGACGTGGCGACCCCGGCGAGGAACCCCGGGGCGGGCACGGACGGTTTTTCAATTTCGGAATGGACCGGCATGATCATGGCCAAAAGTTTTCAGCGTTCGGTTTTCAGTGGTTCAGTGCGCGCGGATATCCTGCTTTGCGGAACACTAAACCCCCGTTTTTTACGAATTCGCGATCCGTTTCCGGAGGGCTTTTTCGCGGAGCTTGGAAATTTTCGCAGGCGGGCGGGCGGGGGATTCCAGGACCAGGCGCGTGATGTCGCGGGCGGCGGAAGGGCACCCGAGAGCGCGGGCATTCTCGGACATGGCCCGGATGCGGGCGGGGTTTTCGAGAAGCTTTTTGAGTTTGTGGGCGACCACGGTCACCTCTGTGCATTTGACGGCGGCTCCCGCCTCGAGGAGGACATCGGAATTGCGCTCCTCCTGTCCCCCGATCGGATCGAGGATCACCAGCGGCAACCCGCGCGCAAGCGCTTCCGCGGTCGTCATCCCCCCGGGCTTGCTCAGCATGATCGTCGCGGCACCCATGAAATCCGGCATTTCATTTGTATAGCCAAAAACCCGGAAATCGTCAGCCCGGTCGCGCACGAGGTGGGTCACCTCATCCCGGAGTTCGGTGTTTTTGCCGCAGACAACGATGGCCTGGAAATCCAGATCGAGCTGGAGAAGGCGCCTGACCACGGCGGTGGCCGGACTCAGACCGAGGGTTCCGCCCGCGACCAGGAGAGTCGGCCGGTCGGGGCGCAGGCCGTGACGGCGGAGCACGGCCGCCGCGTCAACCGGCTTTTCAAATTCCGGCCCGACGGGGATTCCGGTGACCTCGATGTGATCGCCCGGCAGGCCGAGTGCCTCCATGTGGATTTTGTCCTCCTCCTGCGCGACGAAATACCAGTCGAACGCCCGCGTGATCCAGAAGGCGTGGAAATGAAAATCCGTGACAACGATCCCGAGCCGCGCGTCGAGTTTTCCATTGCCGATCAGCCAGGACAGAACACCCGCCGGCATGAAGTGGGTGCAGAGGATGATGTCCGGACGGAACTCTTTGACGAGGTTCATCAACGGGAGCGCCTGCGGAAGATCGAGCGCCAGCCGGCCCTTGTCCGAGACCCACGGGTCGTCGCTCGACTCATACCACCAGCCCAGAAACTCGGGCAGCATCGAGGACAGCTTCGAGTAGAGGGTGGAGTAGAGCTGCTTGTGGAGAACATTTGTGTGGTCGAGCGAATCATCCGAAAGGACCTCTTCCACATCCGGGCGATCCCGCATCACGCGCGCGAGCGCATCCGCCGCCTTGACGTGACCGGAGCCTACTGAAGCCGAAAGAATAAGGACCCGCTTGCCCATGGATGCGGCCATGTTGCAGGAAGACCCCCGGTTCCTCAAGCACCATCGGAAAGCCCGGAAATTGAGCGGACGGCATCCGGTCTCCCGCCCTCTGTGCGCTGGCAGCGCTGTCGCGTCGGTCTGTGACCGTCGCTGACAACATGAGATCCGCCGACGATCACAGACCGCCGCTACAAAACACTTGCGCCAAGGACAAGGCCAGACCCTCGCGCAGGAATCTGCCGCCTGAAACTGCGGCACGGGAGTCTTGAATACCAGCGGTTCCGAAAGATAGAAAAGTGCTGAGCCTCTGAGCGGCTCAGAGAAAGGAAAAGCGGCGGTTGCCGCTCTCTGAAAAGCGCTGCTGCGGCAACCCGAATTGCCGCTGTGTTTTGAAGGGGGAAAAGCACCGGTCCCTC
>JBAYWC010000170.1:0-3894 GCA_041674265.1 Terrimicrobiaceae bacterium
GATATAAAACAATACAATCAACAGTTATTTTGATTATTGTGGATATATTACTTGCTACATTTTCGTGTAGTTTCACTGATTTGCAGTCACTTAGAAAAAAATCAGGGGGAAGTTAGGTTAGATCGCTTAGCGAGACAGGCTGCCTCTCTGTGATTTTTCCGGGGCAGATCTTCCGTGGAACATGCGCGGCCAGCTATGGAGACCGGCATGCCGCCGTCCGGATCAATCAAGACAAGGGGTCCCTTGGGCGGTCGCCCTCCGATACGAATTCCCGTCTCCAAACGGGTGGGACGCCCTGGACTCTGCAACTTCAGAAATGCGTCCTTCCCCTGGATCGACGAGCACCCCTTGCCGTCGCTCCGCGCCGGAACCCGGACAGGGTCGCCCTCGGACATTTATGATAATTTATTATCAATAAATGCTTGAAAATGATAACCAATTATCATATATGACCGCTCTGACCCATGAAAAAACTCCATTTACTCCTTGCTGTTGTGTCCGTCCTCGCCTTCTCCCTTTCCGCCCGCGCCGCGGCGATCTACACCTCCGGGCACGGGGACATCGGACTCGCCTATGAAGACGGCGAACTCGATCCTCACTGGCATTTGCACGGCGGTGCGGTCGTCGATGGGGAGGCCATTGGCGAGGACGCCGAATATGCGCCGTCCGATGCCATTGCCCTCACGTCGGCGACGCGGATGTCCCCCTCCGGTTTGAGCAGCATCATCGGGGTCGCCGACGGCTCGCTCATTTATACGGCAGGCTCTTCGGCCTATCAGCCGAATCTCGGTTTCGGGGTCGAAGAGCTTGTGGACACGGACTGGTCCACGCCGATAACGCTCACGCTCTCCGCCTGGATCCTCCCGAGTTCGACGGCGGAATTTGCGCTCTACACGACCAACCTCGCGGGAATATCGGTCGTGGACTGGATTTTTTCGACGTATGTGCCGGGCTCCACCGATTTCTCCAACAGTTTCACGATGACTCCCGGCGATCATATCCATTTTCAATGGGGGTTTACCGAGCCGGGAACCTACACATTTGATCTGACATGGTCCGGCACTCATGCCGTTGACGGCCCGCTTTCCATCACCGAATCGTTTTCTGTCCAGGTGGTTCCGGAGCCTTCGACGGTGGCCATGCTGGGCCTTGGCGTGTCCGGCTTGCTGGTGGCGCTCAAGCGGCGAGTATCTTGAACCGGAACGTTCCACACGGACCGGAGGCCGATGTGTCCCCGGTCCGCCTTCCCGGAAAAAGTCGCCGGAAGACCTCTCTGCGGGATGCCTTCACTCTTCTGGAGTTGTCGGTGGTCGCCGCCATTCTCGGGGTGGTGGTGGCGCTGGCTTTTCCTCTTGTCGGAAACGCGGGGTGCGCGGCCCGGCAGGGCAAGTGCCTGTCCAATCAGCGGCAGATCGGGATGGCGCTGGGCCTTTACGCAAACGACCACGAAGGGGAATTTCCGCCGACAACCCACAGCACGGGCTCGCTCCACAAAGAGCGAAGCTGGATCTTTCAATTGGCGGATTACCTGGAGGATGTGGACGCCATCCGTGTTTGCCCGGCCGATCCCCCGAAGCGCCAGCAACAGATTTTGAAAATGGGGGCCACCAGCTACGTGCTCAACGATTTGGTGTTCGACGATTATGCGTTCAATCGCCTGCTGAAAATCCCGTATCCCTCGCGCACGATCCTGCTGTTCATCCTGAGCGAGAACCGTGCGCCCAGCATGACGCGCGATCACATTCACGGCGCGGAATGGACATCATGGGCTGCCGCGCTCAATGACATCGAACCGGACCGCCACCGAACCGGCGCCCGGGCACCGGACCGGATGAAGGGCGCCGCCAACTATCTCTTTGCGGACGGCCACGCCGAAAACCGCAGCGCCCGGGATTTCAAAGCCACCTTCGACAAAGGGATCAACCCGGCCTCCGTGCCGGTGAGCCAGGCCAACTGACCACCCGCCCGCCCCACCAAACGGGCGTTGCTCTCCCTCCCCCGATGTCGTAAATTGGCGGGGTGGACAGAAGCACCAAGCAAAAGCGGGCCATCGAGGCGGTTCTCCGAGACCATGAATCTCCGCTGACGGCGGCCGAAATTCTGGGAATCGCCCTGAAAGAGGTGCCCTCCATCGGAATCGCAACGGTTTACAGGTCGCTGAAGTCGCTCGCAAATGACGGCCAGGTCGTCTCGGTCGAAATCCCCGGGGAACCCCCGCGCTACGAACGGGCGGACAAAGGACACCACCATCATTTTCTCTGCCGCGGGTGCGGCGAGGTTTTCGAGCTCAAAAAATGCCTCGAAGGGATCAAGAAGCTGGCCCCTCCAAGGTTCCGCGTCGAAGACCACGAAATCATCCTTTATGGAGCCTGTGAGAATTGCGCGGGAAAAAGAAAGCCGCTCCAGCGGGGCCGCGGCAAGCTGATGTCGTAGCGCCAGCATCGCCTTTCCGCACGAGCCGTGACACTGCGGCGCAGCGGAGTTTACCCGGATAAATCACAGAGGGGTGGTTCAGATTGCGTAACGCTTTGGTCGCCAGAGTCGGCGGCTGACCAACACCCGCGCGTTAGCGCCTACCTGAATAGAGGGAAAGACTTTGGGGCAACCGGGAGGCAACGCATATCCCACTGTGATCTGGTGAGGGAAGCCGACGGCTCTGGCGGCCACCACCGGCCTGTGGGAACAGGCGGGGGAGCCTGCACGCAGTGCAGCCCGCAAGGGCGAGACGAGCGGGAGCGAGCGAGGCAAATGGTTAGCAAGATGGGCTGCCCCTCTGTGATTTATCCGGGTTTACACCGTTTCTGCATGCACGGACCCTTTCTGCATAAACAGAATAATCGTCATTTACATGGCTATGTTCGAAAGTGAAAAAAGGCCGCAAAGCAAGTGTTCATGCGCTTTTTCGGGATTTTTATCCCCCGAAGAAATGCCTGGTCTGATTATCAGCAACTTGCGCGGCCACCCTCCCCCAGTTGCGAAAGTCGGGGTAGTCGCGGATTGGGGAGCCGAGAAAGGAGTTGCGCGGGGAAGGATGCGGAAAGAGAATTCAGCTCCCATGAAACCCCCTCTGCTCCTCCCGCTTCTGGTGCTGCTACTGGCGGGCTGTTCCAAGCCGGCCCCATCGGCGCCCCCCGTTGTTCCGGATTCCGTCGCGACGCCCCAAGCAGGTCCGCGGTCTCCCATGATCTCGTATGTCGGCACTTGGGCCGCCGCGGACGATCAGGGCCAGCTTTTTGATATTGTCGTTTTTCCCAACGGCCAGGCCGTGAGCAATTGGACAAAGGGGGCATCTGGAGCGCGGGGCGAGCGGGGATTCTGGCGTTTACAAGACAACCGGCTTGTCGTGTTTTTCCAAGACGGCTGGACGGATGTGATTTCCGAATCCGACACAGGGTTCGCGCATCGGGGATTTGAGCCGGGAGCCGCTTTGGACAGCCCCCCGAAAAACGAATCCGCAGCCAGAAGACTCGAGGGGGATGGATTTACCGGAGTCTGGTGTTTGAACAAGGAACCTGACGGAAGCTATCTTTACGTGGCCCTTCAATCCTCCGGACGCGCCATGAGCACGATCGGGGGCGGCACGGAAGGCACATGGGAGCAGACGAAGGAAGGCGCGCTCTGCAAGTGGCCGGATGGATGGAACGACCTGATCTTTGCCTCGGGCGGCGGATTCCAGAAACGTTCCTGGGTGGGCGCCACCGAGCAAAACACGACGCCTCCCGACATCTCACCGGCTTTGCGGGTGGGTGATGCCAAGTTTTCCGTCACGCCTTAATCCCTCGGGAAATCCTCCGGCTTTGCCGGAGGACCCCCGAAGTTTGACAGCTCCGGGAGTCGCTCCCAGTCTCCGAAACGTGAACCGCTCAAAGTTTACGAAAGGAGACAGCAATGAAA
>JBAYWC010000171.1:0-3818 GCA_041674265.1 Terrimicrobiaceae bacterium
AGCCAGCGCACTTTTTCCTCATCCACTTCACGTCCCTGAACCACCATCGGCCATTGCATGGACTCTCTTTGCTCTCAAATCCAGCTGTAGTCCAGCTTTTTTGCAACTATCAGAGATGCGCCCTGGCAAACAGCCTGAAAGAAATTCCTGTTGACCCCGACGATAAAATTCTTACCGGGTGCCGCAATCGCGTGAACGATCTTGTGGGCCGGATCTACCGGAACAATCTCGTGAAATTGGCGGATCAGCATCAACTTGCCATTCTGGCATGGGGAGCACGGAGGCTCTGGAATCCCAAATTGAGTTTTGATGAGCAATCCCGAAAGACCAACCGGGAGATGGATGAAACTTTCGATGATGTGGCGAAAGCCTGGGAAAAGGGGGTCGATAAACTCAGCAAGCAATTCGGCTTCCCCAGTAACGGATTCCTGCTGACCGGCATGTCCGGAGCCGCCCAGTATGCCTGCCGGTTGGCGCTGAGAAAACCCGACCGGTTCTTGGCCGTGCATGTGCATATTCCGAGCAGCTTTGACAAGCCAACCCCCGAAGCCAGCAAGGTCTTGTGGCTCCTGACAACGGGAGAGAAAGAAGGCGGCTACCCTGCCGCAAAGCGGTTCTTCAACGAATGCAAGGGGCTGGGATACCCGATGATCTTCAAAGGAATTCCGGGATTGGGGCACCAAGTAAGCCGAATGGCAGATCAACTGGGTCTTGAGTTCTTTGAATATGCCCTTTCGCTCAAGGAGGCGCATGCCAAACTGACGGCCAACAGTTCCGTGAGCCTGTTACAACAGAGCGTGGGCCAACCGGAGCCTTGGCCGGACTCCTTCAAAAAACCGGCTGCCATCGGGGACATTCTGAACCAGGATACCTTTGCCACAAACGAAGCCGACTTTGTCCCGCAGAATTTCCGGGTCGCCCTGCCGACGGCTTCCATTGCCGCAGCATGGAGGCAGTGAATGCGCCCTGAAAAGAAATCCAATTTCCAAGCGGTGGTGCATTTGGCGAGCATATTGGAGTGGGCGCATCGCAATGTGACAATTTCGACCGGGAACGCCCCCGGTTGCATTCCGGAATTGATTTTTCCCGTGGGAGGAAGAGATTCGGCGGAATGCACGATCCGCGTTGCGACAAGCTGGCCGATGTTCTGACCCGCCACTCCACCAAACTCGAAAAGGGGGAGAATGTCCTGATTGAAGTTTTCGACGCGCCGGACGAGATCGCGGTGGCGCTGATCCGCGCGGCGAGGGCCGCGGGCGCCGTGCCGTTTGTGAATGTCCATCATTCCCGCATCGCCCGGGAACTCTCCCTCGGCGCCACCGAGCCGCAACTTGCCGTATCGAGCGGGGTCGAGCTCCTGCGGATGAAGAAAATGCACGCCTATATCGCGGTGCGCGGAAGCCACAACATCACGGAAATGTCGGATGTGCCGGATGAAACCATGCGCCTCATCACCGGGAAGATGCGGCCGGTGATGGACTGGCGGATCAACAAGACCAAGTGGGTCGTCCTGCGCTGGCCGACTCCGGCCATGGCCCAGCAGGCGCAGATGAGCACGCCGGCGTTCGAGGATTTTTTCTTCAAGGTCTGCACCTTGGATTACTCGCGCATGTCCGCCGGCATGGATGCCCTCAAGGCGCTGATGGACAAAACCGACCGCGTCCACATCAAAGGCCCGGAAACCGACCTTCGCTTTTCCATCAAGGACATCGGTTCGGTCACCTGCGGCGGCGACCGGAATATCCCGGACGGCGAGGTGTTTTCCTGTCCGGTGAAAACCAGCGTCGAGGGACATGTCTCGTTCAATGTTCCCAGTATTTACCAGGGGCAGGCGTTCGACAGCGTGCGCCTGGAATTTTCCCAGGGCCGGATCGTCAACGCCACGGCCAACAACACGCCGGCGCTCAACAAGATCCTCGACAGCGATGCCGGAGCCCGGTTCATCGGCGAATTCAGCCTGGGGTTCAATCCGCACATCCTGCACCCGATGCGGGACATTCTGTTCGACGAAAAAATCGCGGGCTCGTTCCATTTCACTCCGGGGCAGGCCTACAAGGTCGCCGGGAACGGCAACACCAGCCGCATCCATTGGGACATGGTGTGCATCCAGCGCCCGGAGTGCGGCGGGGGCGAGGTCTGGTTCGACGGCAGGTTGATCCGCAAGGACGGGATCTTCACCCTCCCGGCCCTGAAGAAGTTGAATCCCGACCACCTTCTCGGGAAGCGGGCCTGATATGCTGACCTCCTCGATCATGAATCCGCTGGAAGAGCGGATGGGCTACAAGTTCCGGAATGCGCTCCTGCTGGCCGAGGCGCTCACGCATCCGAGCATCTCGCTCGAGAGAAAAGATTACCCGTTTGACAACCAGCGCCTGGAATTCCTGGGAGACGCGGTGATCCAGGTGGTTGTCACCGAGCACCTGTTCCAGATGTTTCCGGATTTCAGCGAGGGGCGCATGACGAAGCTCCGCACCCGGATCGTCTCGCGCATGGCGCTCCGCGAGCGGGCGATCGCGCTCGATCTCGGCAGCTTTCTCATGATGGGGCGCGGCGAGGAGTCGAGCGGGGGGCGAGAGCGGGCATCGAATATCGCCGATGCCTTCGAGGCGGTCGTCGGGGCGATTTATCTCGACGGGGGGTTCGAGGCCTCCAGGATTTTCCTGCTTCGGCAGATGGAGGAGGTGTTCGCCGATCTGGCCAGCCAGCCGGAGGAGATCAACCCGAAAGGGTTCCTGCAGGAAAAACTCCAGTCCATCGCCCCGAATGCCCCCGAATACGAGCTTCTCTCCCAGACCGGCCCCGAACATTCCAAGCGGTTCGCCTGCCGGGTGATGTGGAATGGACAGGAACTGGGCCGCGGCGAGGGGCTCAGCAAAAAAGAAGCCCAGGTCGCCGCCGCCGAGACCGCCCTCGAACAACGTGCCTGGGAAAAGCGCCGCAAGGCATCAATGACATGATCTACCACCTCACTCTTCAAACCACCGGCCTTGCGGCGGGACTCCTTCTCATTTTCGGCCATGCCTTCGCGTTGCTCCGCCCGGAGCAGACCATCGCATGGGCAAAAGCCTTCCCCCGCTCGCGCGGATTCGCCACCGCGCTGCTCGCGATCGCGGCCGTCTGGAGCTTTCTCCTCGTGCAATCCATCGACCTCGGGGAATTTTCGCCGCTCCGGAACATCATGCTGATGGCCATTGCGGCGGGGGCGGTTCTCTCGTGGATCTACGTTCCGGAATTCCTGGCCGTGCGATCCCTGGGCATGCTTCTGCTCCTGGCCGCCGAACCGCTGATGGAGTCCGCTTTTCTCCGGGCGGAACCAACGCGGCTTCTCCTCGTGGTTCTTGCCTATGCCTGGGTGATCGCCGGACTGTTCTATGTCGGAATGCCCTACCTCCTTCGCGATGAGATCCAATGGGTGGCCGCCGACCGGAGGCGCCTCGCATCCGGAGCCCTGGCCGGCGTGATCTGGGGAGTTGCCCTCGTGGTCTGTGCTTCGGTTTATTGGTGAAAGCGGGCCCGATGTGTTCACAGCGATCAGTGCGCGGCACCAGGGGGTTCCGTGGCTGGCTGAGGGCATTTTCATTTAAAGAGGTTTTTGCAGATCATGTTGTAGGGAAGCGAGATTTTCATGGAGGAAAGTTCCCGGATGAATGGCCAGGATCTCTCGGGAACGAGGCGGGCTTTGAGGGCGATGAGCGCCCTCTCAGTATGGCGAGATTGCCGTTGAGGTTCACGTTTTTGGAGCGGGTGAAAAGGGGAGGCGGAGGCCGCGATTTTTCCTGCCGCCCCGAAGGCGGTGGGCTGGTTGTTTTTGAGTTGGA
>JBAYWC010000172.1:0-3798 GCA_041674265.1 Terrimicrobiaceae bacterium
ATCGGCGGGTTGACGGTTTTTTCCATCGCCAGAGCGATAAAAAACTTTGGGCCACTTGTCCGGAATTTGCGCCTAACTTTCTTTTTTTAAGCGGGTTGCTTTATTCCGGGCATTGG
The DNA here is from genome assembly GCA_041674265.1 of Terrimicrobiaceae bacterium. Taxonomy (GTDB): domain Bacteria; phylum Verrucomicrobiota; class Verrucomicrobiia; order Chthoniobacterales; family Terrimicrobiaceae; genus QYQL01. Next base: position 117 of record JBAYWC010000172.1, read on the forward strand.
CCCTGTGGTGGAGGGAACCGGGGAGATGTGCCTGGGCGGGGAACGTCAGACACTCGGTGCCGGCCAGATGGTTTACATCCCGCCGGGAGTCTTTCACCAGTTCACCAACATCGGCTCCACGCCACCGCGCATGATCTATTTCGACGCGCAGACGACCGGCCGGCGGGCCGCCGCGGTGAAGAAAGCGGCCGCCCTCGGAAAGCATGTCTATTGTGAAAAGCCGACCGCCGTTTCCACCGAAAGCACCCTCGACCTTTACCGGACGGCCAAAGCCGCAGGCGTGAAAAACGGAGTCGTGCAGGACAAGCTCTGGCTGCCCGGCATGCTGAAGATCAAACGCCTCCAGGAACATGGGTTCTTTGGAAAAATTCTGAGCGTCCGCGGGGAATTCGGCTACTGGGTCTTTGAAGGCCACAAGGTCCCCGAGCAGGAGCTCTACGACAATGCGTTCAAAGTCCAGTGGGAAATGTTCCTGCGCCATGCCGCCCTGGACGAACCTTTTCCCTGGACGCTGCTGCAGGGCGCCAAAGGCGTCCAACTCGCCGAATTGGGACTGGAGTCCTGGGCCAAGCGCAGCTGGGTGGATGTCCCCGCGCTCGAAGCCCGAGCGCTTCCTCTCTCTCACGATGAGGATTTGGATTTCGCCGGAAACTCACAGGGGATGGATTGGCGGCGGTAAAATCGAACGGACGACAAGGAAAAAATTCGGCCTTGCCATTGGCGGGCGGACATGGGATTCTGTCACCCTTACACAAAAAAGACAAAATGGCAAAGGCAGCACCAGCAGAAGTCGATGTTCTTCGACTCCACGAAAAAGACACCGGCAGCGCGGACGTTCAGGTCGCGCTGCTGACCAAACGAATCAACGAACTCACCGGGCATCTCAAGGCCAACGCGAAGGACCATTCGTCCCGTCGCGGGCTGCTCAAACTCGTCGCCACACGGCGGCGACTCCTCGACTACCTGAAGCGGACGGCAGCCGACCGCTACCAGTCGGTCCTCGAGAAACTTCAACTGCGCAAGTAGCGCAAACCACCCACCGCGAAACGCCCCGGCTCACGCCTCGGGGCTTTTTCGTATTTCCCTGCCGGCGCAATCAGTCGGCGAAAACCAGCAACTCCTATTATGTCCCATACCGTTCACGCCCAAGTCGGGCAAACCCAACTGACCATCGAATCCGGCAAGCTCGCCAAACTCGCCGATGGCGCGGTCACCGTCCGTTCCGGTGAAACCATCGTCCTCGTGACAGCCGTTTCGGCGACCACCATCAAGGAGGGGCAGGATTTCTTCCCGCTCACCGTCGAATACAAGGAAAAAGCCGCCGCCGTCGGCAAGTTCCCCGGCGGTTACTTCAAGCGCGAGGGCCGTCCCTCCGAGAAAGAAATCCTTGTCTGCCGGATGACCGATCGTCCGCTGCGGCCCTTGTTCCCGAAAGGCTATCTTTACGACACCCAGATCATCACGCTTCTGCTCAGCGCGGACGGCCAAAACGATCCCGACATCCTCTCGATCAACGGGGCGTCCGCCGCCCTGGCCGTGTCCGATATCCCGTTTGCCGGTCCCATCGGTGCCGTGCGGGTCGGCCGCGTCAACGGAGTGTTCGTCGCGAATCCCACGCACGACGAGCGCGCCAACAGCGATCTCGACCTCATTTATGTCGGCGATGGCGAAAAAGTCATCATGATCGAGGGCGCCTCGGATGAGATCCCCGAGGATCAGTTCCTCGCCGCGCTCGATTTCGCCCGCGAGAGCGTGCGGCTGATCGTTGCCGCCCAGCGTGAACTCGCCGCGAAGGTCGGCAAAGCCAAGCGCACGGTTCCGCTCTTCCAAGTGGCCGATCCGGTTCTCGAGATCGCCTACCAGGTCGCAGGCGACCGCATCGAATCCGCCATCTACACCGCGGGCAAAGTCGCCCGCAGCAAGGCCGTGGACGCCCTCCGCAAGGAAGTGGAAACCGCCGTTTTGGAAAAATTCCCGACCGCCTCGAAATTCGAGATCTCCCAGGCGTTCGACTACCTGCAAAAGAAGGCGTTCCGGATCAGCATCCTCGACAAGCAGCAACGCTGCGACGGACGCGGGCTTCACGACATTCGCCCCCTCTCCGGCGAGGTGGGACTGCTCCCGCGCTCGCATGGCTCCGCGCTCTTCGCCCGCGGCGAAACCCAGGCCTTGGGCATCACGACGCTGGCTCCTGCCGACGAGGCCCAGAACATCGATGCCTACGGCGGCGGGGAAACCAGCAAGCGTTTCATCCTGCATTACAACTTCCCGCCGTTCAGCGTGGGCGAGACCGGACGTTTCGGCGGCCAGAACCGCCGCGAGATCGGACACGGGGCGCTCGCCGAGCGTTCCCTCGAACCGGTGATCCCCGACGAGAAGGACTTTCCGTATGCGATCCGGGTATCGAGCGAGGTGATGGAGTCGAACGGTTCGACCTCGATGGCCACGGTCTGCGCCGGAACGCTCTCGCTCATGGACGCGGGCGTTCCCCTCAAGCGCCCGGTCGCCGGCATCTCGGTCGGCCTCGTCACCGAGTATGACGGCGAGACCCTCAAGCGCTACACCACGCTCACCGACATCATCGGCAGCGAGGATCACTTCGGGGACATGGACTTCAAGCTTTGCGGCACCGAACTCGGCGTCACCGGTTTCCAGCTCGATCTCAAACTCCCCGGCATCTCGCACGAGATCATGGCGGAATCGGTCGGAAAGGCTGTCGAGGCCCGCACAAAAATCCTCGCCACCATGCAGGGGATCCTTGCCGGACCGCGCACCGAGATGAGCCCGTATGCCCCCCGCATCGAAACGATCCGCATCAACCCGGAAAAAATCGGACTCATCATCGGCCCCGGCGGCAAGACGATCAAGGGGATCGTCGCCGAGACAGGTGCCGAGATCAACATCGAGGACGACGGCTCCATCCACATCTACTCGAGCAGCGGCGACAGCCTCCAGCGCGCCAAGGAAATCATCCTCGGCATGACGAAGGAAATCAGCGTGGGCGAGATCTACCAGGGCACCGTCGTCTCCATCAAGGAATTCGGCGCGTTCGTCGAGGTGCTTCCCGGAAAAGACGGGCTCGTCCATATTTCCGAACTCGCGGATTTCCGCGTCAACAAGGTCGAAGACGTTGTGAAAAACGGCGATTCGGTCTGGGTGAAGTGCATCGGTGTAGACGACAAAGGCCGGGTCAAACTCAGCCGCAAGGCAGCCATGAAGGACCGCGACCAGGCCGCATTGGCCTGATTTCCCTCCCGCAGAAAAGAGCCCGGTCCTCCGCAGGGAGGCCGGGCTTTTTGGCGATTTGCAGGACTGGTTGGAAGCGGATTCGCAAGCGCCATACGGCGGACCACGTTGACAGCATCAGATATCTGGTGAGGGAAGCCGACGGAGCTGGCGGCCAAATGGTTAGGCTGAACTTCGAGGGATAAAAAAGAGGGAGAGGCTCATCCGTACAGGGATTGCGGGTATTTTGAACTTCCCGCTACTGGCTGCTGATTGGGGAGGGAGTCGAGGAGGTCGAGGATTTTCTTTTGGTGTGGGGTGGGTTCGGTGTCCTGGTCCCAGCCGGGGGCGGCGGGGATGGCGGGAACGATGGTGTTGCGGGTGATGGTGGCCAGATCGTCCAGCAGGCTTTGGAAGGAATGGGCGGGCTGGGCGTCGGGGGTTCGCTTGGTGCGGG
>JBAYWC010000173.1:0-3770 GCA_041674265.1 Terrimicrobiaceae bacterium
AACAAACGCACCTCCACCCGTGACTTCTTCGATCACCTGCGTGCCGGCAATCACCGCCGAGCCTTCGAGCTGGTTGCCGCAAAGGCCCCGTCCGCATGGGAAAATTAAAATAAATCAGCCCTAACCCTGTTCAAATTTCTTTGATCCCGGCTTTACAAGGAGCCCGGCGGACTTAGAATGCCGGGTCCTTTATGTTTATCGTCCTGCCTGTCCTGATCGCCGTGCATCTCATCGTATGCGTGCTGATCGTCTTGGTCGTCCTCATGCAACGCCCGCGCAGCGAGGGTCTCGGGGCGGCGTTCGGCGGGGGGATGACCGAGAACCTTTTCGGGGCGCAGACCACCCATGTGCTGGCAAAATTCACGACCTGGTTGGCCGCCGCGTTTTTTGCCATCACGCTCCTGCTCTCGATTCTCACCGCAAAAAGTGCCGGAGCAAAGACAGCGATTCAGGAGACACTGCTGAGCGCGCCGGTGCCCCAGGCCAGCGCAGCCCCCGCGGCATCGCCCCTGTCGGGTCCGGAGGCGGCGGCAACCCAGCCGGCTCCCGCCCCCGCCACCTCCCCGGCGGATTCTCCCGCCAATTGAGGTTTTCGGTGATCTTCTCCTCTTGAGATGAAGGTCGTGAAAACGATTGCGGGCCTTCGCGCCTGGCGAAGAGCCAAATCCGGTCGAGTCGTCCTTGTTCCGACCATGGGCGCTTTGCACGCCGGCCACGCGGCCTTGATCCGTTCATCCCGGAAACTGGCGGGCCGGCGGGGAGTGGTGGTCGTCTCGATATTCGTCAACCCCATCCAATTCGGACCGAAGGAAGATTTCTCCACATATCCCAGGCCTTTTCGCAAAGACCTTTCGACCTGTCGTGCGGCGGGTGCCGATGCGGTTTTTGTGCCGGCCGCCGGGGAAATGTATTCCGCGGACCGCTCGGCCACGGTGGAAGAATCCCTTCTCTCCCGGGCTCTCTGCGGACGGTCCCGGCCCGGGCATTTCCGAGGTGTCTGCACGATTGTTGCCAAGCTGTTTTTGATCGTCCAGCCGACGCACGCGCTCTTCGGGGAAAAGGACTGGCAACAACTCGCGATTCTGCGCCGGATGGCGCGGGATCTGAATTTCCCCGTACGGGTGATCGGCCACCCCACCGTCCGGGAGCCGGATGGCCTGGCGACAAGCTCGCGGAACGCCTACCTGACGGCGGCGGAACGCGCTGTCGCTCCGCGCATCCACGCCGCGCTGCAATCCGCCGCTTTGAAAAAATCTCCCGCAGCCATCGAAGCTTCCGCCCGGAAAGCCATTTCCGCCGTCCCCGGAGCCCGTTTGGGTTACGTCGAGGCGGTCGATGCGACTTCTCTCCAGCCGCTGAAAAGCCGGGAATCTCCCGGACGTCTCGCAGTCGCCGTCTTTCTGGGCAAAGCCCGCCTGATCGACAACATCGCCCTTCCCTCCCTCCCATGAGAGAATTCGACTTTGTCGTCATCGGGAGTGGCATTGCCGGATTGAGCTTCGCATTGAAAGCCTCGGAGAAAGGCCGTGTCGCCCTGGTGACCAAGCGGGGCCGGGCGGATTCGAACACCGCATGGGCTCAGGGCGGGGTCGCCTGCGTCACCAGCGGGGAAGACTCGTTCGATCTCCATATCCGCGACACGCTGGCCGCGGGGGCGGGACTCTGCCACGAGGATGCCGTCCGCGCGATTGTCACCGGAGGTCCGGAGCGGATTGCCGAACTCATGCGGCTCGGCATGCACTTTGACCGCCGCGAAACGGGGAACGGCGGAAACGAACCCGACCTGGGCAAGGAAGGCGGGCACTCGAAGCGCAGGATCCTCCATTTTCAGGATTCCACCGGAATGGAGATCGAGCGGACCCTGCTGGAACAAATTTCCAACCATCCGCGCATCGAGGTCATGGAGAACCACATGGCCGTGGACTTCATCACCACCGGCAAGCTTGGCTACGCGATGCAGAACAGCTGCGTCGGCGTCTATGTGCTCAACGAGGCGACCGGAGAGGTGGAAACATTGCGCAGCGATGTCAACATCCTCGCCACGGGGGGGTGCGGGAAAGTTTACCTCTACACGACGAATCCCGATGTCGCGACCGGCGACGGCGTGGCCATGGCCTGGCGCGCCGGCGCCACGATCGCGAACATGGAATTCATCCAGTTTCATCCGACCTGTCTCTTCCATCCCGAGGTCAAATCCTTCCTGATCTCCGAGGTCGTGCGCGGCGAGGGCGGCGTCCTGCTCGATGCCCGCGGACGACGGTTCATGGAGAAACACAACCCGCAGAAGGAACTGGCCCCCCGCGACATCGTCGCGCGGGCGATCGACGCGGAAATGAAACGCAGCGGGAGCAAGTGCGTCTTCCTGGACATCACGCACAAACCCGCGGACTTCGTCAAAAGCCGGTTTCCGCATATCTATGAGACCTGCCTGGAAAACGGGATCGACATCACGAGCCAGCCGATCCCGGTTGTGCCCGCCGCCCATTACCAGTGCGGCGGGGTCAGGACGGACCTGAATGGCGAGACCTCGCTCAGGGGGCTTTTCGCGATCGGCGAGGTCGCATGCACAGGGCTGCACGGCGCCAACCGCCTCGCCAGCAACTCTCTCCTGGAAGGACTTGTGCTGGCCGGTTCCGCATTCGAAAAATCCGCGCGCAACCGCCCGCCCAGGGTCGCCTTCGATCTCCCCGAGTGGCGGCCCGGCCAGGTGACGGACGTGGATGAAATGGTTGTCATTTTTCACAGCTGGGAGGAAGTCCGCCGCCTGATGTGGGATTACGTCGGCATCGTTCGCACCGACAAGCGCCTGCAGCGGGCGGCCACCCGCCTGCGCAACCTTCACACCGAGGTCCAGGAGTTTTATTGGAACTTCAAAATCACGACAGACCTCCTCGAACTGCGCAACCTCGTCACCGTCGCCTCGCTCGTCGTCGATTGCGCCCTCAGCCGCAAGGAAAGCCGGGGACTGCACTTCACGCTCGATTATCCGGATCGCGACGACGCCAAGTTCCTTCGCGACACCACGCTGCGCCGGACCTGACAGCCAATCCATTCTTCGCAAACCTCAGGGCGACTGGGGCTCGATTTTGGACCGGAGGACGAATGGCCGCGCGTCTTTTTCGCCCAATCGCGCTTTGACGGCATCCGGGGTATCGGCTGCAAAATACAGACGCCCATTGCGGGAACCGATGACAGCCAGGCTCAACTCGACATAAGCCGCATTGGTTGCTGTGGCCGGATCGGGGATTTCGGCGTAGTCGGGACCCAGGACCTTGACTTGGAAATTCACGACATTGTCGGCGACAGGTTCGGCATTCGTCGCGCCCGGGCTCATGTCATCCGGTGTGAGGAATCCCGTGGGGGTCGCTTCCAAACGCGTGTAGGTTTCCTCGCTGGGGATCAGGCACCGATACAAAGCCCGCCCGGGATTCGCGGCACCGGCATTGTCCGCGGTAAAATGTCCGCCCATGCAGATGTCGCTCAAGGCATTGGTGGCCGGTTGCGAGGCCTGGGACAGCCGTGTCAGAAAAGCAACCGAACCATTGGTCCCGGTGACGACTTCCAGCGGCGGCTGTGGCACCGCGCTGGCATTCGTGTGATAGTTGCCAAGGTCGACAAGAGCAAGCCGATAATGACAACGATGCAAAACAAGGCATTTCTATTTACCTGGCTCAAGCAGGCGGGAGCATGGGGGAAGCAAAAAGAGCTAGACAAAACGGGCTGCGGCGATAGCGTCGTGGTGGGATGAACAAAAAAAACGAAGTTGGCGA
>JBAYWC010000174.1:0-3749 GCA_041674265.1 Terrimicrobiaceae bacterium
ATGTCGCCCCCCCACTCGCCGGTGCCGGCGTCGTTCTGGCAGGGCGGCGTGCCGGAGCTTCCCACCGAACCCAGATAATGCGCCTCGATCGGCTGGTGGACCAGCGCCTTCCATTTGTATTCACCCAGCGGAGCGTCTTCACCGGCATTCGTTTTCCCGTCCCAGAGGACAGAAGCCTCGCCCTCCGCCAGATTCTGATCCACAACCAGTTCGCGCACAATTTCGCCGGTTTTCGGATCGCTGATGTTGACCGTGACCCGTCCCGCCTGGGGCAGTTTCAAGGGGATCGGCTGACCCTCCGGCGCCTTGCGAACCGAGGCCGCGAGTTCGGACGGGGAAGGCCATGCGCGTTTCTTCAACGCCTCGGCCGCGAATTGCAAATAGCCCCAGGCATCCGTATTCAAAAACCCAAAATCGCCCGGGTTGACAAGATAGGCTGCCGGCGACTGGCGGATGCGCCGGTCGCCCGCCGCATTCCCAAAATCGAACTGAACCAGCGCCCGCATGCTTTCTCCCGGCTGCGGAGACAAAGGAACATTCAGCGCCGGCCAGGGGATCTTCGCTTCGAAGGCGTAGCCGGTCTTGTCGGGAAACTCGCGGAATGCGCATTCGATCCCCTCGGGGTTGAACTTCGTTTCCCCCATATCCGCGCCATAAGATGCAAATTTCCAAGTCGCGCCGGTGGTATGCTGCTGGAAAAACGACAGATTCACGACCCGGGAAGGGGAGTCCGGATCCTTGTGCGTGCGGTTCGGGACCCGCTGGTTGTCTTTCAGCTTGGTGTAGAGCCGCAGCGTGACGCAGTCGCCCTCCCAGAAACGCTCTGCCGGATGGTGCGCGTTTCGCAGCGGGGTGGAATCCTGCACCTTGGCCGCCAGGTAGAGCGCTTCCTTGTCGTAGGAAAAGACGAACTCCGCATTTTCCTTTTCGAGAAACTCCCCTGACACATAGCAGGTCTGGCTGCCGGTGAAATCCCACTCCGCCAAATCGCCGTCAACAGTGATCTTGCCGGCCGGCACGGCGGTTGTCGGGGAAAGCGTCTCTTCCGGCCCGGCAAGGGCGTCGCTTGCGCTCACCCCCACCAACGAAGCCGCCAGGAGAAACGCTCGAAGTAATGGTCCGAAAGAGGACGCGCATGCAAAGTCTGTTTTCATCATTTGGTTTTTCATCATTGGGTTTTTCATCATTGGTTTTGAGGGTTTGTTGGAAGGATGGCGTTATTGAAACTGGAAAGTCCCCCAGAGTTGCGGCGTCAGTTCCGCTTCGCTGGGGGTATCCGACACCAGGCCCGAGGCCTTGTTCGCCCAGTAGGCGCGCTGGAGCGTTCTCACACCGTCACCGCGAAGCACCCCGATGTCTCCCTTGATGACAAGGCCGGACGCGGGCTGTAATCTCAGGACTGACAAGGGAACCGAGCATTCGAAGACGGCTTCCGCGATTTTCCCATTTTCATCTTTGACGGTTGCGGACGCGAAGTCGATGTGTTCGCTGACCTCCTTAAGCTCGGCGATCCGCACGGTTTTGACAGGAGAGGTGAATTCCATGGGATCGCTTGCGTTGGCGTCTGCGACAACCTGGCGGTAAAGCATTGCGGTGGGCTTTCCGCTCACAACGGACACCAAAAGCCGTTGGTCGCCAGCCACCGGTGCGGTTCGCCCGGGGGCGGCTCCCGCCGCGCCCAGCATCAAATCCAGCCCCCCCCCGGTTTTGAACAACGTCGCTTTGGAAAGACCAGAATTCGAGAGAAGGTCGGGATCGTCCGTTCGAAGCACCACATAGAGTCTGTCGTCGGCGACGGCCATAGCCGTTTGCGTGCGGACCTCCCGGCTGCTCCAGTTTTCGAGTTGGACTTTTCGCGCATCAATTTTTGCCCATTTAACCCCCTTCCAATCCGCGAGGCTTCCATCAACCGTTGGAGCTTTTTCATAAAGCGGGATTGTCATTTCCCTGGTGATTGTTTCTTGTCTCGCGGCTTGAGCCGCAATGGCGGATTCCTGCGCGGCTTTCAGGACTGCGGGGGTCACTTCGATCTCAGTTTGTGGCAACCGCTTGATGGCCTCCAGCCCATGAACTTTTACAATGCGGATGTCTCCCTGGTTGGTTCCCACCTGCAGAAACACCTCCCCGTCTCGCGTTTGTGTCCATGTCGGGAAAAAGCACTCCTCGCTCAGACTCAGATCATTGACAGACATGCCCCGGATGGCTTCGGGCGCATTCCATGAGGCCGTCCGGGAATCGCGGAACAACGTTGCCACGAAAAGACCGTCTGTCGTGAACACATAGATGTTTCCTTTGTTTCCATTGATCGCCCACAGCTCTCCCGCCCCGGAATTTTTCGGGGAGATGGGATTTCCCAGCAGACGTGTCGATCCGAGCACTTCTCCCGGAAACTCCGGCATCGCCGCAGTGTGGGAGGGATGAAGACCCGGCCACAAGCTGGGGTAGCTCCAAAGTGGCTGTCCATGGCGCGCCCCACCGAAGCCATAGCTGGAAAATGGCGGCGGGGCGGTCGTCAGAACCGTCCATCCGTCGCTGCCAACCAATCCCTGGCCACCGCCGTCCGTGGCAGGAGGCGAAGACTTCGCGAGCACGCGCTTCGATGCGAACTCATAAAGCGGGGTTCCCCGTTTCGTGATGGATGTTGGGGTGAACGCCATCGCTTCGCCGCGAAACAGAGCGATGACAAAGGTCAGATCATTCATGACCGTCACGCCTGCCATGTTGAGAGTGGAGGTGCTCGGCTCGGGCAACTCAAACTCGACCTCTTCCGCCTGCATCTGCTGGTCCTCGTTGCGATCCGACCATAGGAAAAAAAGGTTTTGCCTTGCAGGATCGAAATCCTTGGGAATTTTTGCTGCCAGTTCCGAAGCAAGGAACGCCGGAAGAAGCATCCGCTGGGAAGTCGTCCAATCCCACCGGCGATACCAGGTGACCGCATTGCCGGCCGCCGCCACCTTCCTGGCCACGCCATTTTCGAGAAGCCAAAGCTCCGCCGAAGCCGCCCCGCCCGTGGGATTGCAGTTGTAGGCGTTGGTCAGATAAAGACGGCCTCCGAAGTGCAGCGGTGTCTCCGGGGGAGCGCCCACTGTCGGACCCGACAACGGCACGGGATCGAGATCCCTGCGGTAGCAGATGGCCGATGGAACTCCCGTCCCCTTCTCCCAATCGAGATGGAACTCCATCCCATCATCGACATCCGCATAAAAGAAGCGTGATTTATCTTCGGGATCCAGTGCTCCTCCGCCGCCGTAGCGAGCGGGACCGTAGAAGGCATGGACAAGGGTTCCGTCCGGCGACCACACGCTCACCCGCTTGGGCCCTTTGTCATTTTCCGCCACCCAGATCCGCCCCCGGTCGTCCACCGTCACGCCCAGGGGGCGGTTCATGTGGGTGGGATCGTAGGGGCCGACAGCCGGCCTGCCCGCAGTCCCGATCTTCCTCAGCGGCTTGCCGTCTGCGGAGAAAACTTTCACCTGATGGCTGTCGCCCCAATCGCTGATGAGAAGGTTTCCGTCGCGGTCGAGGGCGATCTGTTGGGGATCGTCCAGCCCGCTGGAGATCACCACCTCGTTCTTCTCGTGACTCGCCGGTGAGATGCCCGCCGGGAACCGCAGCAGTTGCCTGCCACTCAGCGCGAGCAGGCGGCCCGCACGGTCGAAAACCAGCCCACGGGGATTGTCCAAAGCCGCATTGCCGAGCACTGCGTGGTTGCGCCCGTCAATGAAGACCAATTCATTCTTCGCGGTGAG
>JBAYWC010000175.1:0-3709 GCA_041674265.1 Terrimicrobiaceae bacterium
CCAGCGCACTTTTTCCTCATCCACTTCACGTCCCTGAACCACCATCGGCCATTGCATGGCCTCTCTTTGCTCTCAAATCCAGCTGTAGTCCAGCTTTTTTGCAACTATCAGAGATGCGCCCCGCAGTCTTCTGCATTCTGGGGATTTGTTGATGTGCTGACCAAAATGGGCAAGAGGCGCCCCGCGCTCGTTCTGCTCGAAAACGTCACCGGATTCCTGACCGCGAACATTTACGAACGCAGTCTTCTCAACGCCGCCGAATGCAGGATCACCTTGGGAAAACTCCTGGCTCGCTACAACGAGATTGTCGCAAGCTGCGAAACCGATCCAAGCCTGCTTGTCAGGATCCCTGAAGGACCAGTGTAACGGATTACAACATGTGATTTCTCGACGAGACCGCCTTCCGCGAACTCTGCTTCCTGAAATAAAAGCTTCCGCCCAAAATAACTTTCAAAAATGGAGATGGCGCTGTCTGGACCGTCTGCACTCACGGACGACATCGCTCCATTCCAGAACATCGGCACCAGCCGGCGATCCGACGCTCAGGCCTGAATGCCGGCTTCTTTCAGGCGGGCCTCGATGTCGCTCTTTTGCAGCGCTTCGACCATTTCGCCGATGTCCCCATCCAGGAAACGGTCAAGATTGTAAAGCGAGAGTTTGATCCGGTGGTCGGTCACCCGGTTCTCCGCAAAATTATACGTGCGGATCTTTTCCTCGCGTCCGCCGCCACCGATCAGGCTCTTTCGGTGCGCGAAATATTTTTCTTCTTCCTCACGACGTTTGTCCTCCAGCAAGCGTGACCGCATGATTTTGATGGCGGCTTCCTTGTTCTTTTGCTGGCTGCGCCCGTCCTGGCATCGTACGATCCGCCCCGTCGGGATATGCATGACCTGGACAGCGGAATCGGTGGTGTTCACGCCCTGGCCGCCGGGGCCGCCCGCGCGGCAGACTTCGATGCGGAGATCCTCGGGTTTGAGATCGATGTCCACCTCCTCGGCTTCGGGCAGCACGGCGACGGTCGCGGTGGAGGTGTGAATCCGGCCCTGGGCCTCGGTTGCGGGCACGCGCTGCACCCGATGAACTCCGCTCTCGTAGCGAAAACGGCGGAAAACAGACGTTCCGGAAACCCGGAATACCATCTCGCGAAATCCTCCGAGGTCCGCGGTGCTCGAATCCATTTCCTCGATCTTGAGACCGAGCGAATCGGCGTATCGGGAATACATGCGGAAAAGGTCGGCCGCGAAGAGCGCGGCTTCGGTCCCGCCAGTCCCGGCCCGGATTTCCACAATCGCGTCCCGGTCTTCATCCGGCTCGGGCGGCAGAAGCGAGACCTGGACCGCGCGCGCGAGTTCGGGAATCCGGGCCTCCAGCGCCGGGATTTCCAAGGCGGCCATCTCGGCCATTTCCTTGTCATCTGACGAAGCCAGCTCCCGGTTTTCCGCATATTCCCTCCGGGCCTTGACCAGGCGCGCCCAAAGATCGAGCAAATCCTTCGTCGCGGCGTGTTCGCGCAAGACCTCCCTTGCCCGGCGGGCGTCGTCGAACAATCCGGATGAGGAAATCTCGCGCTCAAGCTCCTCGAAGCGCGCTCGCTTCCTTTCGACCAGGGGTTCGAAGTCCATAGGATAAAAAAACGGTGAATGCACGGGGTGCATTCACCGTTTCTTGGCGGGGAAAATCTAAGCTTTCTTGACGAACCGGGGAGCCCGCACCGTACCATACCGGCGTTTGAATTTGTCCACGCGCCCGGCGGTGTCGACAAACTTCTGTTCTCCGGTGAAGAAAGGGTGGCAGGCGGCGCAAATGCCGATCTTGATGTTCTCGCGGGTGGACCGTGTGCGGTAGGCCGCCCCGCAGGCGCAAAGGATAACGGTCTCGCGGTAGTTGGGATGAATATCTGGCTTCATTCTTGAAAAGTCCGTCAGAATATCGCGATTGTCTTCGAAAGCAACAAGAAATGTCGAACCAAATTCTCGAGAGATGGGCGAACGTCCTCTCCGCCCGCCGCGGAGTGGCGATCTATTCGCCATCGGGTGAGGGATTGCGGACATGGGCGGATCTCGAAGCCGAGTCCCTGGAATTCGAAGACCGGATCTCCGGCGGCGGCGTGGCTCTGCAAACCGGCAACCATCCGGCCTTCCCCGCATTGCTGCTGGCCTGCTTGCGCGCGGGGAAGACGGCGAGCCTTTTTGACGAGGGTTTTTCCGGCGAGGCGAAAGCGCACATCGAAAATCAGTTGGGGGTGACACTCCGGGCGGTGGTCTCCGATGGGAAAGTTTGTTTCGAGGAAACCGGAGGGCAGGCCGGCGAAGCGCCCGGCGCCGGGGACGGAATCTGCCTGTATAAAATCACCTCGGGGACGACATCGTTGCCGCAGGCCATCGGATTCACGGCGGAGCAATTGGTCGCCGATTGCGACCAAGTCTGCGGGACAATGGGAATCGGCGTGGACGATTTGAATTACGGTGTCATCGCTTTGACGCATTCTTATGGGTTCAGCAATCTGGTGACTCCGCTTCTCTGCCGGGGAGTCCGTCTCGTGGTGGCAAGCGATCCCCTCCCCCGAGCCATCGAAAGCGGATTGAGATTGACCGGGGCGACTGTTCTCGCGGCCGTACCGGCCATGTTCCGGGGATTGCTTTCCGCCGACTCCCTCCCCGATACCCTGCGTCTGTGCCTGTCCGCCGGCTCCCTCCTGGATCCCGCCCTGGCCATCGGGTTCTTTGAAAAATTTGGGCGAAAGATCCATGCGTTCTACGGAACCTCCGAATGCGGGGGAATCTGCTACGACGCCTCGGAGGAAATCATCGGATCGCCCGGGTTTGTCGGCGTGCCGCTCCATGGGGTAGATGTCGGGATTTCCGACGCACCAGAGGGGGCGAAAATTCTCGTCCGATCACGGGCCATCGGGATTGGGATGACCGATGCGGACGGGAGGTTTCAGCCGGCGGATCTGCTGGTCCGCGAACCAAACGGATTTCGGATCGTCGGCCGGGAATCGGATTTGATCAACGTGGCCGGGAGGAAAGTCAATCCCATGGAAATCGAACGGGTGCTCGCGCAATTTCCCGGTGTGAGCGAGGCGGTTGCGTGCGGGATTGAGAATCCCTCGCGAGGCCAGGAAATTTGTGCCATGATTGCCGCGAAGACGCCTCCTGATCCGCAGTCGCTCCGGCGGCATTGTGCGGCCCGCATGGCTTCGTGGAAAGTTCCCCGGCGCTTCGTCTTCGCGCCGGAAATTCCCAGGAATGCGCGGGGGAAAGTCAGCCGGACGGAAATTGCACGGGCGTTCTTTTAGCCCGGATCCGGCGATCAAAGAATTTTTGACAGGATGACAGGATTATCAGGAAAGAGTTATGGAGTCTTGTTAATCCTGTCTCCCGACTAACTTGAAGTGTTATGCGGCGGCGGGCTGGAGGGTGAGCCCGAGTGCGGCGGCTTGTTTTTCGGGCTCGACAAAAAAATCTGTGGGTAAAAACGAACCAGTTTGATGGGGGCTGTGCGCCCCCCAACCCCGCACCGCTCGCCGCGGCAGGCGTTCGGGGGGGGCTTTGTTGAGGCCTGCCTGCGGCAAGCATGAAAAAAGAGAGGCTGGCGGAGCCCGGAAGGGCTCCTGTAAACCAGCCTGTTATGTGTCACATAACGCTGAAAACCATACTCAGAGAGGTTCACCCGATCAAAGGCTTTGTCTATCAAGCGGTGGGTTGGG
>JBAYWC010000176.1:0-3656 GCA_041674265.1 Terrimicrobiaceae bacterium
CCATCCGCAGCCGTCCCCTGCTCATGCAGGGCGTGGGCCGACAGGTGCAGAGCGGGGGACAGCGGACCGTGAAGGTGAGTGTTTTGCACGAAAAACAAGACTGCATCGCCCGTGCTGTCACCCAGATCAGCAAAGAGTTGCAACAGATCAGATCCATCACGGAGCAATGGAACTCCACGCAGTGCTGGACGCTGCTCTTGACTCGCCTTTTCCGTCGCTGGCTGGGCGGGAAATGGCTTCCCGGCCTTCCTCCTGAGGCCGAATTGGTGCTCAGCGGCTGAGGCTGACCGCAGAATCCCGCGAAAAAAACCGGCTGCGCTGCGGGCAACTTCAGCGGCAAACCGCCGTGCCCATTTTCCTATTTAGGATACTAGCTTCTATGACGAGGGGTTGTCTTCGCCGATTGCTTCGTGGAGCATGCGGGCGATCTTGTCGGCATGAGAATCGATGAGGTCTTGGTCGCGGCCTTCGATGAGGAGGCGGATTTTCGGTTCGGTTCCGCTGTAGCGCAGGAGGACCCGCCCTTTTCCGTCGAGGGAGGATTCGGCGGCGGCGAGGAGTTTCTGCACATCGGGCAACGATTCCAAGGGAGGTTTTTCGCGGACGCGCAGGTTGCGCTGGGCTTGCGGGAATTTTTTCAAGACCCGCTTGAGTTCGCTGAGGGGTTTTCCGGAATCGGTCATGACGCGCAGGATCTGGAGCGCGCTGACGATGCCGTCTCCGGTGGTGGCAAAGTCGCGAAAGATCATATGTCCGCTTTGTTCCCCGCCGACATTGTATCCCTCGCGGAGCATGGCCTCGATGACATAGCGGTCGCCGACCTTGGTGCGCAGGAGGCGTCCGCCGTGCGCGGCGAGGGTTTCGTCGAGGCCGAAGTTGCTCATGACGGTGGAGACGAGGGTTTTTCCGCCGAGGCAACCGCGCTTGAGGAAGTCCACCGCTGCGATGGCGAGGATTTCATCCCCGTCCACGATTTCGCCGTGCTCATCGCAGAGGAGAACGCGGTCGGCATCGCCGTCGTGGGTGATGCCGATGTGGGCGTGGGTTTCCT
This sequence comes from Terrimicrobiaceae bacterium, assembly GCA_041674265.1. Lineage (GTDB taxonomy): Bacteria > Verrucomicrobiota > Verrucomicrobiia > Chthoniobacterales > Terrimicrobiaceae > QYQL01. The sequence goes on from JBAYWC010000176.1 coordinate 1,052, forward strand.
GGACGAAACGCCGGATCTGTTCCGGGTGGGTGCTGCCGCAGTTGGCGTTGATGTTCGTCCCGTTCGGCTGGTTATGATAGGCGACGACATCGGCACCGAGCTCGCGGAGGATGCAGGGTGTTGACTTGTAAGCGGCACCATTCGCGCAATCGACGGCGATCCGCAACGACTCGAGGGTCCGGCCCCGCGGAAAACTTTGCTTGGCGAATTCGACGTAGCGGCCGAGGGCATCGTCGATGCGCCAGGCCTTGCCGATGCTCGTGGCGGTGGGGCGGATGTTTTCGATTTCCCCGCTGAAGACCAGCCCCTCGATCCGGGCCTCGATCTCGTCATCGAGTTTGTAGCCGTCGTGCCGGAAAAATTTGATGCCGTTGTCCTCGTAGGGATTGTGGGATGCGGAGAGGACAATCCCCGCATCGGCGCGAAGCGAACGCGTGATGTAGGCGACCCCGGGAGTGGGAAGGGGGCCGATGACGAGGACGTCGACGCCCAGGGACGCGAGACCGGCCACCATGGCATTCTCGAGCATGTAGCCGGAGAGCCGGGTATCCTTTCCGAGGACGACCTTGCGGCGGCTGCCGGGGTAGTGCATGGGACCGCCGAGCGACGTGAAGACATGGGCGGCGGCACGGCCGAGCTTGAGGGCGGTCTCGGCGGTGACCGGTTCGATGTTGGCGACGCCGCGGATGCCGTCAGTGCCGAAGAGTTTTCGCTGGTGGTTGCTCATTGGTTTTTTGCGGGGGGAGAAGCCTGGAGATTTCGTTGGGGCGGTCGCGCGGGAACTCAAACTTGGTGTTTGACCGGTCCACGTTCTGCTTGATCAGATACCAGAGGACGGTTGCCAGGATCAGGCAGGTGACCTTCGCTTTCCAGTTGTTGAGAACGATCGCTTTCATATTTGTCATGCAGGAGGAGTTGGCTGAGGCGGCGGCGGAATTTTTCGACACTGAGGTTGCGTTCGATGAGGCCGCTGTGGCAGATCGAGACCTGACCGGTCTCTTCGGAAACCACAATCGCCACGGCATCGGATTCCTCGCTGAGGCCGAGGCCGGCGCGGTGGCGGAGACCGAGGTTGCGATCCAGGTCCTCGCGTTGGGTGAGCGGAAAAATGCAGCCGGCGGCCACGATGCGGTCGCTGCGAAGGATCAGGCCTCCATCATGCAGCACCGTCTTGGGCTGGAAGAGGGTGAGGACGAGTTCCTTTGAATATTCGCTGTCGAGCCGGACACCGGTCTCGACAAATGTTTTGAGGCTGAGTTCGCGTTCGATGGCGACAAGCGCGCCAAAGCCTTTGCTGGCGAGTTCGAAGACCGTGTCGGTGACCTCTTCAATCGTCTCGCGCTCCTCGAAGGCCGAGGTGAAAAAGTGATGGCTGCCCAGTTCGGTGAGCGCGCGGCGCAGCTCCGGCTGAAAAATCACCACCAATGCGATGGCAAGAAACACCGAGAAGCTCTTCAGGAGCCACCCGATGACCACGAGGTTGAGGATCTGCGAGACGAGGGTGAGGGTGAGGAAGATCAGGGCGAGACCGATGAGGATGCGCGCGCCGTGGGTTCCGCGAAGGTAGAGATACGTGTAGTAAAGAACGACGGTGAGAATGACGATCTCGACACCCGAGGTCCAATTCGCCCGGAGGAATGATCCGATGGACTCAAGCATCGCCAAGTATCGCTTCGGTCATCCGAAGTGCCTCCCGGTGAGGTTTGACATCGTGAACACGGAAAACCCTGGCCCCGCGTTCGCGACAAAAGCTGGTGAGCGCGACGCCCGGCCAAAAGCGATCCCCGATCCGGGGACTCCCCGCGATCCAGCCAAGAAAGGACTTTCTCGAGAGGCCGACGAGAAGCGGACGGTCCAATCCGGCGAACACAGGGAGGCTGTGGAGCAGAAGGCGGTTGTGCTCCGGGGTCTTGCCAAATCCGATTCCTGGGTCGATTGCGATGTTCATCGGGTCGATCCCGCAGGCTACCGCCCGGGAGATCGCCTGTCGAAAAAAATCCCCCACTTCCGCGACGACATCCGCATAATGCGGCGAGGCCTGCATGGTCATGGGCGTTCCCTGCATGTGCATGATCACGACACCCGCCCCGCCGCGCGCGACGACAGCGGACATTTGCGCATCGCCGCAGAGACCGGTGACGTCGTTGACAATGTCCGCCCCTTCCGCCAGCGCCGCCCCGGCCACGACCGATTTGTAGGTATCGATGGAAATCAGAAAATCCCCACCGGCGGCGCGCAGGGCTTTGATCACCGGGAGCACGCGGGCCATCTCTTCCGCGGCGGAAACCGGGCGGGCACCCGGCCTCGTGGATTCGCCGCCGATGTCCAGCACCCCGGCTCCTTCGGAGACCATGCGGAGACCGTGCCGGACGGCTTCATCGGGCGAGGTGAATGCGCCGCCGTCCGAAAAAGAATCCGGGGTCACATTGAGCACGCCCATGATCCATCCGCTTCGCGAAAGATCGTGGTCGCGACCGCGGATTCTCCAGATCATTTTTCCAGCCGGATGCGCGCGGAGCGGCCGTGGGCGTCGAGGCCCTCGATTTCGCTGAACGTCTCGAGGAAGGGCAGGGAGGCCCGGAGCGAAGGCTCGTCGAACATGACC
>JBAYWC010000177.1:0-3544 GCA_041674265.1 Terrimicrobiaceae bacterium
GCCGAACTACTGTGGTGAAAAAGAAGACAGCACAAAAGGTCGGAGCCCATGCCGGGGTTGAGGGAGAATGGGAAGTGAAGGTGGCGCATTCGGCGCAGGACTGGCGACGGGCGAAGGAAGCCCGCGGGCGGGAGCACAGGAAAACCAGAATTTCATGTATGATTAGTTTTTCTAATTTAATGCACCACATCAAATGCATTTGCAATTTTCCTAATGCATAACTGATGCCGGTCAATTTTGAACAGGCAAGCCGGACGCATGAAAAAAACTGGCCCGCCCCGGGAATCCGGGTTATGTCCGGCCCATGAAACTCCTCATTTCAAGCGGCTCCTCCCAAGGACTGCTCCGAATCCTCGCCACCGACGGCACCGTGATATCGGACGGCGCCTTTCCGAAAAAGCCGTAGTCCTCGTGGAAGTCCATTCGCTGACCAAGACGGATTGGGAGGAGCGCCTCGCGCTTCTCGGCGAGCCGGGATTCCGTGCCGGCCAGATTCTGGAATGGCTCTACAAACGCCGCGTTTCCCGGTGGGAGGACATGACGAATCTGCCCGCGCCACTCCGCGCAAAGTTGTCCGTGGAGCTTCCGATCGTTCCGTTGGAAATCATCCGGGAAAGCGGGTCCGGAGACACGACAAGGAAGTTTCTCTTCCGCCTGGAAGACGGGCAGATGATTGAAACCGTCCTGATCCCCGCGTCACCCGCCCTCTACGGCGAAGCGTCCGACCGCCGCACGGTCTGCATTTCGAGCCAGGTGGGATGCGCGTATGGCTGCAAGTTCTGCGCGAGCGGACTCGATGGCTGGAAGCGCAACCTCTCGGCCGGGGAAATCGTGGGCCAGTTCCTGCGTGTCGAGGGGCTGGGAGGCGAGAAAATCAACAACATCGTTTTCATGGGAATGGGAGAACCGATGGCCAATTACGGCAACCTCCTCCGCGCGATTGGGATTCTGAACGCCCCGTGGGGCGTCGGCCTGGGCGCGCGGCACATGACCCTCTCCACCTCCGGGATCGTCCCGCGCATCAGGGATCTCGGGGCGCAGCCCCTGCAGGTTCGCCTGGCCATCTCGCTGCACGGCGCCACGGATGAGGTCCGCAACAAAATCATGCCCGTGAACCGCAAATACCCGCTCGCGGAACTTCTCGGCGCGTGCGCCGATTATGTCCGGCAAAAAAAGCAGAAGCTCACCTTCGAGTATATCCTGATCAAGGATCTCAACGACGCCCCCGGGCAGGCCCGTCTCCTGGCCGCACACGCCCGGAAACTCGGCGCGAAAATCAATCTCATCCCCTACAACGCCGTCGAGGGACTCGACTGGAAGCGCCCCGGCGAGGACCGTCAGGAGGAGTTCCTGGCCATCGTCCGCCGCGGAGGCGCGGAGGCCACCCTGCGCCGGGAAAAAGGCCACGACATCGCCGCCGCCTGCGGCCAACTCCGCCTGCAGGTCGAAAAATCCTTTGCACAGTCCGCGCCGCTGAATTAACGGTTTGTCGATGCCGCACGACGAAGATGATTTTTCCGGGGATGTCTGGGACGAATACCAGTGGGAACGCTTTCTCCAGGAACAGGACCGGAATACCGAAAAGTATTTCCACCTTCTCGAAAAGTTTGTGGATCATCCGGAACGCGACGAGTTGATCGCCAGGGAAATGGGATGGGATTCATGCGCGGACGACAGCGAAATCGAGGAAATCGCCGACTTCATGTGCGGGCAGGAAATGGAAGACTGCGGGGAGAATGCGGTGGACGAGGGGGAATTCGACAAGTTCACGAAGTCCCCCATCTACGAGGACACTCTCCGGCTGCACCGCTGGATCAACAACTGGATCGAGTCGGACGACAGCCTGAAGGACCACCCCGAGGCGATCCGCTTCGCCACACGATCCGCCGTCTGCGGGGCCAAGCTCGCCGCCGCTCTCTGCGGGGACGACATCACGGAACTCGGGATGACGATCGCCTATCTGAAGCGCGCCCTGAAAGCCTCGAACGATGCCCTGGATGCCGCCGCGAAGCTGGTGGATGGCGGGCTTTTGGACAAGCGCCGCGCGGCGGTTGCCAGGAGGTATGTTTTCAAAATCCGGAACCGCGTCGTGGATCACATGAGCGAATTCCGCGCCGAATGGCGCAACCGATACGGGGACCGTTGACATTTTGATTGAATTTCGCGCGTGGGTCGCGCGTTGTCCCTATGGACCATGAAAGCGAATTGCTCGGACGCGCGCGCGGCGGGGATACGAAGGCTTTTGACGAGATCGTCACCTGCCACCGCTCCCGCATCTACGCCCTCATCTTTCAGATCCTCAGAAATCAGGAGGATGCCCTCGACCTCACGCAGGACACGTTCATCCGCGCCTGGCGCTCTCTCAGGAAGTTCGACGGACGCCATCCGCTCGGAACCTGGCTGCACCGGATTGCCACAAATGCCGCGATCGATCTCATCCGCCGCCGGCAGGCCCGCCCGCAGTGCGAGCTCAACGACGGCGCCATGTCCGTGGATCCGGCTTCACGAACCACGCCGTCCGCACCGGCGGTGCCCGGCGAATCCATCGACAGACAGGATCTCAGGGCGATCCTGGACAGGGCGCTCGCGTCCCTCAGCCCGGAGCACCGCGCCGTCGTCGTTCTCCGCGAAGTCGAGGAGCTTTCCTACGAGGAAATCGCCGAAAGGACAAAGACCTCGATGGGCACGGTCATGTCGAGGCTCTTCTATGCCCGCAAACATCTCCAAACCTTGTTGAAAGATGCCCATGAAGAATTTTGAATCCACCTTCAACCGCTGGTTGGACGGCTCACTGGGCGAGGCGCAGCAGCGGGAATTCGAGGCCGGTCTCGACGAGGAGACATTGCGCGCCGCAAAGGCATGGCCCGGGATGCGCGCGCTCCTCAAGGAATCCGCCGGACAAATCACCCTCCCCCACCCGGATTTTCTCAACGAGCAGATCCGCCGCAGGATCGAGGAAAAACAAACGACACCCGCCTCCCCGGTTGTCTTTCCCCTGCGCCGCCTGTTGTGGGCGGGGGCTTTCTGTGTCGCAAGCGCAGTCGTTTTCACAGCAATTTTCCTTCCGTTGAAAAATCCCGGGAACACCTCCACCATCGTCTTCATTGCCGAAACCGCTTCCCCCGGAGCCTCGGCCTCCGCTTTTCAGACTCCCGGAGACCGGGGAGCGGTGATCTGGTTGGAAGGCATGCCCTATATTCCCGATGAGGAGAGGGTGCAATGAAAAGGATTTTCCCAACACAGACCATTGTCACCCAAGCTTCCCATCGCCCTGCTCCCGTGGCATGGGCATCCTGCCCATGCGTCACAATCCAGCAAGACATGGGCGGGATGCCCATGCCACGGCATGATTTCCGAAGAGCGATGCTCCTTCTCGTTGTGTTCGCCCTGGCGTTGGCTTCCGCAGGCGCTGGCCACGCCTCGGATCAAATCTGGTCCGCTCTTGTCCTGGCCACGAATGAGGCTCCGCCAGCCGGGATTCCCAGGCCGCTGGAGGAATTTTCCCCAACGATCAAAAAAGTTTTCGGCTACAACTCGCTCTACC
>JBAYWC010000178.1:0-3467 GCA_041674265.1 Terrimicrobiaceae bacterium
CCGTTATGGCATTCGTTGCGGTGCTCGGAAATGACTTTGTGCCCGAGATTGGTGATCAGCTCGCAATCGGGGACGACCCGGTGGATCCAATACGGGTGGACTTCGGCGATCGTGCTCAACACCGCGTTCAGCCCGCATTCCCCGGCAAGATCCAAAATCCTGTCATAATCATCGAAATCGAATTTCCCGGGATTCGCCTCCACCCAGGACCACATGACCCAGAGCTGGACGCAATTGAACCCCGAATCCTTCATCTTCCGAAGGTCATCTTTCCAGTGTTTTGAAACCGGGAACGGCGGACGATAATATTGAGGGCCCAGATTGATCATGGTGTGTTTTTCTGAAGATGACGGCATTCGAAGTCCCGTCAAACCATTAGCTGGTGAGTTCCCGCGTCGAGGGCTGCGGAAACCCCGCGGGATTCCGAGTTGAAAATAGTGATTTTGAGATTGATTTTTCCGTCACACTCGACTTGCAACCGAGTCGTTCCTCCCGACTCTCCCGCCCTGCGACCCTCGCAGACAAGGGAGATCTTGTTCCCGTTGAAGTCCACGTTCCTCAGCCCGTGGCGGCCTCTTTCCGTGATGCGCCACGAGATGGTGTTTGATGGCGCATCAAAGCCGAGGCCGATGATGTTTTCGATGAACATGGCGATGGGTCCGAGCCCGCTCCAGCCCACAAAATTGTCGCGGACGCAGCAGTTCCCCTTGACGGTGGCCGGGCGCGGATATTCCGGGGAATACGCTTCCCAGATGCCGCCATGTGCCGGATCGGCCATGACGCCGCTCATGGCGGAGACGTGTTTGATGGCGATTTCGCGCGCCAGATCCCGGCGGCCGCGTTCGGACAACCCCCGGACGATCATGTAGTTGGCCGGCGCCCAGACGCCGCCGAGCCAATAGCCGCCATCAGGGCTGTAGTTGGGGTCCTTGCGGGAAAGCGAGGGCACGGGGTGCGGGGTGCCGAACTCGCCCGGATCCACGAGGTGGTCCACCAGATGGCCGAGTTGCCGGTCATCGGCTGCGCCGCTCAGAATCGTCCAGAAGGCCGCGGCGGTTTTGCAGCTCAGGAAGTTGTGCCTGTCCGCGATGTCGCTGCGGGTAAAGCAGTCGTAGTAAAACCCCGTGCGCTCGCTCCAACAGTAGCGGTTGATGAGCCGCGAGAGCTCGCCGGCTTCCTCACGAAAAAAAGCCGCGTCACCGGTTTTTTCCAAGAGCCCGGCGATGGCGGAAAGCCTGTTCGCCGCGAGCTGCTGCTGGCAGGAAAGATCGACGAAACAGACATCGCTCCCGGAAAGGTTTGCGGCATAATACCCGCTTCTCGGGGAATTATCCATGCCGGAGGATCCGGTATCCTCAAAGTAATAGAGCCCGTTCTCTCTTCTCCTGTTGGCTCTCACCCACAGGAAATACTTTTTCAGGACGGGGTAGATCCGGGCGAGCCGCTCCCTGTCCCCGGCATGTTTGTAGTGCTCGAATTCCACCCAGGCATAGATCGGGGGGTTGATCCTTTCCCCGTAGGACTCGCATTCCTTATCCTTGTCATAGGCCATGCTGATATAGCCGTCGTCCCGCTGGAGCCGGTAGAGGTTGTCGAGATTGTTCAAGGCGGAGAGGATCCCGTTCGAGTAGCGCGAGAACAGCGCCATGAAACAGGAGTCCCACTGCCAGATCTTGCCGGAACCCGGCATGCACGACATCTGCGGAAGCCACCCGGGGCGGTCGGGCACCTCCGCATTCTCGGCAGCGATTTTCCAGGCCAGGTCGTACAGCTCGATCCAGTCCGGCCTTGCGTCAAAAACCGGGCGGGGCACCGCGCGGAGGTCGAATTCGGGCGGCGGAGGTCCGGGATTCACAAGCGGCGCTTCCAATGTCCCTTTCATTCTTCGCTTCTCGATTTTTCTCCCGGGCCGGAAAAACCCCCGCTATTTTTCCGCGCCGGCAGCTTGGGTTTTTTCCTCGGGGGCGTCCGGTGGGCGGCGGTCACAGGTCCAGTTCGCACTCCCAGAGATAGCCTGAACGCCCGGGAACGTCGGTTTCGGCGACGTAGGCGGTTTTTTCGCTGGCGAGACGCAGGTCGTGGACGCGGAATAGGGTGAGGTCGGCCTTCTCGTCGTGAATGGATCCCAGATAATGAAACGCCTTGGATTCGCGGTCGTAGGCGAAGATGCAGCCGCCTTCGTTGTCACCCGCCACGCCGAGCAACAGCGAGCCGCGCCAGACCACGAGCCCTGGCAGGCGGGTGGTCGGGGCGGGTTTTCCGAGGAAGGTGACCTCGGCGGTCCTGGGGTCGAGGCGGCAGAGCGAGCCGCCGGTCGTGCCGATGTAAATATAGCCGTCGCCGCCGTTGATCATGCAGTCCACGGGACCCGCGCCGGGATACATCATGTTGCCCTCGGCCTTGGCATTGGGAAGCCCGTGGTGGAAATAGGTGATCTGGCGCGTGGCCGGGTCGTAACGGAAAAGATAATGGTTCACGTTGTCCCAGGTGGACCAGAACCCGCCGTCGTCATCGATCGCGGAGATGTGGGTGATGCTGCCCATGTAGCCGTGGTTTTCGACCTCGCCCGTCGCGAGGTGGTAAACGAAGAAATTGAAGACCGGATACGTCAACCCGTAGATCAGCCCGCGTTTGTCGTCGAGGGTGATCGTCTGGATGTAATCGTGCTCGACCGGCACGGCGAGTTTCTCGGGCTTGCCGCCGGGGCGGACGCGGAAGATGGAACCCCCGGGCGCCTCGCGCCGCTTGTCCAGGCTGTAGAGGCAGGAGGTCGCGCCGTAGATCGTGCCGTCGGCGGAGAGTTCCAGCGAGCGGTGGACCTTGACCTCGTACGGCTCGGCGATCGGGCGGTAGTCCATCTCCTCGAACTTCCCGGCCGCGGGATCGAACTTGGCCAGCACGTTGGAGTCGAGCGCGGTGAGCCCGCAGTAGAGCCGCTTCTCCGCCGGATGCCAGAGCAGCGAGCAAAACGCCACATACTCGCGTTTCATTTCGTCGCTCCAGTTGCTGGCGGTGGCGTCGCTGTAATGGGCGTGGCAGTCCCGGAGGACATGGTGGTGGGATTGGCGGATTTTCATATGGGTGGCTGGTGGTTTTTGTTTTTTGTTTTGCTGCCGGCATGGCGTTGGAAGCGTGTCATGCGGCATGGATTGTTTTCAGGAAACCACCGGCGGCCAGGCAGCGGTGGAATCCCTCGATTTGGAAGGCGCCCGCCCCGTCGCTGGTGACGCCGGCTTTCGGGGGCTTTTCGTCCGTGGTGAACGCGCAGGTCTTCATATTCCGCTCAACGGGTGGTGGATAACTGCCTCCCAGGCCAGTTCCTGCAACAGATGGTGCAATGAGGAATTCCTCCAATCCCCTTTCCACTGCCATTGCCAGACATCCGGAAACGCCTCTTCACCCGGGATCGGCAGCCCCACCGGGGAGCGGCGGTAGATGACCGCAAAATGGCAGTAGGCCACAAGCGC
>JBAYWC010000179.1:0-3463 GCA_041674265.1 Terrimicrobiaceae bacterium
AAGCTTTCAAAACAACCCCGCAAACAGCCGCCCGCCGACGCCGAAACCTTGAAAGACAAGCCGCAGCTCTTGGATTGCAACTCGTTGCGGCTGTGTAAAAAGAAGGCCAGTTATTCAGGAGGGCCACCCGAAGAAGATCAGGCTCATCTCCGAAAATTGTCCCGTGCATGGGGGATGACCCTGAGCCGTTTCTCAGGGAGGGCGATTTGCATGGGGAAAAATCCTATGCCCCGTTCGTCGATGGCACCGATTGTGGGAAAAAGTCGCGAGTCGCTACAGTACGGACAGACCAAAAAATACAACCATGCAAACCCCCCCCGAAAACCATGTCGTGTCAGACGATCGGGAATTGATGGAAGGCCTGCTCCAGCGGCTGCCCGAGGCTTTGGAGCGTTTGCACCGCCGCTACCGGGCCCTGCTTCGCTCGGTTGTGATGCAGGTGCTTCACGACGACAGCGAAGCGGACGACGTGCTGCAGGAAGTTTTCCTGCAAGTCTGGAATCGTGCCGAAAGCTATTCATCCGGCAAGGGCAAGCTGGTGAGCTGGCTCTGCACCCTGGCCAGACGGCGGGCCATCGACCGGCTGCGTCAGCACAGCGCCTATCGGCGCGCAACAGGCCGCTACGAGGTCTCCTGCAATCACGCCGACAAGGAATTGGACGAGATCCACACCGTGGAGCGCGAGGCCTACCACGATGATCTGCGGGCATTGCTGCAACGTCATCTGAACGCCCTCCCGCCCAGCCAGGAACAGGTGATCCGCATGGCCTTTCTGGAAAATCGCAGCCATCGCGAGATTTCCACCCTGACCAAAACTCCTCTGGGAACGGTGAAGACCCGGATTGAACTGGGAATCAAAAAACTCACCAACGCTTTCGAGGTGCTGCGGGCGGAAATGGCGTGACAAGAGAATGCTTTCGTCGTTTGCATCATGGTTGCATGGATTTCGCCGAAGGTTGAGCCGCAATGAATGGGCAATCCGGCATCTCAAGTTGCCGGTCTGTGAGGGAACTGCGGAGGAACCGGGTTTGTTGCTTGTCCAGATCGACGGATTGGCCCGGAAGGAGTTGGAAAAGGCCATGGCCGGGGGGGAAATGCCATTTCTCGCCGGCTTGCACCAACGGAGCCGGTATGGACTGGCCACTTTTTATCCCGGGCTTCCCAGTTCGACCCCCGCCGTGCAGGCCGAACTTTTCTACGGCGTGCGAACCGGGGTTCCGGCATTTTCCTTCCAGAATCGGGCCAGCGGAGAAATCACGACGATGTTTGATCCGGAATTGGCGAAGGAATTCGAAGAGCAATTCGCCGGCATGGGCGAAAATCTTCTCAAAGGGGGGAGTTCGTGGTCGAACATCTACTCCGGGGGCGCGGCACGGGAGGAATGTCATTTTTGCATCAGCTCGCTTGGGATGGAGAATCTCTTTCACAAGAGCCGGCTGGGTTCGCGATGGGTTTTTGCCGCGCTTCATTTTCCGTCCGTCCTGCGAATGATCTGGCTTGTGATCCTCGAACTGGCGATCGGATTTGGGGATGCCATCTGGGGGCTGTGCAAGGGGCAGCGGCTTTCTTTGGAGCTTGGCACCATCTTGTCGCGCATGTGTGTGGGCATTGCCATGAGGGAACTCTTGCGCATCGGGGGCAAGGTGGACCTCGCGCGCGGCTTGCCGATCGTGCATTTGAATTTTCTTGGCTACGATGAAATGGCCCACCTTCGGGGGCCGGATTCGGGTTTTGCCCACTGGGCGCTCAAAGGCATCGATCAGGCCATTGCCGATCTTTACAGTACCGCCCACCTTTCCCACCGGCGGGATTATCAAGTGTGGGTCTTTTCAGACCATGGCCAGGACCGCACCCGCTCGTTTGAAACGGAATTTCCCGGCGGAATCCGAGGCGTGCTCAACCATTGCCTGGAGTCCGTGGAAACGTCGTTTCGCCATGTTCGGGAGCGGCCATCGGCCAGGCCGTTTTCGCGGCGCCTTTACGAACGGAAAAAACTCCGGCAGGCCACACAAACCAGGGAGGAGGAGAAATTTTCCGTTGCGTCCATGGGACCGGTCGGCCATGTGTATTTTCAGCGGCCGCTGGACGACAAGGAGAAGCAAACTCTGGCACGGCGGTTGGTCGCACAGGGGAAAATTCCCGCGGTGCTGTATCTCCACGCCGATGGAAGCGTGATCTGGCATGATGCGCGAGGAGAAGCCGCAGCGCCGGAAGAGGTCCAGGGCCGGCTCGGTTCGTATCCGGAACCGCTGCGCCGGGAAATGGCGGCCGATGTGGTGGGACTGTGCCGGAACGAAAATGCCGGCGACCTGGTTTTGCTTGGCTACAGCGGGGAGGGAGAGTGTTGGACTTTCGCCCCGGAACGCGGCTCGCATGCCGGACTGGGGCCGCAGGAAAGCCATGGTTTTCTCCTGACCCCGCCGGCCACCCGTTTGCCGGTGGGCAGCTCCGATTTTGTGCGTCCCGATGGCTTGAGGGCCGCGGTGTTTCATGTGCTGGGAAAGAACCCCCTGGATATTCCGAAAACGACCTGCGAGCCGCCATTCCGCCTGAGAGTGATGAGTTACAATGTGCATGGCTGCGCGGGGATGGACGGGCGCGTTTCGCCGCGCCGGATTGCACGGATTATCGCCCAACAGGAGCCTGACATCGTCGCACTGCAGGAACTTGATCACGGGCGCTCCCGTTCGCGGGGAGAGGACCAGGCGAACATGATTGCGGATTTGCTTGGATACCATGTGGTATTCTGTCCCACCGTGATCGTTGGCAGCGAGCGCTACGGGCATGCTGTCCTGAGCCGGCTGCCCCTTGAGACCGTCAAGGTTGCCGGGCTTCCCTTCCATTTGCGGGGCGTGTGGCCGGAGAAACGCGGGGCCTTGTGGACGCGCATGCTTTATCATGGCCTGCATATCCACGTGGTGAGCACCCACCTCGGTTTGAATTCAGGCGAACGGCAGGCGCAAATGAGGGCATTGCTGGGGCCGGAATGGCTGGGCCCCGTGCTTGCGGACGAACCGGTGATTCTGTGCGGGGATTTCAATTGCCGGCCGGGTGGTGCCACCCATCGTCTGGCAACGGCAAAGCTCCGCGATGTGGCCGATGCGCGCGCGGGGAAAACTTTCAGTTCTATCCACCCCATGATCCGCCTGGACCACATTTTTGTCACAAAGCATTTCTTGCCGGAAAACGTGACGGTGATCCGCAATCAACTGACGCGCATCGGCTCCGATCACCTCCCCTTGCTGGCGGATCTGGTGGTCCAACGCTGTTAAACCCAATGCTGTTCGCTTAAGAATGGAGCGCGGGCATCCTGCCCGCCATCGTCCACGTTCGCGGGCAAGATGCCCGCGCTCGTGCGCTGCGAAGCTGCGCACTCCTCCGGGGTGGAAGACCCCGGCCACCGGCCACCGTTGGGCTGGTGAGAACTTGAAGTAACTGCGTCGCCGCGAGGCGGGGTGGAGAG
>JBAYWC010000180.1:0-3417 GCA_041674265.1 Terrimicrobiaceae bacterium
ACCCGATCATCGTGTTGCGCCGGCATCTCTTGAGTTCAATCCGAAAACGCTTCATCCATGGCGAGAACACCACAGGCAGGGGTTGCCGCACTCAGATGGACAGCCCTTTTTCCGAAAAGCGGGTTTCCCTGTCGAAGGAGGGCAACACAAACCGCTCATTCAAGACGCGGTGATCGAAAAGATCGATCCCCCCGGGGAGCCATTTCTTTACTGAATGTCGAAAATGCGCTTTTCGGTTTGTGAAATCAGGCCGCATGAGCCAGATTGGGGGCTGCCATGAAATCCATCCTGTTGGTTTGCGCACTAGCCGCTGTTTTTGCGGGTTCCCTCTTCGCCCAGAATTCTCCCCTCGCCCCGCTTCCGCCGGACGGGTTTGTGACGCTGCAGCAAATCGTGAATGATTTTTCCTCGGCCCCGGATGCCGCGCTTCAGAAATACAACGGGATGAGAATTCTGGTCTACGGCCGGGTCGGACAGGTGACGCAGTCGGATGATGCCGATGGCGATCCGCTGACGGTTTTCATGCAGCTTCCGAACCAGACAACGCCCGACGTGAAGGCGGTCTTCGGAACCGACGACCTGCCGTCAACGAATGTGTCCGTGGATCCAAACCTTTCCAAGGTGGATGTCTTCCATCGCGACTGGGAGGGCAACCTCACAAAAGAACACGCGCTCATTGTCGAGGGGGAAAACACAGGCATCCGCGGGACATTTGACAACTTTGTCGCCGGGGACGTCGTGCTGAAAAACTGCAACAAACTGCAGGCCGGGGCGCTCATGAAGAAGCTCGCGGAACACGGCATCCCGACTGAATAGCTTGAGCGACTTCGAGTATCCCAAGCCATACGACGTCGTTGTCATCGGTGCCGGTCATGCCGGGATCGAGGCGGCCATGTCCTCGGCGCGTTTGGGCTGCGCGACCCTGCTGCTCACACAGAATGCCGACACGCCCGGCCAAATGTCGTGCAATCCGGCAATCGGCGGACTCGCCAAGGGGCACATCGTCCGCGAAATCGACGCGCTTGGCGGCGCGATGGGGCTGAACACCGATGCGACCGGTATCCAGTTCCGGATGCTGAACGCCACGAAGGGACCAAGCGTCCGGGCTCCGCGGGCGCAGTGCGACAAAAAGGCCTACCAATTCCGCATGAAGGCGCTTCTGGAACGCGAGCCCGGACTCGATCTGAAGCAGGGGAATGTCACACGGCTGATCGTCGAGAACGACGGGGTCGCGGGCATTGAGACAAACCTGGGCATCCGCTTCCGCGCGAAGTCGGCGATCGTTACGACGGGAACATTCCTGCGCGGGCTCCTGCATGTCGGGCTCAGGAACCAGGTGGGCGGCCGCCTCGGGGACACGGCCTCGACATTCAGTGATTGCTTGAAGGAACTCGGCTTTGAGATCGGGCGCTTCAAGACGGGAACCCCCTGCCGCTTGCTCGCGAAGAGCATTGATTTCTCGAAGTGCGAGTCGCAGCCGGGCGATGAGCCGCCGCCGGTTTTCAGCTATTTGGCCGACACCTTGCGACGTGAAGAGGACGAGATTTTCACGCTCAACGAATGGCGGGGTGGGGCTTTCCGCGCGCGGCAGATCCCCTGCTTCATCACCTCCACGAACGAACGCACACACGAAATCATCCGCGCGAACCTCGACAAGTCCCCGCTCTACGCCGGCGTCATCGAAGGTGTCGGCCCGCGCTATTGCCCGAGCATCGAAGACAAGGTCGTCAAGTTCGCGGACAAGCCGAAACACCAAATTTTTCTCGAACCCGAGGGACGTCATACCGGTGAGATCTACGTGAACGGCGTCTCCACAAGCCTGCCGTTCGATGTCCAATATGCATTCATCCGCAGCGTGGCCGGACTCGAAAACGCGGAGATCCTGCGTCCGGGCTACGCGGTCGAATACGACTACTGTCCCCCCACCCAGCTCCACACAACGCTTGAGACGAAGCGGATCGCGAGACTCTATTTTGCCGGGCAGATCAACGGCACATCCGGTTACGAGGAGGCCGCCGCGCAGGGGCTCGTTGCGGGTGCGAATGCGGCCCTAAAAGTGCAATCGCGCCCGGCATTCACGCTCGCCCGCCACGAGGCCTACATCGGAGTCCTCCTCGACGATCTCGCCACGCGGGGCACGCCGGAACCCTACCGGATGTTCACCAGCCGTGCCGAATACCGCCTGCTCCTCCGGCAGGACAACGCCGACCTCCGGCTCACGGACAAAGGCATCACAGCCGGATTGGTAACCGGGGAGCGAAAATCCCGCTTCGAGCAAAAGTCCGCCCGAATCGCGGAACTGCGCTCGCGGCTTCGCGAAATAAAAATCGATTCCCTTCCACTGGAACGCTGGCTCAAGCGGGCGGAAAACACATGGCCCGCGCTGCCGCAGGACACCCGCACCGCCTATGCCCCGGAAATCTGGGAGCAGATCGAAACCGACCTGAAATACGAAGGCTACATCCTGCGCCAGGAGGAACAGATCGCCCGCTCGGAACGCCATGAAGGAAAACTGATCCCCGCCTGGATCGCCTACGCAGACATCAACGGACTGCGCACCGAAGCCGTGCAAAAACTCTCGAAAATCCGTCCGGAAACGCTCGGCCAGGCCGCCCGCATCAGCGGGGTCACTCCATCCGACATGGCCCTGCTTGGCATCTGGATCGCTCGTGGCGCGCCTCCTCCGCCAACGAACGCATTTCGCACAAAACAAACCTGAAGTTGCCCGTCGCTGGTGGAAGTTTCCGTGATTGCGTGCCTTCCGGAAGTCTCTTCGACAATGTGTTCCCCCAACCGTCGGACCCAACGGTGTTGAAAGTCACACTGCGCACGCGCACGCCGGAGGAGCTTTCGCACAGATCGTCGCTCTGGACGCCGGCATTGCGTTCATCAAGGCGATCCCAATCCAGGTTTTTCATCACGCCCAAGGCCGTGTTTTCCTTCTCTCGCGAGAGGAAATAGATTCCTCCTGTCTGCTTCCATTTCTCCCATGCCTTGAAGTCGATACCTGCCCGATCATAGACATAAAGCCCCTTTCGCCCCTTGGGCGCACCTCGGCGCAGAGCTTCGATGGGCTGGCGTTTGAGAGCACGCATGATCATGGCCACCGGTGTCGCGATTTGCGTCTCCGCAGCCGCCCGGTGCAGGGGAACCCAACAGGCAAGACCAGAAAGAAACAGGACAATCCGGGAGGATCGGGAGATTTTCACAGGCGAAAAGGCAAACCGAATTGCCGCAGAGTGTCAACCCCGGGCTGCCTGGATTGTGTTTATTATAAGAATTTCTTAAATTGCGCCTTGACTCCGGATTCAAAAACGGCAAATCTCCAAATCATGCTGACCGGGCATTCTCCGGTTATTCGTTCTTTTCATAACCAAACCAATCCGTCGGCCTAGGAAAGCGGGGTGAAATTCCCCC
>JBAYWC010000181.1:0-3390 GCA_041674265.1 Terrimicrobiaceae bacterium
CCTCGACGATCCCCGCGCCCGCGGCGACGCAACCCGCAAGTCGAACTACGGAAAGGCGGGAAACGTGAAAGTCGACATCGTCTTCGTGATGGACATGACCCGCAGCATGGGACCCTTCATCACAAAGACGCTGGAAATGATCGAGGGAAGCATGGATTTGATGAAAGGCGAACCGGCCGTTGCGAACGCCATCCGGTTCGGCATGTGGGGATTCAGGGATTCCCCGGAAGCCTGTCCCGGAATCGGCTTCAACACGAAAAATTTCACACCCGCTCTCCAAGACATGGGCAGCTTCGCCAAAACCCTGTCGGGAGTCGAGGAAACGCGCGTGGACAGCAAGGATTACGAGGAGGACGTCTTCGCCGGCATGGCGGACGGTATCGAGAAAACTGCGTGGCGCGAAGGAGCGCTCCGCCTGATCGTCCTCGTGGGCGATGCTCCCGGGCGTCCTCCAGGCGCAACCGGAAAGGACCATCCGAATGGACCCAAGGGAACGGCATCGGGAATGGACGCCGAGAGCATCCGCAGGCTGGCGGATTCCGCCAATGTCTATGTCTCCTCCATCTATCTCGGTTCGCCGAAATGGGAGACCTACGCAGAGACGGGAGAGGAGCAATTCCGTCTCTTCTCCAGGAATCCCAATTCCCGCCCCGGCTCCGAAAACTTCCGCAAGATCGACGCCACCGATCCCGCCCTGTATGGGGAAACATCTGGCGCACTGGCCGTGGGCCTGCTGGAATTCATGAAGAAGGCCGTCTCCGGGGAACTGACGGAAGGGGACCTGCAAGGCCGGTCGCCGGTCTCCGAGGTCGTTGACACGGGCAGCGCGAAGCAGTCCGGGCTCCGGCTCGCCAGCGACATGTTCCGGGGTGCCATGGTCCAGTGGCTCGGATCGGTCGAAGGCGCGGAGGTTCCGCCGGACGTGACCGGATGGGCTGCGGACAAGGACCTGTCCACACCCGCGGTCCAGGCGCTGGATGTGCAGGTCTTCCTGACGAAGAACCAACTCAACAATCTCAAGGTCATGCTCGACCGCGTGGCCGACGCAGGCATTCGTGGCAAGATCTCCGGCGAGGATTTCTTCGACGCCTTGCGCTCGGTCGTCGCCGCCACCGCGCGCGATCCGGACAAAATTCCCAAGGCGGAAACCCTCGCCCAGGCAGGCTTGGTGCCGGCGTTTCTCCAGGGGTTGCCGTATCAGAGCACGGTGATGGCGATGACCGACGAAAACTGGAAGCAGCTCTCCCCGGACGCCCAAAGCCAGTTCATCAACACCGTCATGGCCAAGCTGGGATACTACCAGACCATTCACGACAACCCGGAACGCTGGGTGGCCTTGAACCCGGAGGATTCCTCCGACGCCTGGGTGGCGGCCATCCCGCTCGATCAACTGCCGTGAAAAAATCGTTGCCGCGCAGGTTCGCAACATGGCTTGGGATTCCCTGCCTTGTCCTGCTGCTCGCCTGCCGCGCTTTTGCGGATGACAACGTGATCGGCGAATCGGGAGGAGGGACACAAAAGGCGGCGACGACTTCCAAAAAATCTCCCGACAATGCCTCGCAGGAAGAACTGAAATCCGAGATCGCCGAGCTTCGGAAAAACAAAAAAGAACTCCAACAGGTCAATCACTTGCTGGAGGAGATTCGTAGGAAATCAGCAAAACCAGTCTCAGCTTCTTCCCCGCAGTCGGAACCTGTGAGGTCGGAATCGAAAGCCCCGGTTGCCGACTGGGCGGGGACATGGACTGGCGAGTTAGTATGCATCGGTTCTCCAAAGGGCCAGGAGGGGCGAACTGGGACCTTTGTTGTGAAAATTGATCCAGACGAGCGGCGAGGATGCAGCTACGCGGTAAACACCAAGCCTCTGCCGTCTCGTGTCAAAGTATCTGGAGAAAGAGCGGTTGTTGTCGGCGCTACTGATACTGAGGAAGGCTCCATGCAAGTGACCGTTGTCATGGATCGTACGAGCCACCGCCAGGCAACGGTTACAGCCCGGATACTGATGAAGGCGAGCGGAGTCACCGCTGCTCTTACTGGTGAAATGGAGCGCCGGTGAACTCCAGTTCCAACTCCCCCGCATTTTTGATTGCGGACATGCGGGTCGTGCTCGAGCAGGCCGGGGTCCGCTTCGAGCTTCTCGTTTCGGAACTCGTGATCCGAAGAGGGGAAACTGTCGCGTTCGTGGGGGAGAGCGGTTGCGGGAAAAGCACGTTGATGGATGTTCTCGGACTCATCACGCCATCCGCCAAGGCCGCGCGATTCGAGATCGGGAGGGATGACACCGGTGCCACCGATGTCCGGAGCCTCGATGACGCCGCCCTGGCCCGCCTGCGGGCCGCACACTTCGGATACATGATGCAATCCGGAGGACTGCTGCCGTTCCTCTCGGTGATGGACAATGTTCTGCTGCCCTCGCACATTCTCGGGATGCAGGATGGCACCGCATCGGCCCGCGACCTGCTGGGGAAGCTCGGGCTTCAGGGACAGGAGTGCAAGAAACCCGCGTTTCTCTCCGGCGGGCAGCGCCAGCGGGCCGCCCTCGCCCGGGCGCTTGTCCACCGCCCAGCCGTGCTGATCGCGGATGAGCCGACGGGATCTGTTGACAAACACGCGGCGCGCGAGATTCGGGATCTGCTTTTGGAACACGCGCGGTCTTCCGGGGCGACGGTGCTCATCGTGTCCCACGACGAGGCGCTCCTCCGCAACCGAACCGACCGGCTTTTCCGGTTTCAAGTCACCCGCACGTCTTCCGGCGGGACCCAGGCCCGGCTCCGCGAGGAACAATGGGAAACGGGTGGGACAAGGGAGATGCCGTCGTGAAGGGAATGCGTGTGCTTCTTGTCGCCCGTCTGGCCTCGCTGGATCTGCTGCACGAGCTGCCGTTGAACCTTTGCGTCGTTCTTGCGCTTTCCGCCGTCATGGCTCCCCTGCTCATCACATTCGGCCTGAAAAATGGAACCGTAAAAACCCTGCGTGACCGCCTGAACAATGATCCCGACAAACTGGAGATCATCGTCCGCGCTTCCTTCGATCGCCCGGCCTCCTGGCTGGCCGCGCTGCGCGAACGCGGGGATGTGGGATTCGTGATTCCGCGGACCCGGCCCCTGTCCAACGAGATCACTCTCAAGGCCACCGGAAGAAGCGTTCATGCCTCGCTGGAACCCACAGGTCCTGGCGATCCGGTGCTTTCCTACGCCGGCATTGCCGGACCCGGCGGGAAGGAGATCGTTGTCTCCGGGCTGGTGGCCGATGATCTCGGTGTGGCGGCGGGAGCCCCGATTTCCCTCGTGGTGGAATCCTATGGACGAAACGCCCGCAGAGAGGAGATCCCGTTGACCGTCGCCGGGATCCTGCCCGGACGGGGACGGCGGGCAGCCTATGCGCCGCTTCC
>JBAYWC010000182.1:0-3323 GCA_041674265.1 Terrimicrobiaceae bacterium
GCCACGCCCCTGCGCGCGATCCTTCTCCACTTTCCGCGCGGGTCCCGATCACGCTCTCCCCGCGATGATCTCGAAATCAGACTCCCCCGATTCCCCGCTTTTATTGCGACGCGTAACACGATTGCCAACTTTACTTTTTTTGTTCATCCCACCACGACGCTATTGCCGCAGCGCGTTTTGTTTAGCCTTTTTTACTTCTGCCACGCTCAGTCCTGCCTGAGTCAGGCAAATGGAAATGCCTTGGCCGAGCGAACTGTCCGGGCTGTTTTTCCTTGCCGCCAGCAAAGGTTCGGCCATAGTGAAGCACTGTAGAAGTGCCGGTTGAATATCGGTCGGCGTTCACGGGTTTTCTTCTCCGAGAGATTCCGTGTCTGCGGTCGCTCTCAGAGCGTGCTGACGTGGAAACGCCCGTGGAAATTTTTGAAATCAGGAAGGGTGGCTGAGTCCGGTTGAAGGCACTCGACTCGAAATCGAGCGTAGGGTTAAACCTACCGTGGGTTCGAATCCCACCCCTTCCGCTCCCTTGTTTTCTCTAGGAAATATCAGCATTGATAGCATTAAATGGATAAATAACTGTTGAATGTTTTTACCTGTGTTGTTACCAGTCTGATTTATGGCAAGCGTGATCAAGCGCAGGAAGTCGCCTTATTGGGTGGCTTGTTACTCGCTTCCAGATGGAAGCCGGCTCCAGCGGAGCACGAAGACAAAGGACAAGTCGAAGGCGATTCAAATAGCGATTGCGGCAGAATCTGCTGCCCGGAATAAGGTCACTTCTGAGGCGGCCCGGAAGATCATCAGCGAACTCGTGGAGCGGATCCACGGGAAGCCGGTTTCCAACGAAACGTGCTCGGAATACTTTTCGCGGTGGAAAAAGCGGAGGAGCCGGGAACTGGCGCCGGCTACGGTGGCGAGGACCGGTGATGTGCTCAAGTCGCTGGCGGGGCATCTCGGGACGGGTTGGGAGCTTCCGTTGTCGGACTTGTCGCAGGGGCAGATTGCGGGCTGGAGGGATGAGTTGGCGGGCAAGTATGCGCCGGTGTCGGTGAATGTTTACCTCAAGATCGCGAAGCAGGCTTTGCGTGATGCGTGGACGGATGGGGTCTTATCCGAGTCGCCGGCGGCGAAGATCAAGCTTTTGAAGCTGCCGCGGTCCGGATCCGGCAAGAAGGTGTTCACCACGGCCCAGTATTTCAAACTTTTGGAGCATGGCGCCGGGGAATGGGCCGGTATTATCCATGCCGGGGCGTTCACGGGCCAGCGGTTGTCTGACATCGTTTCCATGAGGCTCGAGGACATCGGTGGTTGCTGGTGGAGGTTCAAGAGCCGGAAGACGGGGGCCGAGATGGCTATCCCGCTGGCGCGGCCGTTTCTGGCGTGGTTTCGTGATTGGATCGAAAGGCGCAAGATCGCATCGGCTTACGTGTTCCCGGAATCGCAGGCGACTTTGGCGCGGTGCGGGGGCCGGCCGGCCTCGCTTTCGAACCAGTTCCACCGGATCATGGAATTGGCTGGGATGGCCGATGTCCGGGACCGCCATGCCCCGAAAGGCGTTGGCCGCGCCGGCCGGCGGGAGAGCTCGGAACTCTCGTTCCACTCGTTCCGGCATACCTGCACGACATGGTTGAAAATGCAGGGGGTCGTGGAGTCTGTGGCAATGGGGTTTGTGGGGCACCAGACGAAAGCGATCAGCCGGCATTACACCCATGCCTGAAATCCGTGGTTCATTCGTTTGAGTCACCATTTTGTGCCGGCTGCGAGGAGATCGAACAAAAGATCAATCCCGGGTCAGTTCGTCAAAGGTTTGCCGGGTCCCGGCCAATGTCATTTCCTCGCCGAACAACCGGACAGTGCGGATGTCCGTGGCGCTGATGTGAGATCGGAGCAATGTGGGCGGGGTCTTTTCCAAATGCACCAATCCGTGGCGGCGTTCCCATACAACCATGCAAATTTCATCCGTATGACGGCTCTGATAACGAATCCCATCCACTCCGGCGGGGTGGCCGTGGATGGCTTCGGCAAACCTCTGCGGATACTCGAAGTCGGAAGCCCAAAGCGTGCCGGCGTCGAGATGCAACTTGGATCCGCTTCCCTTCCTCACGAGATCGCACAGTCGGAGCGGCTTCGTCTGAACGCGGATATACACCCGCCGGTTCAACTCCTCCTCCGGCAGGATCATTTGTTTGCCGGACTGCCGGGCCAGATACAGCTTGTCCCCATACAATTCGAGGAAAGCTGTTTTCTCCGTTTGTGCCAGATACAGACAGGGAACTTTCAACGAGAAGGGAGTCAGTCGCGCCCCCGGATTGGGATAGAACAAGCCGCTCTCGGAGGCAAATTCCACAAACCGCAAATTCACCCAGCAAAGCGGGTCCATCTCGAACAAAGGCATTTCCAAGCGATCAAACTCCGACGGCTTCAGGGGAAGTCTTGGCGAGCGGTGCATGCGCTGTTGGTTCAATAACGGGCGGCGGTGGCAGCACGCAGAACCGATTCTTTCCGTCCGGCCCGGAGCGCCTCGATCGGAGGCTCCCCTCCTGTGAGCGGATTCGCATTGAGAAAAAAGGCAAAAGCTCCCATGCCTTCGCCAGCGGGACTGTGGGCGAGTTCGGTCAGGGTTTCCGCCATGCCGGGCACGGGGCCACCGTCTTCGAGGAATTGCCAGATGGGAAAGCGCATTTCGCCGCCTTTTCCGCGAACGGCGAGGAGTCGCTTTTCCCTTGCGGCCTTTTTTACCGCTTCCGGCGTGACCGGACCGGCCACGCCATATCGCACAGCCGCATCACGCGCATTTACCGTTTGAAGGAGCAATTGATGACGGCCAAAGGTGGCAGGAACTGCGGGGGAGATTTCCTGTTCGCCATAGGCCCGGACGAGGGCTCTCACGAACTGCGTTCCCGCTTCGGTGACATCAATCCCTTCCAAGGCACTCTGGGCCAGGAGGGGTTCGTTTACCTGTTCGATCAGCATTGTTGGCATACTTGAAGTTGTATCTATTGTATGAGATTATGCAAGTGCAATCAAAACAACTTCAGGCAAAAGACAAGCGGGCAATGTCTCCGCTCAATGGTTACCTTCCTGGTCGAAGTCCGGAAACGGCCTGGAAAATGCCTGCGAGAATCGAGTAGGCAAACAACCCGACCATGATGGCGAGGATCATGATGATGACAGGTTGAATGAGTGCGGTGATCCGCTGGATGCGCAGTGCGGGGGGAAAATGCGCATTAATCGTGTCAGTCGGCAGGCGGCCAAGGATCTCCCGCTGAGTTGCGCCACATTGGTGATCGTTGTTTATGATGCCGTGCAGGGCTACTGCAAGCGATGCA
>JBAYWC010000183.1:0-3290 GCA_041674265.1 Terrimicrobiaceae bacterium
CTCCGGGGTGAAAGGGGGCAGCGCGCAGGGAAGAAATCCGCACGTCCGGTTTGACGAGGGGGAAGGAAGTCGGCGGTCATTGGACTCGTCCTGTCATTCCGTGACTTCCCTCCCTACTCTACTCTCAAGTCCTTCAATCGCCGAATTCGGGATAAAATCCCTCCATTTCACCGAAACGGGGATGAAAAATTGACTGCGATCATCTCCCGGCGTGGATTTCGGGGCATTCCGCCGCGGGAGACGAGGTTTTGAATCGTCACCAGCCCCGGAGATCAGTCAGGATCAGTTCTCCCTCCTATGAATACTGCACCTGCAAAGTCCGCTGAGGATGTCATTCGCGAGCAGGGGGTGGATCCTTCGCTCGGACTGACGGCGGACGAGGCAAAGGCGCGCCTGGAAAAATGCGGCCCGACAAGCAGGCCGCGTATGTGCCGTTCGATCCGGTGAGCAAGCGCACCGGGGCCACGCTCCAGGATGCGACCGGGAAAACCTTCCATGCGACGAAGGGGATGCCCGCTGTCATCCTCGCGCTTTGCAACCCCGACGACGCGATGCGGACCGCCGTCGAGTCGCAGGTCACCGCGCTCGCCGTCAAGGGCATGACGGCGCCGATGATCATCGCGCTCGCCCTGCTCGACGATCTGCCGATCACGACGATCGCTTTCGACCATGCCAAAGCCGCCCCCCAGCCGGTGAAGTGGGATATGCCGCGGGTGTTCCTGATCTCGTCGGTTCTCGGTATCGCCTCGGTGGTGGAGAGTATTTTTCTGCTCTTTTTGGGCAAGGAATTATACGGCCTCGACGCGGCCCACATCCAAACGATGATGTTGTTCTCAAGCCGGTGTCGGCACTGAAATTTCGGTCTTTCACCGAGATTGCGCACCACCTCGCGGAGAAGTTTCCCGCTGGCGGAGAGTTTCCCGACCCGCCGCCGCGTCCCGAGAAGCATGAGCGGCAAATCCTCGAATTCTAACCCTTCGTGAAGCCGGCTTTTCTTTTGGATTCCAGCGCCTGCATCCCGGTGCTGCGCAATGCAACCGGCCTCGGCAGGTTGCCCGACCCCGCGCTGACCGGGATTCCGGTTATTGTCGCTGCGGAACTCTGGACCGGGGTAAAGAAAAACATCCGGACCCATCCGCAGCAGGCCTCGCGCCTCGAAGCCTTTCTGGGCCTTTTCTGGCTTGCGGAATTTACCCTTGATGCCGCTCTCCACTATGCCGACATCCGAGCCTCCCTGGAATCAGAAGGGGCTTCGATCGGCCCGATGGATCTCCTCGTTGCCGCCCAGGCACGCAGTCTCGGAGCCACACTGGTTGCCGCCAACACCAAGGAGTTCCAACGTGTCAAAGGCCTCAAAATCCGGACATGGGAATGAACCTGACGCGCGGAGCGCGATCGCGGAAAAGGGCGTCCCGCCCGCAGTGGTGGACGATGGCGGGCGGGACAGCCCGCGCTCCGGTATTCAAGAGGAGAATTTGTCCGCCCAGGCTTGGATTTCCGGGGACATTTTGACGAGGGACGGCCAGCCTCGGGTGTAGCCCTCCGAGGGAAGTTTGCGGGTGGCGTCGAATCCCATGTGGGATCCGACATTGGCGATCGTGGGGGCGTGGTCGAGCGAGTCCGAGGGATTCTTGACGAACGTGCTGTCCCGCTGGGGATCGGTGTTCGCGCAGAGACGAAAGAGGACTTCGCTCGTGTTGTGGACATCGCAGTTTTCGTCCACGACGACGATGTATTTTGAGAACATCATCTGGCCCATGCCCCACAGCCCGTGCATGATTTTATAGGCTTGGAGCGGGTATTGTTTGCGGATCGAGACGAAGACCAGGTTGTGGAAGACCCCCTCCGCCGGGAGGGCCATGTCCACGATCTCGGGGAAATTCATTTTGAAAACCGGAAGAAACACCCGGACGCTGGCCGCTCCGATGTAAAAATCCTCCATCGGCGGAACCCCGACGATCGTCGCGGGATAAACGGCATCGCGGCGGTGGGTGATCGCGGTGACATGAAAAACCGGGTAGTCGTCCATACCGGTGTAGAATCCGGTGTGGTCGCCGAACGGACCCTCCGCCCGCATCTCGCCCGGCTGCACATAGCCCTCGATCACGAAGTCCGCGTTGGCCGGCACATCGATGTCCACGGTCACCGCCCTGGCGAGTTCGACGGATTTTTTCCGGGCGAAGCCGGCGAAGAGAATTTCATCGAGCCCATCGGGAAGAGGAGCCGTGGCCGCAAATGTGAGCGCGGGATCGCCGCCCAGCGCGACAGCAACCGGCATCCTTTCCCCCCGCTCATAATACCGTTTCCCATGACGGGCGCCGACTTTGTGGACCTGCCAGTGCATGCCGGTCGTCCAGCCATCATAAACCTGCATGCGGTACATGCCGACATTGCGATCACCGGTGTCGGGGTCCTTTGTAAATACGGTGGGCAGCGTGATGAAGCGCCCGCCATCGTCCGGCCAGCATCGGAGGACCGGAAGATCATGAAGGGAAAAATTTCCTCCCGGTTCATGGACGACTTCCTGGCAGGCTGCCGAGCGGACATGGCGGGGGCGCGCATGGATGACATCGATCCCATTGCGGAGAAGCGTGAGCGCTTCTCTGAGCGTGCGGGGTGGCTTCGCCTTCATGAGAAACTGCATCTGGTCGGCGAGCTCGTCAATGCGTTCGAGCCCCAGGGCCATGGCCATCCGGCGTCGCGAGCCCATTGTGTTGATGGCCAGCGGGAAGACGGATTCCCTGCCGTCGATGGTCGGCTTTTCAAAGAGGAGCGCGGCCCCGCCGCCGGGGGATTTCATCTCCCGATCGGCAAGCTCCGTGATTTGGAGTTCTGTCGCGACCGGCTTCCCGACCCGGCGGAGTTCGCCGGACGTTTCCAAAGCTTCACAAAAAGACCGGAAGGACGGGTAGGGCATGCAGGCCAATCTACCCATGCTGTCTTGCGGATCAAGGTTCCTTCCGCTTTGACCAATCGCGATGCCCCGGTGGCACTCGACTCCTTGCCCGCCATTTTTCGGCTTCAATCGCTCGACCCTCTTTCAAGCGGACGATAGGTGGTGGCCGATCCAATTTTTGTAAATCCGTGAGATGATGCAAACAACTCTGCTTCTGGTGGGTGCCTTGCTGGCTCTTCCCCCATTGCGCGCCGCCGACACGGTGAAGATGCTCAAGCCCTCCGGAGAGATCCGGCGCGCGGACTTCCGGTGCCTGAGCTTCTCGAAGCGCCCGCCGTCCGCCGTTCTCGTGTTGTGCCCCGGCCAAAATGGGGACGGGGCGGATTTTCTGGCA
>JBAYWC010000184.1:0-3282 GCA_041674265.1 Terrimicrobiaceae bacterium
CCCCCGGGCCAATCCGCGCGGTTTTCAAAAAAGCTGAGGGCTCCGGCCACGACCTCTTCCGTGTGGAGGCGGTTGCGCACATCCATCATTTCGTAAAACCACCAGGTGCGGATCGGCGGGGGGGGCATCCGGATCATCAGTTCGGGAAAGGATTCGATGTTGAAGACACCGGTCGTCCCGTGGCGAAGAAGCTCGTCGAACCCGTTCCGGATGGATGCGAGGTAGTCGGCGTCCGAGAGCGTCCGCTTGAGTTCGTTGATCCTCCGCACCCATCGCGAGAAGCTGGCATTCGGGAAGATGGCTCCCCGCATGACCGAGTAATCCAGGTGGCAGTGGGCGTTGATGAGCCCCGGCATCAGGATCACATCGCCGAGGTCCGTTGCCTCGCGCCCGTCCCACTCCCCCCAGGCGGCAATTTTTCCCCGCTCGACGCAGACCATCCCGTTCCCGATCGGAGGGGCGGAAACCGGACAAACGATGCGCGACCGCAGGGTGTTCATTGTTCCGCGGCGACTCCCGCCGGGGCGAGGATGGCGTCGCGCATTCCGTGAAGAAGCTTCTTGTCGTCCGGGCAGATCGTGGCGAGCGCCCCTCCGCAGGAGACAGATCCTTCGCCGACGAAGTAATAGGGACAGAGCCGCACTCTGCCCCGCATGGGAAGGAGCTCATCCCGACCGGGAACCCAGAAGGATTCCTCGACGAGCCGGCCCGGGTGGAATTCCTGAAGGATATGCGGCCTGCGCTCAAAATCCTTGAGGGCATTCTCCAGTTCCTCACGCCATTCCTTTTGCGGCAAATCGGAGGCGACCACAACGCCCCTCGATCCCCAGGCCTGCTCGGAAAACCCGCTGATCTTGAGAATAAAATGGCGCTTCTTCTGGCTGAAGCGCGCCACTTCATCCCAGGTGTGGCATTCCAGGCGGGGAAGAACGGCATGCCGGGGAAGCGGTTCCGGATCGGCGAGCCATGTGTAGGGAATGACCCGCTGCAACGCCTTTTGCGCGCGTTCTCCGAGTTCCCTCCGCCAGAACTCTTCCAAGGGCTTGAGCCAGAAAAGGGCGAACCAGAGTTTTTCTTCCAGGGCGGGCTTGAACGGCGGAGTGATGGAAATTTGTCCTTCCGCGGCGGCTTGCATCAGGCGGGAGGCCGATGGAATGTTGGGAAGGTCGAACAATTCGAAGAACCGGTAAATATTCCGCTGCCAGTCGCCCCTCGGCACGGCATCGAGGACCCGCCATTTGCCTTCCCCGGAAAACTCGGCATTGAGGATTCCCGCCATCCACTCCATTTCCGGCCGGTATGTGGACGCCTCCTCGGAGACGACGATATCGCCCCCGGGCAGGATCCCCGCGAACCCTTGCAGCATGCCGCCGGCCCCGCCGAGAACTTGATGGCCGAGCGAGGCGTAAGTCCTGTTCAGCCACGCGGTCAGCCCGATCCCTCCCGGCACGCTGTCAATCTCGGCGATGAGGAATCCGTCGTTCGTGAGCACGAGATCCGGGCGGATCACCCTGGGGATTTCTCCCGCGATGCCGTGCGCCCGCTGGTATTCCACAAGCGCGGGCGGCTTTCCCCGGTCCAGAAGATCCGCGACCCACGTGTGCAGCCGGCCCTTGGAACTGAGCCGGTAGAGTTGCTCGCAGGACCGGAGGAAAAGCAGGAGGCGATACCCGAGCTTTTCGATTTCCTCATGCAGTTCCGGGCCCACAAGGAACGGACGGGGAGAGATCCGCCAATCCTTTTCGTGAAACAATCCTCCTTCCGGCAGGGCGGCATGGATGGCGCGGACGCTCTCCTCCGGGCTCATGACAGGATCTTCAGCGCCTGGCGGATCAATTCTTCCGCGCTTGGAGCGGGCTCCGCCAATTCCAACACTCTGCGGACCGCCTTGTGGGCCTCCACTTGCTTATAACCCAGGGAGATGAGGGCGAGGACCGCATCATGCATCCGGACATCCGCCTCGCTCGGGGCATTTTTCGCGCTGGAGGCTTCCCACTCGGCCGCGACGCCCACCTTGTCTTTCAACTCGAGGACGATCCGCTCCGCGGTCTTTTTTCCCACCCCGCTGATTTTTGAAATCGCCGCGATATCGCCGGCGACCACGGCGGCTTTGAACATCTCGGCCGGAAGCCCGCTCAGCACCGCCAGGGCGATCTTCGGCCCGACCCCGGTGACGTGATGGAGCAGGAGGCGAAACAAGTCGCGTTCTCCCGCCGTGAGGAACCCGTAGAGAACATGCGCGTCCTCGCGGACCGCGAGGTGCGTGAGGATTTTTACCGGCGCCCCCGGCTGGGGAAGCCGTTCAAAACTTGATACGGGAATCAGGATCTGATAGCCGACACCATGGACATTGACGACGATTTGAGTCGGCAGTGCTTCCGCGAGAGTCCCTTCGAGAAATGCAATCACCCCGCATCCATATCAGACCCCCCGCAAAACTCAAATGGGCGATGTGCCTTTTTCTTCTGCTGGGACCGGGCCCTGCGTCGGCCGGAACGCATTGGGCCTGGATGGTCGAGCCCTCGTTCATGGACTACAAAGTCCGGCGAAAGATCGACGGTTCGGAGCGCACGATCCTCGCCCTCGTGCGGTTCAGGGACGGCGAGATTTACGGGGCCGAGGGCGGGCACGACCGCATCATGAACATGGCCATGAAAAAGATCGATCCCGAGGCGCTCCAGACGGCCGCCGAGGTGCTCTCCGGGATCAAGCCGCAGTTCGTCCGGAACAAGAACGGCGTCATCCAATATGCGGCGCTCGAGTCCGGGAATCCCCTGACCGCTTCCTGCGTGCTCGCGCCGGGATTTGCCGAAAAGTTTGCCGACACGCTCGGCCCCGACCTCCTCGTCGCCCTGCCGAACCGCAACCAACTCCTCGTCTTTTCGCGGCAGGACCAGGTTTTCTCGAAGATGGGCGAATACATCATCTCCGGCTACCTCGGATCGAATTATCCCGTGAGCCGCGAGATCTTTTCCCTGAAAAACGGAAAGCTCCGGTCTCTTGGCGTCCTGCAATGAACGCCCCCCCCCATTCCCCGTCATGAAGCCATCCGATCATCTTCAGGACCGGACGAACCGCGCCCGGAAAATCGTCGGGGCCCCGCAAAACTACAAGGTGTGCGAGGGCTGCGAGTCGGTCGTGGCGGCGAGGGTTGTCACCTGCCCGAACTGCCACGGATACCGGTTTGACGATTCCCCGGAACGGGTTGTCGGGCAGGCCAACCTCCTCGCATCGCGACCCCAACAGAGCGTCACCTCCTCGGATTTGGAGTGAAGAAAAAGC
>JBAYWC010000185.1:0-3247 GCA_041674265.1 Terrimicrobiaceae bacterium
CGTCGCGGCCAGTTTTGGTCTCCTCGTGGTCTGGCCCACATGCTTGCCATCGACGTCGCGGTCAAAAATGACACCCTTCAGTTCCTGTGGAACTGATTTTTGCAACTATCAGAGATGCGCCCTCGGCGTCCGGATCAGAGGGAAGCGACATCCCAGCGCTCAAAAACCTCCCGGAGCGCCCCGAGAACGTCATTCGGAAAAACCTCCTGTGTGGCCAGGGAGAACCGGAGATCCTCGTTTCCCGGACGCTCCACGACAAAAGTCAAGGGGACCCCGGCCTCGGCGAATCTCCACAACAGCTTGAGCAGATGCACGGAGAACTGACGGGGTCCCCTGGAAAAAAGAATCCCCGTGAGTTCCCCGGAAAAACCAGGCGAAGGCGACGAAAGCGTCACCTCGACGCCGCCGGATGTCTTCACGGAGGCCACGGCATCCTCCCAAAGCGAGGAAAGGAAGGCCCCGAGGACATCGGCCAAAATTGGTCCCCGCTCACCGAGCTTGGAAACCTGTTCGCATTCCGGGAGGACGCCCTCTGTCCTCCCCTTATCCAGGAGCATCGATTTGAGCAGAATTTCCATACCAACCTCCTCTTGGATCAGCGTTGTTGCGTCAAACTGCCCCGCACGAAAAACATGCCCGTCTGCCTGCCCGAAAGGCGGCAAATCCTTCAAGGCCCGGAGCAGGGAAAACAAAGCCTGCCGGAACGCGCAAGCCGGGGGATCGAATTTGATGCAGAATGTCATGATCAGCCACTTGACCCTGTCGCAGCAAAGAATCCGCTGCAAGGTGCTCATCTTGAGGCGGAGGAGTTGGTCGCGCTCGGAGAGGATCTGGTAGTACTCCGCGGCCCGATGCAGCACCATCTCCAGTTCCGTCACGTCCCACGGCTTCACCACGTATTGGTAAATATAGCCCTTGTTCACCGCGAGGATGGCGCTGTCGAGATCGGAGTAGGCGGTGGTGAGGATCCGCACGATCCGTGGAAATTCCTCCCGCGCCACTCCCAGGACATTCGCTCCGAGCATGCCCGGCATCCTCTGGTCGGAAACCAGGATGCCAATTTTGCCCGCTTCTTTCCGGAGAAGGGCAAGACCTTCCTCGCCGGACGAGGCGGTGAGGATGGGAAACGTCGGGGCGAAGGCCATCCGGAAATACTTGAGGGACTTCTCCTCGTCATCGATGTAAAGCACGCTGCAGCGGGATTGCGGTGTTGGATTCATAATGTTTGGTCGGGTTGTTCGGGCAGTGGAAGTGTGAGAGTAAAAACAGCGCCTCCGCCGGGGGTGTTTCCGGCGACGATCGTGCCGCCATGCGCTTCCAGGATGGTATGGCAGATGCTCAGTCCCATGCCCATGCCGGACCCCACTTCCCGTGTCGTGAAAAAGGGCTCGAAGACCCTGCCGAGAACGGCGTCCGGTATTCCCCGCCCCGTGTCGGAAAACTCCACCGTCAATGTTCCCGCCGACGCGGCCGCCCGCGCGAAAATTTTCTTTTCGGCATCCGGAGGCAGATCGGCGAGGGCTTTTCCGGCATTGCTCAGGAGATTCATAAAGACATGGGTGATCTGGGTCTTCTGGCCGCGGACCAGCAGCGTCTCCGGAATCTCCACCTCCACGGCCATCCCCGCAATCTCATTCGAGAGAATTTTCCGGGCGGATTCGAATGCCTCCGACAAGTGGAAAAACGTCTCGGTCCCCGGCTTTTCAGGATACGCGAAATCCTTGAGATGCGTGATCACGTCCCGGATCCGCTGCATCCCCTCCTCGATGTCGGCCAGGATTTCCCGGATTTCCGGCCCCTGCGCGGACTCGATCTTCCTGGCAAAGGAGAGGGCGGTCAGGGTGTAGTTGAGCGGGTTGTTGATCTCGTGAAGAAGACCCGCGGAAAGCGAGCCCAGCGCGTTCATCTTTTCACTCTGGATCAGCAGGGTTTCGGTCCGCTGCAGTTTGGTCAATGTTTCGGAAAGCTCGGTGTTCCGCACACGCAGCTCCATCTGCAGCTGGGAAGAACGGAGAAGATTGAGGACGCGGGTTTTGACTTCCGCGCTGCTGAAGGGTTTCGTCAAAAAATCATCGGCCCCGGCGCGGAGAGCCTGGATTTTGGATCCCTCGTCGATGCGGGCGGTCAGCAGCATGATCTTGAGGTCCGCCAGGCCGGGCTCGGCGCGCAGGTCGCTGCAAACGCTCAAGCCATCCTTGCCGGGCATCATCCAGTCGAGGAGGACAACACGGGGATGGTATTGCTCGACCAGTTCCCGGACCCTGCCTCCATTTCTGGTCTGGACAACCCGGTAGTCGGAGGAAAGCAACGAGACGATATACTGGAGCATGTCCCGCTCATCATCCGCCACGAGCACCACCTCACCGGATCTCCCGACAACAGGCAACGATTCCAGGGAATCCCCCCCGGTGTTTCTCCATGTCCTGTCCGCGGACCGGAACGCCTTCTCGAACGGCTCGTCCGGTCCGGCGTCCTGCCGGGCAACGGCCGGATCGGCGGATTTTTCGAGATCATGCGGCAGAACCACGCGGAAGGTGCTCCCCCGGCCCACGACGCTCTCCACATCGATCCGTCCGCCATGTTCGGTCACGAGATCCTTGGCCAGCGCCAGACCGATTCCCACGCCCTGGACCTGGTTGGAAGCGTTGGTCCGCACTTGGTGGAAGCGGTCGAAAATCTTCGGGAGATCGGATGCCGGAATCCCGACTCCGGTATCCGAAATCTCGATGCACACCTCCTCCGCGCTGCACCGCCACCGCACGGTCACCGTGCCGGAAGCCGGCGTGTATTTGATGGCATTCGTCAGCAAATTGAGCAGCACCTTCTCCATGCGGACGGGATCGGCATTCATTTCGTCGTCTTCATTTCCCGGCTCCACCCGGATTTTCAGATATTTCGACAGGCCGAGATGCTTCACGGAATCCACGATGCCCCTCAGAAACGACCCCAGCGAAAGATTCCTCTTGCGAAGGGTCTCCGCCCCCTGCTCCAACCGCATCAGATCCAGCAGATCATTGATCAGCTTCAGCAGGCGCAACGCATTCATGTGGACAAGGATCAGTCCTTCATGCACCCGCGCATCCAAATTCTCGCCGCGGCTCAACAATGTCTCCACCGGCCCGAGAATCAAGGTCAGCGGAGTCCTCAGCTCATGGCTGATGTTCGAGAAAAACTGGGTCTTGACCCGGTCCATGTCCTGCAGCTCACGGTTCTGGACATCCAACCGGTGCCTCAGCCGGAAATCCTC
>JBAYWC010000186.1:0-3241 GCA_041674265.1 Terrimicrobiaceae bacterium
GGGGGCAGGAGAAGCTGGGTTTCGCGGTCTATGGTGACAAATCGGGCGGCCATGCTCCCGGTTACTTTTTCCCTCGGTCTTTTTCAAGCCGTCAGGCTTGGAAAAGTCCGACAGGCTGCTAGATCCGGGGATTTTTCCGCCTCAGCGCGTTGGCGTTCCGGCCATGTGCGGCTTCAAAACCTCTGCCAGGCTCCCGACATCTTCGTCAGAATGGGACGCTGAAAGGGTGACCCTGAGACGCGCAGCTCCCCGCGCGACCGTCGGGTAGCGAATCGCGGGAACAAGGAACCCTGAAGCCAGGAGATCCCCGCCCGCAGCCATGGCGGCGGCTTCCGCGCCGACAATGATGGGGATTATCGCGCTCGGGGACTCCGGGATCCCGAGGGCGGAACCCAGATTCCGGATATTTTTCCAGAGGCTCCGCCTCAACGAGACCCCCTCCGCTCCGCCAAGGATTTCGACCGCCCGGGCGGCCGCCGCCGCCACCGGGGCGGGGGGCGCGGTGGAATAGATGAAACTGCGGGAGCGGTTGACCAAAAAGTCGCGCAGAAGACGACAGCCGGTGATATAAGCCCCGTGCGTGCCCAGGGCTTTTCCCAAGGTTCCCATCTGGACTTCGATGCGGCCTTCGACTCCGGTCGCTTCCGCCAGTCCGCGCCCGTTGGCACCCAGAACCCCCACTCCATGCGCCTCGTCCAGGAACAACCAGGCCCCGTGGCGGTCTTTCAAATCCACAATCTCCCGGAGAGGGGCGACATCACCGTCCATGCTGTAAACCGATTCGGCCACGACCAGAACCCGGCTGCCGCGGTGCCTGGCGCTGGCCCAGCGCAAGTGGCTCTCCAGCTTCTCCACATCGTTGTGGGGGAAAACACGCAATGGCGC
This sequence comes from Terrimicrobiaceae bacterium, assembly GCA_041674265.1. Lineage (GTDB taxonomy): Bacteria > Verrucomicrobiota > Verrucomicrobiia > Chthoniobacterales > Terrimicrobiaceae > QYQL01. Next base: position 886 of record JBAYWC010000186.1, read on the forward strand.
GCCGCTCAACCGGGCGGCATCCACGAGGCAGGCATGACAAAGCTTGTCCAGGATGATGACATCCTCACTCGAGCAGAGCGCGGGAATCGTCCCCATCGCCGCGGCATAGCCGCTGGAGAAACACAAGGCGGCCCCGGCGCGCTTGAACCCCGAGATTATTTCCTCCAGGCGTTCATGCGCCGCGAGGGTCCCGCAAACGAGGCGCGATGCCCCGGAACCGAAGCCCGCCTTCTCCCACTCGATCATCGCGGCCTCTTTGAGAGCCGGATGGTTCGCGAGACCAAGGTAGTCATTCGAGGAAAAATTGACCAGCGCGCGCCCGTCGGAGACGACGTGGGTGGTCTGCGGGGAATCCAGGACCCTGAGCCTGCGCAGGAGCCCGGCCTCTTGAATCCTGGTGAGTTCGCCCTGCAAAAACTTTTCCAATGGAAACGGCCCGCCGCCGGCTGGAATGTCCGGATTTTCCATGTGCTCAGCTTTTTTCGATCAGGGCGCACATTTCCCTCACCGCCTCGCCGAGGCCGACGACCACGGAACGGGAAACGATCGAGTGCCCGATATTCAATTCTTCAAGCCCGGCAAGGCCGAGAACGGGCGGCGTGTTGCGATAATTGAGGCCATGCCCGGCATTCACCCGCAGCCCCCGCCGGATGGCCGATTGGGCCGCCGCTTCCAGTCGCTGCAGCTCGCGCTTTACCCCCGGCCCTGCGGCATTCGCGTAGGCTCCCGTGTGCAGTTCCACAAAGTCCGCCCCAAGATCCGCCGCGGATTCGACCTGCTCCTCGTCCGGATCGATAAAAAGGCTGACCCGGATTCCATTCCCTCTCAATCGCGCCACCGCCGGTCGCAGGACTTTGCGTTGCCGACAGCAGTCCAGCCCCCCCTCCGTCGTCACCTCGCGGCGATTCTCCGGCACCAGGCACACATCGTCCGGCAATATCTCCAGGGCAATCCGCAGGATTTCTTCCGTGACTCCCATTTCCAGATTGAGCTTTGTGGTGATGCTCTCGCGAAGCCTCAGGATATCCCGGTCCTGGATGTGCCTTCGATCCTCCCGCAAATGCGCCGTGATTCCCCTGGCGCCGGCTTTCTCGGCCACGAGCGCGGCGGCCACGGGATCGGGCTCCGCGTTCTGGTTCTCCGGATCTTCGCGGTAACGCGCCTGCCGGATCGTGGCGATGTGGTCGATATTTACTCCGAGGCTTGGCATTTCTTTCCATACTCACGCCGAACGCGCCGCACGGCAAGGATTGCGTCAAGAAGCGCCGAAATCCCGTCGCGGAGCGGCCTGAGCTGGGAGCCCGCGACATCCGCCCATTCGACAGGAAGCTCCAATATGCGGAATCCGAGCGTCTCCGCCAGCGCCACCACCTCCACGTCGAATCCGAACCCTTGCTGTTGCAGCCGCGAGAAGATTTCTCGGGCCGCCACGCGCCGGAAAGCCTTGAACCCGCACTGGGTGTCGGAGAATCGCGTGACCCCCGCCAGCTTCAGGATCCGGTTGAAAACGCGTCCGGCCGCCTCCCGCGGCAACGGCTGGCGGATGGGAATCCGGCTCTCCCGGTGCCGGCGCGATCCCATCAAAACATCCGCCCGTTCGGTGGAACGCAGAAATTCGTGAACGAAACGCAGGGGAACGCTGAGGTCCGCGTCCATGAAAAAAATCCAATCCCCGCGCGCGCGCAGCATGCCGGACTTCACCGCATGCCCCTTTCCGTGCGCCGTCGGATTCCGGAGGATTTCGAAGCGGGGGTCCCCGCCGGCTTCCCTCCGCGCCACCTCCCCGGTCCGGTCGCTTCCCGGTTCGACGACGATCAAAAATTCCCACTCCTCCGTGGGAAAAACCCGCCGGATTTCCCGAATCGAAGCAGGCAGGCGCTCTTCCTCGTTTTTTGCGGGAATGACAATACTGACTCGCGGGGCTTGATCCGGCATGGGGCTCGGATTATCCCAATTTCCGCGGTTGAACCACTGATTTCACTGAAAACTAATTGATACGGTCTTGCAACCCAAGAGGCCATTCACCCGTCAGGGGAATTTCGGAGTCTGCACAAGTCACTGGTCCGCGTCTTTTTTTTAGTGGTTTTTAATGGCTGTTAGTGGTTTCTCGGATTATCCCAAGCGGGTGCCTGTCCGCCTGTCAAAGCTCCCTTTGCCCGAAATCACGATTTTTGCGGTGGCCGCGTTGCTCGTTCCTTGTTTGCAGGCCACCGGTACGGAGAAGATTTTCAAACTCAAGCCCTCCGGAGAGATCCGGCGCGCGGACTTCCGGTGCCTGAGCTTCTCGAAGCGCCCGCCGTCCGCCGTTCTCGTGTTGTGCCCCGGCCAAAATGGGGACGGGGCGGATTTTCTGGCA
>JBAYWC010000187.1:0-3173 GCA_041674265.1 Terrimicrobiaceae bacterium
CATTTCACCACGAGATTATCGTCCAAGACAACATTTGTCCTTGTCATATCTGAACCCCTCCCTTTGATACACATAATATGATGCAATGATGTGTATGGCAAGTTTTTTTTCATCAAGCCAACGTTGCGGGTGAGCCGCCGCCGTCAGGCGGTAGGCTCGACCCGCTGGTTCGGATCGATCATGTTTTCACACGAAGCCACAAAGTTCACAAAGTTAATTCTGTTTTCAGATCGGGAAGCTTTCCTTCGTGACTTTGCGTCTTTGTGTGAGAAAAATTGCGGTATCTGGTTTTTCTTTCCGAACGTTACGCCTCACCTGCGTTTTGCCCGTGGCGGGCAAAACGTAAGGTGAAGGCGATTGTTGGCTGCGATCTCCTTTACTCCTTCGTTCCTGGCAAACCGCCGTTGTTCCCACCCACAACGAACGTGATTCCCTGTTCTCGAGTTCAGTCTGACCGGCCTTGATACCTTGAGGGTCAAGGTATCATATCATTCGGCTTCATGCGACTTTGCCGGACCTTCCAATCTTGGTTTTTTTGATCATTTCTTTCAGCCAACGTGACGGCTCAGCGGGCGCGAGCCTGGCGAGCGCTACGCTGAAGCCGGTGGTTGGACGCTTTTGTCTGTTTTCTTTTTGGATTTCCAGAATATTGCGATGAGACATGCGTTGCCCAGAAATGCGATGGTTGCTGGTATAATGAAGAAATCCCGCATGCTCTTCCAATGGTGCATGTATGTTGCCAATCCCAAACTGTAAGGGTTGTCCAGTCTTTCAGGTTTACCCTGCAGAAAGATGACAAGCGAATTGGTGTTAATTACACCCGCTTGTTCCAATTCTCGAACTTGTGAGTACATGTGAACTTCGTCTGCCTTCTGGTTAATTGGCGAGAAGAACCACATCCATGCGGCAGCCAGAAGGTTTAGTATGATTAATGTGTATTTCATCTTCTTAGTCCAACGTCGCAGGTGACGGGCGCGGGTTACCGCGTACCGTCCACCTGCTGGTTCTGCACATTTCTTTCTCTTAAGGCCTCTTTTGCTTCCGACTTGATGATGACGTACTTATCGGAGGCGAGTGTCCGCAGAACGGGATCGGGTGTGTTAGGGTTTTTGATAAGGTTTCTTCTTACATCAAAGTACTCATCTGATTGCATCTCGGTCAATGTCGTGGGCGGTGTTGCGGGGTGGGCGGCGACTGCCGCGCGAACACTCCCTTCCTTGTCTTTGGAAAGAGCAAGCAAAGTGTCAAGAGTAATCGCCGGATTACTGACTACATCAGCCCGTACATTTGGAAACCTGGATGCGGCAAGTTGGTTGATCGTGCCCAACGGCGTGTTCGTGTTTGAGACAATGGCTCTCTGAACAAGCTGGTCATCAGTTTGCGCAATCTGCGTCAGAATATTGGTCGGCGTGCTGCAACTCTTTGCCAGCATAAGGACGATAGACTTTCCATTGTCCGTGTGCGCCACCTTGGGCATTCTGAGGGCACACTCATATAGATGTTGGAGCTTGTCGAGTGAAGTGTCAGAGTCCGCTGCTAGAAGTTCCTCTGCATACTTCTTTATCTGCATTTGTGCCGGTCCTACAGCTCCAATCGGAACGTCTTGTTTCGTGGCAAGGTCTTCTACCAATGCCCTTGGTGTGTTTAGATGCTTGGCGATGTTGGCCAGTATCCCGTAGTTGAGGTGTTTTCCCCAATCCAAAGCTTGTGGATAGAACTTCTCAATGGTGACCGCCGAGAGCTCAGGTCTGGAGAAGATCTGTTCCCGAATCCAGTGGTTGTCAGGAGGTAGCTCCCCAAGAAGATCGACGAGGACATCTTGTTGAAACGCAATGTCTCGATCACCAAGCGCGCTCTTGAGCGCTCGAGTGGCTGGGGTATCTTCTCTGACATAGAACTCTTTCGAGATAACAACGCGCGGGTTCTCTACGATTGCCTTGCGTATTCTCTCGTACTCAGGCTTCTCTCTGGCGAGTTTCTCTTCCCTTTGTCGTTTTTGTTCTTCCCTGACTTGTATCCGTCGGCGTTCCTTCGCCAATTCCTCGGGATAGGTCTTGAACGCTTCAATCAGTTGTTCGGGAATGGCGTTCGTAATGTAGTGAAGTGTCTTGGAGGAGTCGGTCCTTTCTGTGGTTTGATCGCCCACAAAGGTGTAGGTGCGTTTCTTTGAATCGAATGTAAACTTGATGGTGACATCCTTCTTTGACCCCGGGTCGAAACACTCGAACGTGAGGATCGATGATGGTTTGTCGTAGGACCATTCCCCGATAGTCCCGGCAACTGATGCATGGAAGTACGCATAGCCACTCTCATGCACCATGAACGTGACGATCTTGAACCCTTCGGCTTCATTTGAAAACACGCCGTGCAATTCTTCCTGCCCACGAGCGGTTGCCGAGCAATAGAGGAATATTCCAAGGGCTATGTTCGCTATCTGTTTCATTGTCTTCATGCAGAACGCCACGGGTCAGGCTGAGCGCGTAGCGCGATAGCCTGAATGCCGTTGTTCGGAAGTTTGTTTTTATTCGTTGCTTGTTGAGCTTAACCCTTATGCCCTTAACTCTCCAAGATTCTCGGACTGACCCCTTTGCTCGTATTTTTCTGGTTCTCAGAGATTCCAGGTGGCTTTGGTCATCTGGCTCTGACCGAGTTCTGTCAACCATACCTCATCAATGGTTCTACGCCCGCACCGTGGACAAACAATTGGCTTTTCGAAATCAGGACGTTGGGTCTGTTCGTTGATCCCAATCTTGCCGACATTGCAATCAAATTCCTTTCTGCACTTCTGGCACTCAAAGTTAATTGTCATAGCTACTCACTTATTCTTGTTGCCTGTCGTTCTGACGAGGGGATACACAACGCAGGCTATTGCCCCACAAAGAAGTCCTGTGCAGAGCAGCATCGCGCCAAGGATGCCGGTGGTGGATGAATTAGCCGCCTGCATTACCATAGGCTTTCCGGCAAAGATGCAGACATTTGCGATGATTAATGGCACAGCCACGCATGCGATACGTTCAAACATTGTCATACTTATTCCCCTTCTCCATTCGGCCAACGATGCGGGTGAGCCGCCGCCGTCAGGCGGTAGGCTCGACCCGCTGGTTCGGATCGATCATGTTTTCACACGAAGCCACGAAGATCATAAAGTTAATTCTGTTTTCAGATCGGGAAGC
>JBAYWC010000188.1:0-3088 GCA_041674265.1 Terrimicrobiaceae bacterium
CCTCTTCGCCTCCCCTCCCAAGTGGGCCGCCTTCCCCTCCGGCGCACAGCTGTAGCCCGAAAAATATCGGACCCTCTGTGTTTATCGGCCCTTCAGGCCTTCCGTCGGGGAAGTTAGGTTAACCATTCGGCGGTTTTCAGGTTAAAATTTCCCCTTCGGATACGTCGCGAGATAGCCGGTGATCTCGCTGAGGAAGACCCCGCCGAATTCGGCCATCTTCTTTTCCCCGATCCCGCTGATCCCGCGGAGGTCGTCGGGTTTCTCCGGATACTCCCGCGCCATCAGGCGCAACGTGTTGTCGCCGAAGATGACATAGGCGGGGACCCCGCGCTCGTCGGCCAATTTTTTCCGGAGCTTGCGAAGCCGGTCGAACAATGTCTCGTCGCACTCGATCTCACCGGCGCGGACCACGGGCGCTTTTTTCCTCATCATCGACTTCGTCAGCATGATGATGCGCCGGGATTTGAGCGCTTCGAGCCCGTCCTCGGTGAGTGCGATGGTGGGGAATTCGCCGCGCTCCTGTTCCAACAGGCCCATGCGGATCAACTCGCGGCCGATGGACGCCCATTCCGGCCTGCTGAACTCGCGCCCGACCCCGTAGGTGCTCAACTGGTCATGCCTCCACCGCCGGATTTTTTCCGTGTCGGCCCCGGTGAGGATTTCGATGAGGTGGTTCAGGCCGACGCCGAACCGTCCGGCCTCCCTGACACGATAGACGCAGGAGAGAAGCTTCTGCGCGTGGGTGGTGGCGTTGTAGGATTCCCGCGGCTCCAAGCAATTGTCGCAGGACTCGCAGGCCGGGGCGGGATAGTCCTCGCCGAAATATTTGAGCAGTTCGCGGCGGCGGCACGAGGGACATTCCGCGTAGTGCATCATGAGCCGGAGCTGCTCGCGCGCGATCTGCTGTTCCTTGGGACTGTTCATCTCCTCGATGAAATGCGTCTGCTTTGCCGCGTCGCCGGGATTGAAAAGGAGCAGGCAATCCGCCGGCAGCCCGTCGCGTCCGGCCCGCCCGGTTTCCTGGTAATACCCCTCGATGTTCTTCGGCAGGTCATGGTGGATGACCCAGCGCACGTTCGGTTTGTTGATCCCCATGCCGAAGGCGATCGTCGCGCAGATGATCCGGACTTCATCCCTCAGAAACAGCTCCTGGTTCGTCGCGCGCTCGTCCGCGGTGAGGCCCGCATGGTAGGGGCGCGCGGGAAACCCCCGATCGCTCAGGCTCTCCGCGAGCCGGTCCGCGGTCGCCCGCGTCGCGCAATAAACGATCCCGCTGTCCATCGGTCGTTTGCGAACGAATTCGGAAAGTTGCCTCACTCCCTGGTCCTTTTGAATGACGCGATAGGAGAGGTTCGGGCGGTTGAAACTGGCGACAAAGACCGCGGGTTCGCGGAGCTTGAGGTGCCGGACGATGTCCTCGCGGACCCGTTCGGTGGCGGTCGCCGTGAGGGCCGTCACCGGCACGTCCGGGAGCAAGGCCCGCAGGCGCTCGAGTCGCCGGTATTCCGGACGGAAGTCGTGCCCCCATTCCGAGATGCAGTGCGCTTCGTCGATCGCCAGGGCGGTGACATTCCAGTTGCGGAGGTTCTCCTGCCAGTTGTCGAGCATCAGCCGCTCGGGAGCGGCGTAGAGGAGGCGGAATTTCCCCTCGTGCAACCCGCGCAGGCGGGACTTGGACTCCGCGACCTTCAGCGAGGAATTCAAAAATGTCGCCGCCACCCCCGCCGCCTCCAGTTGATCGACCTGGTCTTTCATCAGGGCGATGAGCGGCGACACCACGACGGTCAGACCCTCGCGCAGGAGCGCCGGAAGCTGGAAACAGAGGGATTTTCCCCCGCCGGTCGGGAGCAGCGCAAACGTGTCCCGGCCGGCCAGCGATGCCTCGATGATCTCGCGCTGGAGCGGACGGAATTCATCGTAGCCGAATGTCTTCTTCAGGGTTTTTTGAATCTTGTCCATGCTCAGGATTCCAGGGACAGAATGGACGTTGCCCCATCCTCCCTGCCCACGGCCAGCCAGTCCTTTTCCGGGTGCCAGGAAAGCGCGCTGATCCCGGCATCGAGGCGCAGCCGCTTCCGCGAAGCCCTGTCTCCCTGGAATGTAAAAATGAGGGCCATGCCGGTTCCGTCGCCCGTGGCGAGTTGGCCGGTCTTGGGAGAAAAGGCCGCGGCAACAACATCGCCATCGTGTCCATCAAGCTGAATGGGGGCAACTCCCTCGGGACCTTTTTTTCCCGTGCATGGCCAGATCGTGACAACAGGACCACCGCCGGTCGCGAGTCGCCTGCCATCGGCGGAGAAGGCCATCGCGCGCACCTTGGTTTCATAGCCCTGGATGTGCAGCGGATAGTCCCGGGTAAAATCGTAGATGTGGACACTCGCGGTTTGGTCGGCTGTCACCAGCCAGCGTCCGCACGAACTCCACTCGACACGCAGGCTCGCGCCGCCCCAGTCGAATCGCGCAAAAGGCCCGCTCTCCCCGATTTTCCACATCCGCGCCCCACCGGCTCCGACGACCGCCACCTTGGATGAATCCGACGGATCCCATGCGAAATCCGCGACCGACGCGGGCAGCCCCGACAGGCCTTGCACGGGATTTCCCCCGCGATCAAAAACCAGCAGCGCCTTGCCTTGGCCAGCGCCGAGAAATTTTCCATCCGCGCTCGCCTTTAACCGCTCGACGATTCCCCGACCGGAGTGGATCTCCCGCCCGTTCCTGCGGATCTTTCCGTCGAATCCGCACGTCGCCAGCGATCCACGGAACCACGCGGACTCGCCGTTTCCCAGCCCGTGGCCGCCGAGCGCCGCGGCTTCCCGGCTCGCGGCATCGAGGGTCAGGATCTCGCCGGTGGAAGGGGTCGCTGCCAACGAGTCCCCTCCCCACGCAAGGCTCAAAATGTTGTCATCCGCCGTGACGGCCGCGATCTGTTTCATCCTAAAATAACTTTTCTGTATCCGTGCTGTCGGGTGCGCGAGCACCGCCAACCAAACCAATGAACTGAAAAGTGTTCATCATGCCAACTGAATATCCAGCATGTAGAGAAGCGGACGGCGACGCGAGCAATCGCGGCAACGAAGCTCCGTGGATC
>JBAYWC010000189.1:0-3036 GCA_041674265.1 Terrimicrobiaceae bacterium
GACGCGTGAGGCCATTCAGGCAGGGATTCACTCGCGCACACTCTATGAGATGCGGGATGCGGGGCTCATTGAACAAACCAGCCGCGGGCTTTTTCGCCTCGTTGGGCTTCCTCCGCTGGCCAATCCCGACCTGGCACTGGTGGCCAAGCGAGTTCCATCGGCAGTGGTCTGTCTGATCAGCGCCCTTGCATTCCATGAGTTGACTACGCAAATCCCCCACACGGTGCAGATCGCGCTGCGCCCTGGAAGCTGGCCCCCAAAGATCGAGCATCCGCCGATCGAGGTATTCAGCTTTTCACCTCAATCCCTGTCCTGTGGCGTCGAAGAGCATGACATCGACGGAGTCACTGTCCGCATCTTCAGCCGGGAGAAAACGCTGGCCGACATTTTCAAATTTCGGAATCGGATCGGAATCGAGACAGCGACGGAGGCGCTCCGCAACTATGCCCGAAGCAAGCGGCGGCGATTCGACAAGGTTTTGGATTTTGCCCGCACATGCCGGGTTGAAAAGGTGATGCGGCCTTATTTGGAGGCGGTCGCGTGAGCGAGCTCAAGAATATCGGGGCCTCGGTCCACCAGCGGCTCAAGAATGTGTCAAAAGAGTCGGGGCGTTCCTTCAATCTCGTTTGATTTTTCCCACTCGTCCGTTTGACCCAGCCCGTCCGCCGAGTTTCGCGGAATTTTGCATCTCTTCAAGTTGCTCCCAAACGGGAGCAGGGAAGCGGACAGGAGCGGATAATTTTCGCTTCATGATCGCCACCAAAATACCGCAGGCCACTCAGGACAAAAGTTGTTCCGTGCATGGAACAGCTCGGTTTCGCCATCGTGCGGTAATGGCATCCATGAAATCGAAAACAGATTGCCACCAACTCGGGGACACCACGTCCGGAAAACCTTTCTACCATTGGCCTCACGATGAAGTTCATGAATTCCAATCAGAGGATCGGATGAGACGTTCCTTTCAGCGGGTTTCCATTGCGGGGATGCGTCCGCTGGCTTTGACCAAAAAGCAAATCATCGCCCTGCTGGGTTCGGTCAAGCTTGTTGATCGGATGCTTTGGGCGACCCGGCACGCGGACGGCGGCTGGTTTATCATTCTGCGGGAAGGCCGAGATCTTCTTGTCGCCACGGAATCCGTGGAAGCGGCGTATGAGCGATTGGTGGACGGCGAGTTGCCACCGCTGATGCCCAGCGAACGGAAGGAAAGCCCCGATCAGAAGTGCCGCCTTGAGCAAATCAGACTTTCCGGGACTGGTAGGAAAAGAAAAGGCGTGTCGCCGGCCGTCGCAATCGACGACTTGCCTGTCCGGTCCGCCGTGGGGCGTTCGCTCTGAATCTCAACAATCCCGATCTATGGAAATCACCACCTCACATCGCCAGAAAATCGAACGCCTGGAAGCCGAACGCCAACAGCTTGAAGATCGCATCCGCCGCCTCAAGCAGGCCGCCCAAACCGCCGAACGTAAAAAACTGACCCGCGCCAAGATCATCCTTGGCGCGCTGGTTCTCCGGGATCACCAGTCGATCTTGCGCCAGATCATCGCCAAGGCATCCCCGCAGGATGCCGAGCTTCTGCGGTCCGTCTTCCCTCTGGACGCGAAGGAAGCCCCTCTCTTGGCCTCTTCCCGTCAATAACCGGCCACCCATGCCCATGAGACTTCCGAGCCACCGGAGCCTTTCAAAGAAAGGCGAAGCGCACTTACGCATCGCGGGGGAACCCCACGATGCAAGTGCGTTTTCGCCGGAGGCGAAAAGGGCTCGCTACCGCTTGCCTGACACCTGTGCGGGCAGTCGGGACATGGCCCGACCGCCCTGCCAAAATCCCACACGCGGATTTTGGAGAGCCGCGATTTCGCGCCCCACGGACCGACCACCCGGCCCGGTGGAGTTTTTCTTTTCCTACCCGGCCAAACCGGTTTCCTGACATGGCGATTTTCCACCTCTCCATCCGTCCGATCAGCCGGGCCAAGGGCCACAGTGCCGTGGCGCAGATCGCCTACGACACCCGCTGCAAATTGACCAATGAGCGCACCGGCGAAAAGAACGATTGGTCGAAACACAAAGCGGATGTCATCGAATGTCAGGTCATCGGCCCGGACATGCAGCCGGGAGAACTCGCCGCCCGCGCCGAGCAGGCCGAGAAGCGCTGGGACGCCCGCGTGGGCCGCGCAATGGACGTGGCCGTGCCGCACGAGTTGAGCACGAAAGCGCACAGTGGGACCTTTTGCGCGGGTTCGGTCTCCAATTGCGTGACACCTACGGGGCGGGGCTTTGCGTGAGCCTGCACCATCCGAACACAAAAGGCGACCATCGCAATGTCCACGGACACATTTTCATGACGACCCGAGCCGTGGATGCCAACGGCAATTTTTCAAAGACGAAGATTCGCAATCTCGATGACCGGAAACTTGGCCCGCTGGAAGTGGACCGAATCCGCGAAATGTGGGAGGTGCGCTGCAATCGCGCCCTGCGAAAAGCGGGATTCTCCGAGGGGGTCAACCGGCTTTCGCTCAAGGCCCAGAAAATTGACCGGCCCGCGACCCAGCACCTTGGCCCCCAGGCATTCGCCATGACTCGCAACGGCTGCAAAGTGCGGAAGGCCGAAATCAACAAACTCATTTCTTCCGACTCCCGCCGCCTGGCGGAAATCCACGCCCAACTCCACCAACTCAAAACCCATGATCGCAAGTCCCGCAAACAGTTCGTTCAACAACAAAGCCGCCACGGCGAGAAGCCCGGTCTGGAGGGAACACGCCTGTTGCATCAGTCCCAGCCCGCTCGCCAAACCCACGGGGTGGCTGTGCGTGGCAAATCGGGCGATTCCCGTCATGGAAATCGACCTTCTGGAAATCGTTCCCGCTCGCGGCCTGCACATCCGAACCCGGCAAGAGAGCTGGCTGATCTCCTTGCCCGAGGAGCTTCAATCGGACGAATTGCTCCGGGCCATTACTTCCGGGGAGGTCAATTGCTTGTCGGGTTCCTGCGAACTCTACGAATTTTCATCCGAATCCTCGAAAACGAGCAGCACGAGCAGCA
>JBAYWC010000190.1:0-2776 GCA_041674265.1 Terrimicrobiaceae bacterium
CCGCAAGCTTCTCGTCCAGGTCTGGCCCCTGCTTTCCGGAAACCCGCCAACAGCTCTGGAGGCGGACAAGAGCCTGGCCATCAAGCTTCAAAAACTCATCGTTGTTCTGGGCAGGAAGCTCCGCGCGGAGATCGGCCTGCCCGCCAATATCAGCGACTGCATTCTCGAACTTCAACGCCGCATGATGCTCGCCACCCCGACAACCTCGCCATGAGTGTGGCAACGGGCCAGTTTGATGGGGGCTGTGCGCCCCCAAACCCCGCACCGCTCGCCGCGGCAGGCGTTCGGGGGGAACTTCAGGAAGGCTTGCCCGCGGCAAGCGAACCAGAAAAAAATCAAGAACGGCTAAAGAAAAATCTTGCATGACTACATGCCTGCCTTTTTGTGGCTGTTCATTTTCCTTTGTAGGTTGAAAGAACCGGGAGCCTGTTGTGGTTACGGCACCCTGTCGCCGCGCGTTTGCCAAGGTTGCTGTGCGCCCCGACAGAGCGGGGCGGCTACAACATCACTTGCGGAAATCGAATTATCAAGAAGCGGGGTTATTCGTTCCCGGTCTTCACCTCGATGATGTCGTGCGGGGCGCTTTCCTTCAGGCCCGCCGCCGTGATCCGGGTGTAGCGGGCATTTTTGCGGAGGGTTTCGAGCGTGGGCGCCCCGAGGTAGCCCATGCCGCTCTGGAGTCCACCGGCCAATTGCGCGAGAACGGCATCGGCCGGAGCGGAAACTTCCTTCAGCGCCTCGACTCCCTCGGCGGCCGACTTTCGCGCGCTGTCCTTCGCGTGTCCGTAGCGGGCGGCGCTGCCGGCTTTCATCGCCGCGTGACTCCCCATCCCGCGGTATTGCTTGTAGAATTTGCCGTTGATTTCCATGATCTGCCCGGGGGCCTCGGGGCAGCCGGCAAGCAGGCTTCCACAGATGACGGCATGCGCCAGGGTGAGCGCCTTCACGATGTCGCCGGATTTTGTGATGCCTCCGTCTGCAAGGATCGTGACGCCGCAGTGTTCGGCGGCCTTAGAACAGACGTAGAGGGCGGTCAACTGGGGGATGCCCACGCCCGCGACGACACGTGTTGTGCAGATCGATCCGGGGCCCTGGCCGACCTTGACGGCATTCGCTCCGCAGCCTGCCAGGAACTCCACGCCGGCGGCGCTCGTCACATTTCCGGCAATGATGGGAAGCGTGGGGAAGGCCTCGCGGATCAGGCGGACGGATTCCCCGACTCCCCGGGTGTGCCCGTGCGCGGTCGAGATGGCCACGGCGTCCAGCCCCCGCTCCACCATGGCCTCCATGTGGTCGAGGAGGTCTTTGCGGGCGATGCCGCCGGCGGCGTCGCGGGGGGCGCCCACTGCGGCGCCGCACAAAAGGCGGAATTTTCCGTCGCGCGCCGGCTTCGTCTGGAGCAGGCGCTCCTGGGTGATGCGCTCGATGTCGCTCAGCGTGAAAAGCCCGCGCAAACGATCTTCCGAATCCACCACAAGCAGCTTGTGAATTCCAATGTGCTCCGTGAAAAACCGGTCGGCCCGCGCAATCGGATCATCCCCGAGCTCGTCCTCCCGGATCGTCAGCACCGCCTCCCGCGGCACCATCGCCTCCGTCACCACCCGTGGCGCGAAACGCGGGCGCACGCAATGGCCGGGCAGCAGGCCGAGAAGGACACCGGATTCATCGACCACCGGGAAGGTGCTGAAGGAGAATTTTTTTTCCTCGATCAAGGCCAGGATATCCCCGATGTGCTGGTCGGGGCCGACCTTGATCGGCTCGCGGATCAATCCATGCACATGGTTCTTCACCCGCGAGACCTCGGAGAGCTGCTGACGGGCCGGCATGTTGTAGTGGATGAGCCCCAGCCCGCCGTTCAAGGCGAGTGCGATGGCCATGCGCGACTCGGTCACGGTGTCCATGTCCGCGGAAACGACCGGGAGATGCAGGGAGAGTCCGGGCGCAAGCGCCGTCTCGAAATTCGCATCCCTCGGAAGGATCTCGGAATACAGCGTAGCCAGCGAAACGTCGTCGTAGGTGAGGGAGAATCCGGCGTGCGAGACGAAGAATTCGTCGGAAAGACGATAAAACAACCGGTCCAATTCCCCTGGTGGATGAGGCGCGATGGGTTCCATGAGGCATCATGCGGGCGGATGCCGGGGAAAATCAAGCGGGAATTTTTCTCCTGTCGGGAATTTTTCTCCGCGTGCGCGGGTGCGCGGGTGCGCGGGTGCGCGGGTGCGCGGGTGCCTCTGCGAAAGTTGCAAACAAGAACAGGCGTCCCGCCTGTCGGGGCCCAGGCTCTCGCCTCGGGCCATCGCGCCCTACACGGGCGGAAAACCAGCGCGATCGCGCCTCGTAACAATGGGAAAGACGAATGTTTGGTGCAGGGGGCACAACCGAAACGAAGTGGAGCATCGCCCATGCCCCCCTGGCCGTCCATCGCCGATTGCAACTCTCACAGAGGCGTGTGCGGCTGGCAAAGAAACGGGTTTTGAATGTCGGGTTTTCTGTTGTCCGCCTCGGGGGGCGGGGTATATATTTTTATTAACCTGAACTTCGAGGGATAAAAACCCCGCGAAGCCGCATGGGCACTTGATCTGCGGTCTTTTTTTGCCTCCATGTGTAGCCATGTAATATATAATTTGTCTCTTGCCAGTATTGCTGTAGTCGCCGACGAAGGCTCTCTGGTCCTCTACGACCCGAGCTCGAGCTACTTCGAGGGAAAGCAATGCCCGCTGGCCAAACTCGGCCACAACCGCGACGGCAAAAAAGGCAAACTCCAGACCGGATACGG
>JBAYWC010000191.1:0-2676 GCA_041674265.1 Terrimicrobiaceae bacterium
AGGGAAGACAAACGCCTCGAACAAATGAACCTGATGGCGCTTTGAGCGCCTCACGATAACAAACAACCGCTTTGAGCGGTTCACGCTATCTCAAGCCTCCGGCTTTGCCGGAGGTTTCTGACAACGGGTGATTAGTTCTTTTCGCAATCATCCACCGGGATCTGATACGCACAAGAGGTTATAAATTCATATTCTTGACAGAAACAGGGACGAGAAGGCTGTCCGCGCGGAGGGATCGTGCCCGCGACGGACGATACAGGCGACCTCGGCGACGCTCCCGGGCGTTCACGGGAGACCTTCCAATCGTGATGACCGGAAAGCCCGCCACCTCATGCCCGCGGGAGGAAAGCTGGCAGATCGGCGAGAACCATCTCCGTGCCCGACCGTTTGGTCATGATGATATTGGCAAAGAGGATTTTCATCTTTTCGCCCGACGAAGCATCCAGGAAACCAAAATGAAGGGAGAGCTATTTCGCCGCGGTAACCCCGCTCATCGGGCACGACTTCACCGCGTCCCACGCCAGTTCCTGTAGCAAACGATTGAGCGCTTCGGTATGATACGGGCTCACAAGTTCCTTGGGAATGGGCAGCCCGACGGGGCTGCGCTTATAAATGACGGCGTAGTGGCAATAGCCGGAGAGCACGCTGATCGGAGCCTGAGGATGGCCCCATGGATCGCGGAAGAGTTCGGATTGCTTTTGAATTTCGGGCACCTGGCCAGCGACGATCTTCTCGCGCAGGGCGTCCACGGCGCGGCCGACGGGAACGATGGTGATCGCATCTTTGCCGAGCTTTTGGTTGATGCCTGCGACGCAGGCCTCGACGTCGTGGTCGTAGGCGTCCTGGGCTTTCTTGAGCGCGGCGAGGTCGGTCTTGTCGTGATCGACGGTGGGCTGCTTGCGGGTATCGAGGGGATATTTCGGCTCGTAGGTATCGTTCGGCACCCAGAATTCCTGCACAGTGACGCGGAGGTTCGGGTTATGCGCGAGACCGAGGACGGCGAATTTCTCGATGCCGTCGTCGGGCATCCAGATGGGCGAGAGCGTGAGCACATCGACGGTGCCGGCGGTGAGAGCTTCCTTGGCGGTATTGACGGGCGGCTGCTTCGGTGGCGTTTTGTCGATCTATCTCATCGCCTGGGGAATGTTCCAGCAATCCAGCACGGTGGACCCGCCGAAATACATGGCCTTCCTGTCATGCCCCTGAATACCCGCGCTCTCCGCCATGTTGGCGAGCACACCCCAGACCCATACATGAAAACTATGCCCGACGGTGAAGACGCGCAGGCCCTTAGGCAGCGACGGATCGGGACTCGCGGAAGACATGGGCGACTGAGCCACGAGGGGAAACGAGCCCAGGAGCGAAACAACAAGCAACACGAGGATTTTCATAGGAGGTTTTTACAATCATCTGAGGTGGACCCCATTTTCCGACCAAAAGAGCGGTAAAATAGGTTATGCGGGAGTCAGTGAGGTTGGCGTTGTTTTTGGTTGTGTTGGTTTGTTGATTCTCATTGCGTCCAATGCGATAAACTCCGGGGGTTTGGGGGCGGAGCCCCCTTCGTTGCCTTGCGGGCTTTGCCCGCGTCGATCCGGGAGGAGGGACGTTTGTTCGCCGCCGAACGCAGTTTCATTCCCGTTTCCTCTCCCAAGCCGGTTTATCGTTTCGTCCGCTTGTGGTATCTCACCGCGAGTGAGACGCCGCTCGGGTCGCTCTCCAGCGTTGCCCTATCCTGCGCTCACTAAGTGGGATTCGTATCGGTTTTCAACTCTTAGGCAACTCTTTTTTCTGGAAAATTCTCGGTTCCCTCTTTCCCTTTTCCCGCATGCACGCAAGCGGGCGTTTGATTGCCCAGCGCCTGATGCGGACGCCAGTCATTGTAGCGCGCGAACCACCGCTCCAAGGCTTGGCGCTGGCTCGGAATGTTCGCGCATCCGCTGATGTAGATTTCCTCGTATTTCACGCTGCGCCAGAGCCTTTCAATGAACACATTGTCCATCCAACGGCCTCTTCCATCCATGCTGATGCGCACCCCACGGCTCTCCAGTGCTCGCAGCCACGGCTCGCTCGCGAACTGGCTGCCTTGATCCGTGTTCATCATGCCGGGCACACATCCCGCGTTCGCGCAGGCCGCTTGCAGCGCCCCCAGGCACAGCCCCACGTCCATCGTGTTGGACAATTCAGGGTTCTGAAGCCCGCGAGGGCGCATAAACACAGGGGGTAGGGTTCCAAAAGTCGTTGTAGTGAAGACCCCCCCTCTTCACGAAGCGGTTTTTGTGACTATGATCGGGAGCCGTTATGTTTTTACGAAACACGCGGCGGTGGAAAGACGGCAAGGAGCACCGGTATTGGTCGATCGTGGAAAACCGCCGGTGCGCGGGCGGGAAGATCGTGCAGCGTCCGGTGTTGTATCTGGGGGAGATCAACGACAGCCAGCGGGAAGCGTGGTGCCGGGTTGTGGAGGGCTTCGATGAGGACAGCGGGCAGTTGCGGCAGATGGCGTTCTTCGCGTGGGACAGGGCGATTCCGGCCCACGCGCTGGAATACGGGATCGGGGTTCGGCTCAAAGACTTCCAACTGCATCGGCCGCGCCAGTGGGGCGCGTGCTGGCTGGCGTGCGAGCTCTACCGGCAGTTGGGGCTTGACGGGTTTTGGGCCGAGAAGCTGGCCGACAGC
>JBAYWC010000192.1:0-2592 GCA_041674265.1 Terrimicrobiaceae bacterium
ACGTCGCGGCCAATTTTGGTCTCCTCGCGGTCTGGCCGATATGCTCGCCATCGACGCCGCGGTCAAAACCGACACCCTTCAGTTCCTGTGGGACTGATTTTTGCACTTATCGGAGATGCGCCCGGCTTTGACCCCGGCCAGAGCGCCCATCCCACAGCGCATGCAGCGGAGTTCGGCACCCACCGGCATGGGGCGATCCCGGCACGGAGCCTCGCAGTCCGGGCAGGAAAGCCACAGGGGGATCGCCGGATGTCTTGTTTGCATGTTCACCAGTGGAAGGCCAGGAACGGCCGGGGCGCATGCGGGGCCTTCTTCCCAGCGCCTCCGTGCGGCGGCAAGATGAAGGGGCCGGTTGCGCTGGATTTCGTCGGGGCCATTTTGTCGAAGACCTCCGCTCACGGAGCGGCGGTTTCGAGATAGTGGAATTTTCCGTCATCCACCCGGAGGACGATGGCGGATTTGGCGGGATTGCGGTCCGCGCCCGGGGTGATCGCGCCGGTGACGCCGGGGAAATCCACTGTCTCCGAAAGGGCTTTCTGAAGGGCGGCGGGTTCGGTGTCCCCCGCGCGGCGGATACCATCCGCGAGGAAGTTCATGGCGTCGTAGCCAAGGGCGGCCAGGGCGAGAGGCTCATGCCCGTATTCTGCCTTGTAGGAGCTGACGAATGTCCGGGTTTGCGCGGAGGGTTCGACGGACGAGAAGTGGCTGGCAAAATAGGTGTTGTTGACCGCCGGGCCGCCGATCTTCAAAAAATCCGGGGATTCCCAGCCGTCGGTGCCGACAAACGGCTGGTCCAGTCCCAGCGGCCGCGCCTGTTTGATGATGGCTGCGGCCTGCGCGTAATAGACGGGCAGGAAAACAACTTCCGGTTGTTTGACCTTGATGGCGTTCAACTGGGCTCCAAAGTCCGTGGCGCCCGGGACACAGGTTTCCTTGGCGGAAATCGTGCCTCCGCGGGCGATGAAGTCCTCCTCAAAACTCGCCGTGAGCGCGGCACTGTAAGGATCGGAGGCATCGTATAAGATGGCTGCCTTCGTCACGCCGATCGATCTGGCGAACTTCGACATGGCTCGGGCTTGGAGCGGATCGACGAAACAGACGCGGAAAATCCCGGGGCCGGCCTTGGTGACATCGGCATGGGTCGAGCCCGGAGAGATCATCGGGATTCCCAGTTCGGCCGCGACCGGTGCCGCTTGCAGGGAATTCTCCGAGGCGATTTCCCCGATGAGGGCGACCACCTTGTCCTCGACGACCAATCGCCGCACAATCCGGGCGGCCTCGCTGCCTTGGGAATCCGTGTCGCGCAGGAGCAGGTGGACCGAACGTCCTCCCAGCCCCCCTCCCGAATTGATTTGGGACACAGCCAGCTTGATTCCTTCAACCGCCGCCTGTCCGAAATCCGCCTCGCTGCCGCTCAGCGGGAGGAAGGCCCCCACCGGGATGGCATTGACCGGGACAGGAGTCGGCGTGGGCTTGGCAGGCTCGGGTGGCGGTTTGCCACACCCTGCGAGAAGCAGGCCGAGCATGGCTGCCGCTGCCGGCAATGGATTTCGCAAGATCACCGGCGAAGCATAGAGAATGCCGCGAGGCGGAGGCAATATTTTCTAATATTGCCTTTGCCAACAAGGGAATGTTTCCACAAGGATGATCGGAAATCTGTTATGCAAACGAAAACACGAGTGGTCGTCTGGGGCGAATTCCGCCATGAAAAGAAAAACCCAAGAGTCGCGGGGATCTATCCCGGCGGCATGCATGAGGCGATCGCCGGGCCGCTTCGGAAAGAGGCTTCGCTCGATGTCTCCACCGCATGGCTCGACCAGGACGGGCACGGTCTTGGCGGGGACATTCTTGAGAAAACCGACGTGCTCATCTGGTGGGGGCACATGGCTCATGGCGATGTTGCCGACGAGGTGGTGGCCCGGGTCAAAAGCAGGGTGCTGGAAGGGATGGGGTTGATCGTCCTCCATTCCGGGCACTACGCCAAAATTTTCAAAGCCCTGATGGGGACGACCTGCTCGCTGAAGTGGCGGGAATCCACCGACAAGGAGCGGATCTGGAACATCGCCCCCCACCATCCGATCACACGGGGGCTCGGAGATTATTTTGAAATTCCAGCCGAGGAGATGTATGGCGAGCCGTTTGGAATTCCCGAACCCGACGAGTTGATTTTTATCTCGTGGTTCACCGGCGGGGAGGTGTTCCGCAGCGGGGCGACGTGGCAGCGTGGAAACGGGCGCGTTTTTTATTTCCGCCCCGGGCACGAGACCTATCCCACCTACCATCAAGCCGAGGTTCAAAAGGTGATCTCCAACGGGGTGTTCTGGGCCCGTCCCACCGTGCGCATCCCCGACGCCTGTCCAAATTCCCCGGCGCTCGAACCGCTTCCCGCGGATCCCTTCGCCGCCAGCCGCCCCATCGAAGGTTTCCGTAAGGAGGGCGCATCTCCGATAAGTGCAAAAATCCGTCCCGCAGGAACTGAAGGGTGTCGGTTTTGACCGCGGCGTCGATGGCGAGCATATCGGCCAGACCGCGAGGAGACCAAAATTGGCCGCGACGTTTCGAGCGGCCTTGGAACTGGCCGCAGGCGGATTC
>JBAYWC010000193.1:0-2591 GCA_041674265.1 Terrimicrobiaceae bacterium
AGCCAGCGCACTTTTTCCTCATCCACTTCACGTCCCTGAACCACCATCGGCCATTGCATGGCCTCTCTTTGCTCTCAAATCCAGCTGTAGTCCAGCTTTTTTGCAACTATCAGAGATGCGCCCAGCCCAACCCGATCATTCCCGGCGGGTCAGTGGAATTCCCTGAGCTCCGGGCGGGAGGTGAATTTCCTCAGGGCCGGATCATTGACCAGATAGCCAAAAATATCGGGGTCGGTCTGGTCGCGGCAGAAACGCAGGATGGCGGCGGCGGTTTCAAAATTCCCGCGTTTCATTTCCGAGTAGGCGTTCGGGAGGTCTTTTTCGGGAATTCCAAGCGGCTGGGACGGCGGGAGAAGGTTCCCGGCGACATCGATCGCCAGGATGGCCTTTGTGGTTTCGACCACGGTTTGGGCATCCGCGGGGTTCAAGCGGAACGCGGCGGACTCCAGCAGGCCGGCAGCCGGGCCGTTCCTGCCCTGGTAGCGCAGGAGGGATGCGAGTTCGATAAACGGCGCAGGGTTCATCGGGTCGGATGCGATGGCTTTTTTCAGCAGGGTTTCCTGTTCCGGACTGGCCCCCTTGGTGTGCGCTGCGGCAATGGCGGCCTTCAGCGCCCAGGAATCGGAGACGCGGAATCCGCCTTTGATCGAGGCGTCGGCCAACCGATCCGCCTCCCTCGGATAGCCCGCCTGGAGCGCGGCAATGGCCGTGGCATAATGCAGCGAGGGCACCTTGGGGTGCGAAGCCAGCATCTTGTTCAGGGAATCGAGCGCATCGAGATTGTTGCCCTCGTGCAGAAGCCGGAGGGAGGTGTCCAGCGCGGGGAGCAGTTCCTCGGGAAACTCGGCGGGGGAAAATGCGGCTGCCGCAGCCGGGACGGGCCCGACATCTCGCAGCGCGACTTTCCGTCCGCGGTATTCCCCGCATTTGAATGCGACAAACGCGCCGAGCAGGAACAGCGCGACCAGTCCGGCCTTGAAGGCCATGGACGTCTCTTTCAGCAACCATTCCGGGACGTGCGGCTTGTCGGGGAAAACCGGCAGGGGGACCTCGGGGGACGGCCCCGAATCCGGCGAGGCGGTTTTTGGCTTCGTCACAACGATTGTCGGAATCGCCGCCGAGGGAAATTCGGCGGAGCGGGACCGGTTGGGGGCCGGTCTGGGGCCTGCCGGCGTTTGGACCCAGCTTTCCTGGCCTTTCTGTCTCCCGCCAACAGGCGATTCCTGCTCCTCGTCCGGAAGAGCCGATAAGCGCGGATTAAATCGGGAGAGATTTTGCGTATTCTTCGATGGATGTTCATCCACATCTGCGTCATTGGGTTTCATGGTGTGTGAGCTTTGGTGAAACCCGAGACAACGCCCGCGTCGGCATTCGGTCCAGAGAAGAAATGCAACAATGTTGGCACATTGCGTTTTGAACCCGGATCTGGATTTTTCCCGTGAATAAACCTGGAAAAATACCGGTGCTGTGCCCCTGCCGGTTTGCTCCGGTGGGGACGGCTCGCCCGGAGATCTTTGGCCCCGGAATTACGTTTCCGGCTGAGGTGCCTTCGGTGCCGCCTCGCTCTTCTTTTCGGATGTTTTTTTCGGCGGCTTTTTGACGGCTTTTGATGATTTGGCCGCGGGCTTTTTCGCAAGTTTTTTGACGACTTCTTTCGCGATTTCCCTGGCAAACTCATGGATGTCGGCGGCTCCCATCCGTCCGCGCTCAACCGCAATCCAGATGGAAGTATCGATCAGAAAGCCCATGGATTGCGCAAATCTCCCACTTTTTTGATTCATTGAGAACGCGGGGGAGCACGGAACAAAGCGTTTTCATATCGTGGACGCAGGCCGTTTATTGACGACCTGTGAAAGCGGTGCCAATATCCGTCCAATGCCGAAGATTTCCGAGTGGGGGCCGGTGAGCATCTATATCAACACGAGGGGCGAACACAACCCGCCGCACTTTCATGCGATGAGCGGAGAGTGGGATGCGGCGATTCGTATCGGCGATTTTGCGGTGTTGGCCGGGAAACTACCGCCCAGAGTGCTCGGGCAAGTGGTTGAATGGGCCGCTCTGCATCAGGGGGAGTTGATGCAGGAGTGGGACAACATGCGGGCCGGACGTCCGCTCAACCGGATCGCCCCACTCCCATGAGAATCACCGGCATCAACATTTTACACGGGTTCGCCATGAAGCTGACCTTCTCCGACGGTTTTAGCGCCGAGATTGATCTGGGTCCGGCTCTCGCCCCGGACGACCCGCTTCGCGATCCGGCTCTCTTTCTGCAAGGAAAGCCGAATGGGCTCACAGTCGAGTGGCCGGGGGGAATTGACTTTTGCCCCGACGTTCTTCGGGTCTGGTGTGAGGCCGGGAAGGTTCTGTCCCCACAAGAAACGGCAGCGTATTTTGAAACGACATTTTCCGGCGGTTTGGCAGCCTGACCAAAGCCAATTTCGCCTCAAAGACATTTTCACCACGGAGGGCAGGAGAGCACGGCGAAGATCGAGCCACCGAAGGCGTGCGCCATCGCGGAAAGCTTGGAAATTGCCTTCCGTGAACAGGAATGACCAAGCGGCTCATGACAAAACAGGACGGATCGGAAATCA
>JBAYWC010000194.1:0-2585 GCA_041674265.1 Terrimicrobiaceae bacterium
TCCAGCCTTCTCGCCTACGGCTCGAAGTCTTCCGCGGCCACGCCCCTGCGCGCGATCCTTCTCCACTTTCCGCGCGGGTCCCGATCACGCTCTCCCCGCGATGATCTCGAAATCGGACTCCCCGATTCCCCGCTTTTATTGCGACGCGTAACAGGCCTCGGGATCACGGCGGACTTTGAGCAGGGCCCGCAGGCCCTCGACAGCAGGCTTTGGCCACTTGGAAAGGTTGGCCAGGGTGCGGTGGCGCACTTTGCCGGCGTCGCGGAAGGATTCGCGCAGAAGGATGCAGGGAGGGGAGTTGCGGTTGCGGACTGATTCGATGAACATGGCTACCGTATATAGCATATACAGCAATAATGTCAACAATTATATGATGTATTACATGGCTACATATTGAAGCGAAAAAAAGACCGCAGGTCAAGCACCCATGCGGCTTTGCGGTGTTTTTATCCCTCGAAGTTCTGGCTAGATGGGCTGCCTCTCTGTGATTTTTCCTGGGTAGGTTTCCCAAGACCATTTTTTGACACCGCGATATGGGATATAAAAGCTGGCGGAGGCCAGTCCGCCAAGCCAGTGATAGAAAACGCCGGTCAGGGGATTGCCCATAGGGTGGATCACTGAAACGATTTGAGGCTCTCAGGCGGAGGACATTTTAACAAACACGGACGGCACGGACGCCGAGCAGGCTTCCGAGTTTTTCAATCCGGTCGATGACATGCCCGATGCCGACCGCGCAGTGGTGCGCCGGGCCGTGGGAGTTCCAGTTGTTGACGAAGGCGCGCGCGCCGATCGGAAAGCGGTAACGGCTGTTGGTGTTTCCGATTTCCAGGATCGGGCCGGGGACCGATTCGCCCTCGGCGGCCAGAAAGAAAATCGACCCGTCGCGGTCCTCGACCACGGAGAGCAATGTCACGGGACCGTAATTCACGCTCATCTCGACCGAGAGCCCGCTCCCCACTTTGCCATGATACACCCCGAGCGGGCGCACCTTGGTCCTGCTGCTCGCGATGGCAATGTGGCCGGGGCCGTCGTGCCCCATCAGGACAACGTCCGATGCAAAATCCATCGCGTAGTATTCCGTGAACGACCCGCCGACGCCGAAGGTGTCGAGGATCTTCATCGCCTGGACATTCTTCACCTCATACTCGCCCGCGACAGGAACCCCCCTCGCCGTCAGAAGCGAGGTCCCAAGAATCACCGAACTGATGATATCCTCCAGCTCTGGACACCCGCTGCCCATGTGGTAATAGGCCAGCGAGCCGAGATTCTTCCGGGCGACCAAGGCATCGAGTGCCAGCGAGGTGCGGGCCGCGCGCATCATCTCCTGTTCCGGGCAATCGGGCTGGACATCGAATATCTCGCGAAATTCCCCCACCCGCACCCTGGCATCGGCGTCGGAAACATCCCGGCGCAACACGGCCAGTTCCTCGACCTCGACGATCTCGATGTGGCCCCCGAACGTTGCGATCTGGCGTGTCGTGTCGGTCGCGATGTCGAGCATCCCATTGTAGTAATGCCCCATGAGTCCGAGCCGGTTGTGCGACATCACGCTGGCCACTCTCGCCGAATCGATCCACGCGTCAATCTCCCGCCAGCAGGCCGGATCATCCTCGAGAACCCCGGTGACCTGATGAAACCGGATTCCAGCACGCCTGAGCACGTTGGCGATCTCCGGCACCGGGCACGCGGAGCAATGCGCCAGCCAGTCACCTGTCATGCGCGTGCGGTCGCCCATGGAATGGAATGCCGGGTAATCGATGGCCGCGGTCGGCTGGAGATTGAGAATCACCACCGGCACCTTCGCCCGCTGCACGACCGGAAGCACCGTGGAACTCAGGGCATAGGTCGTCACATACAAGAATATGATATCGACATCCTCCCGGCGAAATGCGTGTCCGGCCTCCATCGCGCGTTCGGGAGAATCCACCAGTCCCAGGTTGACAACCTCGACACCGGTTCGCTCCAGCCGTCCGGCAACGGTCCGCACATAGCCCTCCAAACGTCCCTTCAAACCTTCAAATTGTGCCCAGTAAGCCTCGAGGCCTATGCCGAACAGACCGACCCGCAAGGGGGGGGTGGAGGAATTCATCCTTCCTATTTTCCAAGGGTTCAAGATTTTGTCACCCGGGCTTGCATGCAAAGAACTTTCCGAATCATATAAATATCTATCAGAAATTACTTCGAATATTTTTCGGCAGGTCCGCAGGAAGCCGTCTGGATGTTTCATCTCTCCGCGACCGGACATGCCCGGATACTTCCCGGCCATCCCTACCCTCTTCCAAGCCATCCCGAGGGACGCGCCTTCACCTGGGAACGGGGGAGGGTTCTCTCCGCTTCCTGTGAGAACGCTTCAGAAATCCAGAATCCCAGCAGAACCTTTGTTTATGCTGCTTCAAGAGGATTTGCTCGGGGAGGGACTCGAACCCACACCCCTTGCGGGACCAGATCCTAAGTCTTGTTATATAGAGCCCGTCCGGGAAGAGCAGAACAAGGAGGGGAGAGGGTTTGCGGTTAAAAAAGCACGGGCATGAGCAACGAAAAACGCTGTCATGCCCGAAATCGGATGGTTATCATTTCGTCGCCAA
>JBAYWC010000195.1:0-2570 GCA_041674265.1 Terrimicrobiaceae bacterium
TAATGGTGGCTTGGGCACTCGTCCCGTCAATGTCGCTGAAGACATGCTGGATCTTGATGTTCGTTTCCGCGAGTGTCTTCTGCATGAGTTGGAGTTGTCTGGCACTGTCCCCGAGCATCTCGGGACGATGGCGCATGAGGAAGCGCAGCGGCACGATCTCCAATGTGGGGCGGAACGATTTTTTGAGCGGGCCTGCCGGGTGAGTCCGCGCGCACGGAGCGAGGCCAGTTCGTCGGCCGGGGGACCGCCGCCGCCGCGGAGTTGGTCCACCAGGTTTCCGGGGGCCGGATCCATCGAGACGAGCTGGGCCACGGCGATGCCGTCAAGCCCGGGCCGGCAGGTCAACAAGCGTCGGCTCCGGGAGATTCCGGGAGCCGGTGGCGGCCACGATGTCGCGCTCGACCTCGGCCGTGTAGAGGATTTCCAGATCGCCGGCCGGAGCGGCGATCCCGTGAAACCGCGTCGTGCCCTCGGGCACAACATGCTCGCGGAACGCGATGCCGCGGTTGTTCGTGATGTTCTCGCGCAGCACCCTCTGCGATGGGTTTTTGACCGCCGCCAGATTCAGCAGCAGCCAGCCCTCCCGGGCGAGGTGGTAACTGAGCCGGGCGTGGATGGAAAACCGGTGGGGAGGCGGGCGAAGGGATTTCCCGGATGAGTGTGGCATGGAAATGGGGCCCGGATCTATTCGGACGGACCTCCACCGTAGATGAGAAGCCGACGAATGGCCACCATTCAACCCGAATTCAGCGATTCCTCACGCAGAGACGCATTGCCGCCAAAAAGCTTTTGATTTCCCCGGGCTTCTTGCAGAATCGCCGGGCCATGCCCACCCACTATATCGCCTGTGATCTCGGTGCCGAAAGCGGCCGCGTCATGCTCGGCTCGCTGGACTCCGGAAAACTCACCCTGGAGGAAATCCACCGGTTCCCGAACATCACGATCAAACTCGGAAGATCGACCCGCTGGGACATCCTGCGCACATTTGACGAACTCAAAAAGGGCCTGGCCAAAGTCGCGGGACGCGGGATTCCGGCGTCCAGTCTCAGCGTGGATTCCTGGGGGGTGGATTATGTCTGGAGCGGGCTCGGGCAGGAGATGCTGGCCCCCGCGTATATTTACAGGGATCCCCGGACGGATGCCACTTTCGAGAAGGCCCTCTCAACGGTCGGACGGGGGAAAATCTTTTCCGAGACCGGCATCCAGTTCATGGCCTTGAACACGCTTTACCAGTTGATGGCCGACATGGAGACGAGCCCCGGACTCGCCCGCGCCGCCGACGGGTTTTTGTGCATCGCCGATTACCTGAACTTCCTTTTCTCCGGCGTCCGCAAAGCGGAGGAAAGCCTCGCGAGCACGACGCAGATTTACAATCCGGAGACACGCACCTGGTCGGAAGCCCTGATTTCCGCGTTCGGCTTTCCCCGGTCCGCATTCCCCGGCATCGTGCCCTCGGGAACGGTTCTGGGCCCGCTGGCGGATTCCGTCGCGGAAGAGACCGGGCTCCGCGGAGCCCGCGTCATGGCCACCTGCTCGCACGACACCGGCGCGGCCGTGGCGGCGGTTCCGGCGGACGCGGGCAACGACTGGGCCTACCTGAGTTCGGGAACCTGGTCGCTGATCGGCGTCGAGCTTCCGGGACCGCTGATCAACGAAGCCGCGCGCGCGGCCAACTTCACCAACGAGGGAGGGTATGGCGGAACCACGCGTTTTCTGAAAAACATCGTCGGCCTCTGGATTCTTCAGGAATGCCGCCGGGACTGGGAAAGCTCCGGTGAGAAATGGGGCTACGCCGAACTGAACCGGCTGGCTTCCGGGGCGGTGCCGTTGCGCACGCTCCTCAACCCCGACGATGCCCGCTTTCTCAAGCCGGGAGACATGCCGGCGAAGATCCAGGCCTTTGCCCGCGAAACCGGCCAGCCGATTCCCGCCAGTCCCGGGGAATTCACCCGCGCAATCCTGGAAAGCCTCGCCCTGCTTTATCGCGGAACGCTTTTCAACATCGAACATCTCACCGGGCGGAGCATCAAAAAACTCCACATCGTCGGCGGAGGAAGCCAGAGCCGGCTTTTGAACCAATTCGCGGCGGATGCGACCGGGCGCCGGGTCCTGGCCGGCCCGGTCGAGGCGACGGCCATCGGCAATATTCTCGTGCAGGCGATTGCCGACGGAAGGCTGGCCTCCTTGGAGCAACTGCGGGAAACCGTCAGAAATTCGATCCCGATCGAGGAATTCCAGCCGTCCGGAAATCCGGAATGGAAAACGGCCTTCGCCCGATTCGAAAAAATCCGCAGTTGAACCACTGAATTCCACTAAACCTAATTTCGGCAGTTGAAGCAGAGGGATTGAGGTTTGAGCGGGGAAAAATCCGGGATCCCATCGGGCGGTTTTCCCAACTGCGGCGCAGTTGCCTCCAACCATCGGCAAAGCCTGGTGTAGCCTTCTTTGAGCTGATCCCACCAGCCTCCGGTGGCGCAGATTTGGAGCACCCTCTGACGGCCGCTTTGGACAAGGCGGGCGGCGATGAGCAGGCCCCATCGCCTTCCCCTCGCCGCCTCGATCCCCAGCAA
>JBAYWC010000196.1:0-2546 GCA_041674265.1 Terrimicrobiaceae bacterium
TAAACGCGCCCGGAGACCGACCGCTGGAGGGCGTGCGCATCGCCGATATCGGCTGCGGCGGCGGCATATTGAGCGAGTCGCTGGCTCAGCTCGGCGCTCATGTGACCGGGGTCGACCCCGCGCCCAACAACATCGCCATCGCGAAACGGCACGCCGAATCTTCCGGGCTGGACATCGATTATCGCAATATCACCGCCGAAGACCTCGCCGCGGCCGGCGAGCAGTTCGACGCGGTGGCGGCGCTCGAAGTCATCGAGCATGTGGAAGGGCCCCGGGAGTTCGTCGCCATGCTGGGGCGGCTGCTGAAGCCCGGCGGGCTGCTTTTTCTGGCGACGATCGACCGGACGACGAAAAGCTATCTGCTGGCCATCGTCGCCGCCGAATATGTGCTCGGCTGGGTGCCGAAAGGCACCCATAACCATGACAAATTCATCCGCCCGGACGAACTCTCGTCATGGGTGCGCCAGGGCGGCATGCGGGAGATCGATCGCGTTGGGATGAGCTTCCAGCCGCTGACCAGAAGCTGGCGAAAAAGCCACGATACGGACGTCAATTACTTGATGGCGGCTCGAAAGGAAGGTTAGGCTCCGGTCGGCCGGGTAGCGAGAATGCGCTGAAGCTCTTGTTCGCACCCGCTGTCCTCGGTAAAATCTGAGCCTATGCTTAGAGATTCTCGCACGCGCCCCCGTCTTCTCGTCGCGCTCGCCGCCATCGGACTGGCGATCGCCTTCGCTTTTAACGCTGCCGAAGCGAAGCCAAAGCCGAGCGCCGAAGACGCCGCGGCCGAGGACGCAGGCGGCAAAGCCAACAAGCGAAAGCCGACCAAAAACGAGAAGGCCGAGAAACCGGCGGACAAAGGCTCCGACAAGCCGGAGCAGCTCGGCAGCTATGGGGAATGGGGCGCCTACGCCGCCCAGAACGGGCGCAGCAGGACCTGCTATGCGCTCGGGCAGCCGAAAGAGCGGACGCCAAAAGCGAAGCTCAAAGACGCCTCCGCCTATATTTTTATCTCGACGCGGCCGGCGGAAAATATCCACAACGAGGTCGCGATCAATCTGGGCTATCCGACCAAGGACGGCTCCGCCGCGGTCGCCGACATCGACGGCGACAGCTACGAACTGATCACGAAGGGCACGAACGCCTGGGTGAAGGATCAGTCGCGGGAGAAGGAATTCGTCGGCGCGATGCGCGGCGGCGCCAAGCTCATCGTCAAGGCCGCTTCGTCTAAAGGGACAACCACCACCGACAGCTATTCGCTCAAGGGATTGTCGGACGCGCTGGCCCGCGCCGTGCAGGAGTGCAAGTAGATCCTATCGCGGCGGGACTGCCGTCATCGGAACGTTCTTGACCGCCGCCGCGATTGAGCGGATCTCCGTCGCTACGCCAGGATATTTCGACGCCAGTTGATCGAGATCGCCGATTTCAACGTCCTGCGGCGTGACGCCCGGCCATTCGGTGCTGGCGCCGAAAAACCAGCGTCCGCCGCCCAGAAGCCGCGCCGTGTGAAAAGTGTCGCCGGGAATCAGCAGCTGAACGCTCTGGCCGGCGCGCAGATCCGGTCCGACCACCACGCGCTCGGTTGAGCCGTCGCCATGCAGCATGAACAGCTCCAGCGGATCACCCAGATAATAGTGATAGAGCTGATCGTTGCGGATCCGGTGCAGCCGAACCGGCGCTTGCGGCGTCACCAGAAAGTAGAGCGCTGAACCCACTGGCCCGCTGCGCGCGAAGGGCGGCGGCAAGGCGTCCGCGCCGAAGGACAGCTTGCTCGTATAGGTGATGCGGACGAAGCCGCACGTCGCGTTGGGCTCGAGCGCGAGCAGATCGACGATGTCCTCAAAGCTCAGAGCTTCGGTCATGGCGGACCCTTCAGTTTGAGCCAATGGCGACGGCGGAGAATTCGATAACACGTAGACAGGCCGAACGGCAGGCCCTCCGGCCCATCGAACGCCTGGGTCCACCAAGTATAAAGTTCATGATACCAAGTATTTGACCAACGTAAATACTGTCTGTGGTCCTTGTTTCGGTGAACCGTTTCCGCAGACTACGCCCAGCCATGGCAGTCCCCCTGTAGCTGTCCTGGTGGACGGCGGCGGTTTTCATCGCTGCATCATCCGTCGCCGTCCCTGTCCTTCCGGCGAAAGCCGAACAACACAAAATGGGAGAGGCAAATGGCCGTTAATGTTCACGACGGCGAAGTCGGCAAGATCCTCGTGTATCTGATCGGCTTCACCGCTTTCGTCATCGTCGCTCTTACCTGGGTTCCGCATTGGATCTCGCCTGACAGCGCGAACATCACCGGAAACACCGGCAACACGGCGCGCATGATCGAGTGACGTCGCGACGCTCCGGGAGCCGTTCCCTTCCGGAGCGTCGACGCAGGCGCGTCGCGCCAGTTGCAAAGCAAATTTGTTTCCGGCATAACGACGCCGCGACGGTTCGGCGACTTGCTTTGCCGGCGCGACGGATGCGGGTGTAGCTCAGGGGTAGAGCACAACCTTGCCAAGGTTGGGGTCGAGGGTTCGAATCCCTTCGCCCGCTCCAAA
>JBAYWC010000197.1:0-2513 GCA_041674265.1 Terrimicrobiaceae bacterium
CGGGATCATGGAAGGCGGGTTGGTGGAACAGAGGACGGAAGGCACGCCGCAAGGCGGGCCGCTGTCCCCATTGCTCTCCAACATCCTGCCCGACGATCTCGACAAGGAATTGGAAAGGCGGGGACATCGGTTTTTCCGGTATGCGGACGACTGACTAAAAGTCAGGTGGCGCACCCGTGGGACAGCAAGTTCCTTGGCCTGCAGCCCATTGCCCGATTTGAGCCGGGCTTATTCCTCCCCGTCCTCTACCACATCCGGCAACTCGTCGGCCAGGCGCGAGAGCCGGTTGGAGAGGATGAAAAAACTCGGGACCCAGAGCCCGATGAAAATTCCGAAGCGTTCCCCGTAGGCGCGGTTTTCGCGCGAGGCGGTGAACCAGGTGGCGACGGAGGCGATGATGGAAAGGAATCCGAGATAAAGACAAATGTCGGAAACCAGGCGAAGGTTGTCTTTGTTGCAGCAGCAACAGGCGGGGGCGTCTTGAATTTTTGAGGTATCCATAAGTTTCCCTATCCTACGCCTCGCGCTTGCGGCGTCAACCGATTTGCCCTAACACGGGGCAATGATTAAAAAGTTGTCAATCGCTGCCGCAGCGCTTGCGGCTTTGGCGTTGGTCGCGGTCCTGGTTTTTTGGAAGGCGTCCGGCCCCTCGGATGCGGCGGTGTTGGTTCCCGGGAATACCGTGTTTTTCGCGTCGTTTCCCGATCTGCCGCGTTCCTTTCTGCGCTGGCAGGGAACCTGTCTGGCCCGGATCGGAAAAGAGCCGGAGATGCAGGCTTTCCTGGAAATGCCGCTGGCCAGGCTGATGGCCCACCCGGGGACCGACGAAACCGGAAAAATTCTGATCGGCCTCAAACCGGGCAGGATGTTTCTGGCGGTCACCGAGATCACCACCGAGCGGCTGGACGCGCTGGTCGGATTCCAGTTTTGGGGCGGACGCAAGGAATTTGACGATGCGGTCGCACGGATGCGGCTGGAACTTCCGCCCGGGGAATTCGCAACGCGGGAAAGCCACGAGGGCGAGGAAATCGTCTGCACCAAACATGGCAAGTTCCAGGTATTCACGGCCAGTCACGGCAGGTGGGGGTTCGTTTCCACAAGCGGTGATCTGATCAAATCGGCCCTGGACCGCGCCAAGGGGAGGGAACACTCTCCCTCCCTGGCCGCCACCCCGCGATTCCGTGAGGTTTCCAAGCGGATGCTGGGCGCCCCGGACTTCGCTTTCTTCCTGCAACCCCAGAGGGCGCTTGACGTGTTGTTGGAAACCGGAAGATCGCTCGGCGCGGATTCTGTCCCCGAGCAGGTCGAGGCGCTTCGCGCCACGGAAGCGGTGGGCGGCTCGTTGAAACTGGACGGGGAACTTCAGCGCGATGCCATGTTCCTCCTGCGCAAAAGCCCGAAATCAGCGGACATTCTCGCGCACAAAACAGCGCGCCTCACATCGTCGGAGACGATTGTCTTTGTCGATTTCCTGGCCAGGTTCGCAGGGCTGTCCGCCCTTTTGGAGAAGGCTCTGACGGGGACCGCTCCACAGTCATCGATCGTCGAGTTGGCGGACCTGGTTTCCGCCGCGTGCGGGCCGGAATGCGCGGTGATCGTCAACTGGGGCACCGGGCAGATGGCTCCCTCCGGCGTGCTGGCCATGGAAATTCGCGACCAGGTCAAGGCGGGCGAGGCCCTCGCGAAACTCATATCCTTTTTCCCCGAGACGCGTGTGGTGGACGAGGATGGGGTCAAACTCTACAGCATTCCCTCCGTCTCCAATCCGTTGGCTTCGCCCACACTGACCCTGACCGATCAATTCCTGATTCTTGGAATCGACCCCACGAGTGTGACCAGGGCGGCCCGCTCGGACGGGGCAAAAATCGAAGAGATTCCCGCGTTCGCCTCCGCCATTCCCGCCTATCGCTCCGCAAACGAGGTGTTCGCATTTATCGACACGCGGTCCGTCTTTGAGCGCGCGTACACGGCCCTGCGCCCTGTGATTCTTTTCGGGGCACAAGTCCTGCCCGGTGCCGCGGGCATGATCGATACCGGAAAGCTTCCCCAGACCGAGACGATTGCGCGTCATCTGCCGCCTGTGATCCTCTCACAGCAACGGCTCGAGGACGGAGTCTTGGTGGAATCCAGCGGCCCGATCACCGCAAGCCAATTGGCTCTTGCTGCCGCCATCGGCGGTATTTTCAGCACCTCGAACGCTTCTCATTAGAGCGGTTCAAGTTCACCCGGATTGGCATCCGGGCGTCCCCGGTGCCCGCCGGAAACCGCTTTTCCCCGCGATCTTTGCGGCTTTGCGTGAAAAATCGCCGAACCGCTCAAAATCCTGCTCACAAGTTGTTCACACTGGAATAATCAGCAGACAGCCAATCGAATATCTATAATATCATATAATATATGTAGTATATAGTTGAATGCCTTGAAAAAGATCAAAAGATCTTGCGTCTGGGCACCAATGGGAGAATTACTGCGAGAGCATTGGCAAGTGACTGCTGGGCCGATCTCGCATTGTTGAC